>JAGVZT010000023.1 GCA_018302335.1 Candidatus Woesearchaeota archaeon | reverse complement strand
CCGCCTGCGTGACAGCATACCTGTCCCGCTTTCGCCTGGAATCCACCGCAGAGGCAGCCATCGCTCGCGTCGCCGCCGTCCTTCCTGCATTGCTCGCACGGGGTCTTACTCAGTCCATCGAGTCCGCAGCAGTAGTGCTTCGCCGCGCCGTAGTGGTTGTACTGCTGGCCCGCTGAACCGCAGTAGCAGCCGTGGTCCGCGGCAGAGAGGAACTCGCTCCCGCAGATGTTCGTGGCGTTGGTGAGCGGGTCGACATAGCCCGGCTGGCACTTCGCGCTGCTGTTCTCCACGATGACGCCGTTCGGGCAGCAGAAGAGCTTCTTGCCCTGGATGTTGACGTTCTGCTGATCGCACTGGCAGTTGCCGGAGAGCTGGCCGCCCGTGGAGCAACTCGGCAGGAAGCCCGCGCCGTGGACGGTGATCTCCGTCTGGGCCTCCGCGCACGCGTCCCCGTTGGCGTTCTCCACGGCGAAGGTCATGGTGTTGGTGCCCTGCCGAAGCTGCGCCTTGCTCGCCACCGGGCCGCCTGCCTGCAGCACGGAAACGCCGTTGAGGGTTGCGCTCACCGTGTCGCCCGGAGACGCGATGACGGTGAAGTCCACCGGGCCGCTGACGCTCTCGCTCGCCTCGCAGGCGTTCCCGTCCTTCGCTACCTGGAACGTCCAGGTGGCTGTGCCACCCACGTATCGCGCATCATCATACCCGTAGGTCTCGGGCGTCGCGTCCACCTCGTAGGTGCACTCGCCGGTCGCGTAGTTGTAGTCGCCCTCTTCCCCGATGACGCAGTCCAGCTCATCCATCTTCCTGGTCCGCTCTTTCTTGCCATCGCCGTCCGGGTCGTCGCCGTCCCAGTCGCGCTGGACACAGGGCCCGTTGGGGGTGCCCAGGACAGGCGTGGGGTAATCCCGTGGCCCGGTTCCCGTGAAGTAGAGTCCCGCGCCCTTCGCCTGCGTCGGCGCGCTGCACGGCCTGCAGCGCTCCTTGTACACCAGCCCCGAGGCGATGACCTGCTCGGTCTCCACATCAAAGCGGCAGAGGCTGCTCGTGACCGAGAAGAGGGAGAAATGCGTCACCTGCGCGGTGATCTTGTTGCGCTCCGCATCCACGATGCTCGGGAGCGTCTCCCAGATTCCGCGCTCGTCATTGTAGACCGAAAGGGTCAGCTGCTCCTCATTCTCCCATGGGGGAATCTCGTCATCCTCATAGAAGAGTGTCAGGGTGGCCGCCGGCTGGAAGGCGACCCCGCTCTGCATGAGGTAGAGCACCTCCCCGATGGAGACCGCGTTCTGCATGCCGTTGTAGTTGCGGTCGACGAGACGGAGCGCCAGGACATCGTCAGGCCTGACAGGGGCTCCCGAGCGCCGCACCGCGACCCCCTGCGGGATGGTGAGCTCCGCGCGGCCGTTCGGGGTGGTGACGGTGAACGCCTGCTGCAGCACGCCGCTGTCATCCGTGGGAAGGTTGATGTAACGCACCTTCTGGAGGGTGAAGGAGAAGTCCTCGACGACCGTGCTGGCGAGCCCTTTCCGCAGCGTGAGCGGAAGATGGAGCTTGACCTCGACCGCACCCTCGCTGATGGTGGTGGCGGCATAGCCGGCACCCTGCTGGATCCCAAAGCCCGCGTTGACGAACTGCTGCACGTCCAGGCAGGGCACCACCTCGTATTCCACGAAGGAGGTGATGAGATGCTGCGTCTCATCGTCAGGGTTCAGGCCGTAGAGCTCGATTGCCTTGATTGATTTCTGCCGGAGGCAGTCGTCCACCATGAGCTTCAGCGTGGTGCGCTCCGCCTGCAAGTCCACCTGCTGCTGCAGGGAGCCCACGCGGGTCTCGACGGTCTGCACGCGCACGTAGATGGCCAGCGCGAAGACAGCCACCATGACGAGGCCGACGATGATGAAGGTGGTGAGTTGCGCGCGTCTCTCCGAGAGGCCCATGGTCCTGCCGGAGCGGAGAAGTTTAAATATCTTTGCAGTCCGCGGGCCCTGAAGAGCGTCTCCACGTCTCGGCCGCACTGCTTCACGATATCCGTGCTGTCTCGCCGGAATGCCGGGTATCCTCGGCAACGCGGCCGACCGTGACGTTAGTCTCTCAGGGATTTACATCAGGAGTGGGAGTCCACTCGGGCGGCAGGAGCACCGCAGGCTCGACATTCTCGCTGGGCTGTGCATCCGGCGCCGGCTTGCAGCTCATGATGCCCAGCGCTCCGGGGGCGCAATCGTACAGGGTGCCATCGCTGTCCTTCTGGCAGTGGCCTATCCTTCGTCTGAATCCGTCACCCGTGGGCGGCCGCTCATCCACGCACCGGGACTCAAGGGCCTGCTGGATCGCACAGCCGATAGAGTCCAGGATGTCCAGCCCGCCAGGGCACTCGCAGCACTCGGGATTGCACAGGGGGTCGTTCCATATGCGCGCGCTGCAGGCAGCGCCGCTCTCAAGCTGGCCGCAGGAGCAGAGCAGGTCCACCTCGTTCCCTTGGATGACATCAAGCACGAACGAGGACACTCCGGATGCTACCTGCGCAAGAGGGCCGAGCTGGGGATTCACGCCGCTGAGCTGCTCCGCCACGCAGCTTAGGGAATCCGCGAGCGGGATGTAGTCCCCGACACTGATGGCCGCATCGGGGTCGTAGTCCTGCAGCTGCTGCACGAGGTCCTCGGTGCTGCCCACCGAGATACCGAACTTCGGGAAGCAGTAGCTCTCGGCAGCGCGCACCTCATTCACCATGGCGCCGACACCCATGCAGTCCGAAAGGCAGTTGTACGAGCAGAGTTCCTTCTGGAGCTGCTCCTGGATATTGTCGCAGTACGAGCAACTGCATTCCTGCGCGGCAGGCGAGCAGAGCGGCCGTAGGACTTCATCCGGGCTGATGCTTGCGCCGGTCACCGCCGCTCCGGCGGGCATGCCGCACGAGGGGCCGGAGACATTGCACTGCTCCCCTGATGCGACGAGTCCCTTGCCAGGGCAGCAGAAGAACGCATTCCCGGCTGCGTTGAAGCTGAACTGATTCGAGCCGCACCAGCACCCGTTGTCCGAGGTGCTGAGATAGCCGAGCCGGCAGGAACTCGAAGCGCTCTGGACGCACTTCAGAGCATTGTCCACCACGATGCCGCTGTTGCAGCAGTACAGCTCCTTTCCTCCGCGGATGTCCACATTGGCGGTGCCGCACTGGCAGTTCTGCGTGATGCGAGCACCCGGACCGCCCTTTGCGCCGCGGGCGCAGCTCGGGACGAAGCCGGCGCCGCGCACGGTGACCGTGACTTCTGCCGAGGCGCATGCGTCCCCGTTGGTGTTGTCCACCTGGACGTCGATGTAGTTCGTCCCGGCATGGATCTCCCCGCCACGGAGAGAGCCCGTGGCGATGTCCCCGGCAGAGAGCGACGAGATGACGATGTCCACCGGGACCTCGCTGGTCCGGCAGGCATTCCCCTTCTCCTGGACATAGAAGCTGTACGTCCCGCGGCCGCCCACCTGCTGGACGCTGGTGTAGCCGTAGGTCTCCGGCGTCGCGTCCACCTCGTAGGTGCACTCGCCGGTCGCGTAGTTGTAGTCACCCTCTTCCCCGATGACGCAGTCCAGCTCGTCCATCTTCCTCGTCCGCTCTTTCTTGCCATCGCCGTCCGGGTCGTCCCCGTCCCAGTCCCGGAGGATGCACGGTCCGTTGGGAGTCCCGAGCACGGGATAGGAGTAGTACTGCGCCCCGGTGCCGGTGAAGTACAGGCTGCTCCCCTCCTTTGTGGTTGCAGCCGTGCACGACCTGCAACGCTCCTTGAACACCGCGCCGGATGAGAGCACCTGGTCATTGCTCGATTTGTGAGAACAGAAGCTGGAGGTGACTGAGAACATCGAGAAGTGCGTCACGAGCGCGGAGATGCGGTTCCGCCTACGGTCCACTGCCGTGGGCAGCGTCTCCCACAACCCAGTCCGCTCGTTGTACACCGAAAGGGTGAGGTCCTGCTGGCTCTCCCAGAGCGGAATCTCCCCATCCCGATAATACATTGTGAGCACTGCTCCGGGGTCGAACTCGATACCTCCTTCCATGAGGTAGAGCGTCTCCCCGATGGAGAGTGCGTTCAGCAGCCCCTCGTGATTCCTGTCCACCAGTCGCAGCTCCAGCACCTCGTCCTGACGCACAGGAGAGCCGCTCCGCCAGACGCGCACCCCTTGCGGGATGCTGAGCTCAGCGCGGCCGTTGGGAGTCGTCACCGTGAAGGGCTGGAGCATCACTCCCTGGTCATCGGTCGGCAGGCTGATGTATCTCGTCTTCTGCAGGGTGAACGAGAAATCCTCGACAGAGACGCGGCTCTCCGCTGAGGCAAGGGTGAGCGGGAGATGCAGCTCCACGCTCAGCGCGCCCTCCGATATCTCCGTTGCTGCGTATCCTGCGTCTTGGTCAATCTCGAAGCCTGCCTTGCGGAATTGCTCCAGGTCAAGGCATGGGCCTATCTCGTATTCCACAAAGGCTGTGATGAGCCCCTCCGTCTCCTCGTCCGGGTTGATGCCGTAGAGCTCGATGGCCCTCACCGTCTTCTGCTTGAGGCAGTCGTCCACCATGAGCTTCAGCGCGGTGCGCTCGCCCTGCAGGTCCACCTGCTGCTCCAGGGAGCCCACGCGGGTCTCGACGGTCTGCACGCGGACGTACATGGCAAGCGCGAAGACCGAGAGGATGACGAGGCCGAGGACGATGAAGACAGTCAGCTGGGCTTTCTGCGTCATGGTTCACTCCAGGTCGCTCAGGGCGACTCGCTCGAGTGTTGCGTAGCGGAATTCATCCTTAAAAGCCTTTGCTAGCAGGGCGGCGACCTCATCCAGGGGGGGCTGTCGAGAGATGAGCTGCTCCAGGGAAGTCACCTTCAGGCTGGCCATCCCGCAGGGCACGATGAGAGAGAAGCCGGAGGACTGGTCCGCGACGTTGAAGGCGAAGCCGTGCATGGTGACATGCTTGCCTCCCCGGGAGACGACCGCGGCGCCGGTCGAGCCAATCTTCTCCGCCTGCACCCAGAGGCCCTTGTCGATGCGCGCGCCGATGCCGTAGTGGGCGCACGCCGAAGACATCACCCTGCAGAGCCTGTCCATGTAGCCCTTGAGGTCAAGCTTTCCGGAAAGTGAGATGATGGGATAGCCGACGAGCTGGCCGGGCCCGTGGTAGGTCGCGAGCCCTCCGCGATTGATCTCGAAAAGCGCGACTCCGTTGCGACCGAGCTCCTCCTCGTTCACCGCGAGGGCAACCTCGCGCCCGCTCCCCGAGGCGCGCCGTCCGAGGGTGACAACCGGGGTATGCTGGAGCAGCAGGAAGGTGTCAGGTATCCTGTCCTGCAGACGAAGCTCCACCAGGCGCTCCTGCAGCGCAAGGGCTTCTCCATAGGGAGTGACCCCGAGCTCCAGCAACCATGCCTCTTGCATAGTCGTGCTTTTCGGCCGCCCTGTTATATAGTTATCGAGAGAACCAAAAAAAGGGAACTCTCGGGTTCGGAAACCTTCCGGACTGCGACCCAGAAGGTATATCAATGACGTACCGGCCGCTGGGCTCATGCCGAGCTCCTTCGCCCGCAGGACAGCGCGGAAGCCACATCGTGTCATTGATGCCTGTATCCTTATCGCATCGCTCGCAGAGAGGGATGAATCCTGCGCCCGCTATCTGTCTGGGCTCGGCTATCAGCATCATGGGCACATCACCCATCCGCTCATCGGTGAGGTCGTCAATGGCTCATGCAGGCATGTACGCGACCTGTTCCTGCGTCGCAAGGTGTTCGAGTACCTCGAAGAGATGCTCGTCAGAAACCGCATCAGCGTTCTTCCGTACAAGACTATCAGACCTGAGCAATCTGCGGCGGGCCCTTCCTCATCTCACCGAAGATGATAGCCTCCATCTTGCGGAACTCGAACTTCACGGACTAGCGGAGTTCGTCACTGTTGATGAAGAACTCACGAGAAACCGGGAACGGCTCGCCCAACTTGGCATCCGTATAGTGAACCCTAGGGGAACCACTCCAGAACATCCTCAAGGGTGATTCCAGCCCGCTGAAATGCTTCCCTCGCCTCTTCATAAACTCTCTGCAGCTGCTTATCGTGGAATCTCACGGTGGTCGCCTTCGTCTTGCGCTTGACCATGCCTAAGGATTGCCTCGCGCACTTAAGTATGTTTCGTCTCCTCAACCGGATATCTTCCGGAGCACCCGTTCCATGAACAGCTCTCCCGCGCGGTAGGAGCTCCGCACGAAGGGCCCCGCAGCGCAGTACAGGAAACCCTTCTGCAACGCGGCCGAGCGCAGTTCCGCGAAGACCTCGGGCCGGACGTACTCCGCCACGGGAAGGTGTCGTCTGCTCGGCCGCAGGTACTGACCGAGGGTCAGCAGCGAGACTCCTGCGCCGAGAAGGTCGTCCATGGTCGCAAGAATCTCCTCCTCCGTCTCGCCGAGACCGAGCATGAGCGAACTCTTGGTGTAGACGCCAGGGCCTTTCGCATGGCGCAGAACCTTGAGGCTCTGCTCGTAGTTCGCTCGCCGGTCACGGACTCTACCCTGCAGTCTCGACACGGTCTCGATATTGTGGCCGAGCACGTCCGGGCCGGCAGCGATGACGCGCGAGACAAGCGCGGTCTCGCCGCGGAAATCAGGAATAAGAGCTTCCACAAGAAACCCTTCCTGTTTCAGCAGCCTGATTGCCTCTGCGAAATGCTCCGCTCCCTGGTCCTCGAGGTCATCCCGGTCCACCGAGGTGAGCACGACATAGGAGAGCTGCATCTCCTTCGCTGCGAGAAGGATGTTCTCGGGCTCTCCTGCGTCCGGCGGTCCGGGCGTTCCCGAGGAGACATGGCAGAACCTGCAGCCGCGCGTGCAGACATCGCCCATGAGCATGAAAGTGGCGGTGCCGCCTGACCAGCACTCCTGCATGTTCGGGCAGTGCGCCTCCTCGCACACCGTGTGCAGGCGCGAGGAGCGCATCAGCGTCCGCAGGCGCGGCACGCCGTCGCCGGGAGCGACGCGGATGGTGAGCCACGGCGGCTTGGTCATGGCCGCATGATGCTGCCGTGCGTATTTATTCCTTGGCATCATTTATAAACGGCATGCCACTCCCTGCGGCAGAGGTGGCGACATGACGGACTCCCTAGAGGAAAAGGTTGTCGAGGTCACAGAAGGGAAGGCTGCTGGTAATCAGAGTGAGTATTTCAGCACACTGGACAAGTTCTGGCCAGGCCTCCGCTCCACTTTCTTCAATCCTGGCCTGCTCACCAGAGTGGCGCCGGCCGCAGCCGTGGCCGCAGCGAGCATGTACCTGATGCCGGAGCCTTCCACCATAGCGACTGTGGCCGCCGTTTCGGCCATGTCCAGAGGCAGTAGAGAAGTGGGAGAGGCAGCGCGCGATGCGGTGAACCTGTACCAGGAACCGACCGCGAAGGGCTTCGCCAAGGAGGTCAAGCACGGCGGGCTCTACGGAGTCTTACTCGGAGCATCCTTCATGGGCGTCGTGACGGTAGGCAAGCTTCTTGGCATTGACGGCGTGGAGCAAACCCCCTGGAACGAGCTGCTGCTGTACGTTCCAACGGCCTCCACGGTCGGGGCTGTCCTGCAGCCGCTCCGCGCCTACGTCGAGGGATGGTACCACTCCCGACGTATGGACAAGGTTCCGGTCAAGGACGAGAGCGCGTAGCGCGCAATCGCCCAACCAAATTTTGTTACTTGATAGTAAACTATTTAAAGAAAAGATTATTTCCCATGCACATGGTACAGAAACGCGACCGCTACGAAACGCTGAAGGATATGCTGTTCGAGCGCGAGGGCGCAGACCTCTCCGCTGACTCTCTGGAGAGTGCGTTCATTGAGCACGAGAGCCGCTTCCCCCAGACGTTCCAGCGCCAATTCGGGGCTCCGGGCGCCCTCACCCGCCTCCTGCCCACGCTTGCCATCGTCATGCAGAGCCATTATCTCATGCCAGACAGCCCTTTCCCCCTGGTCGCCGGCATGATTGCGTTCAATGATGACCTGCGTGACTCTGAGACGTATCTTTCGGACAGCATGTCCCTCTGGCAGAAGCCCAGCCTCGGGAAGATTGCCCGCGAAGCGAAGGGCGGTGCCGTCTTCGGCGCGCTGGCGGGTCTCGCCGTTGCCGCGGTTCTGGGGGCGGTCAAGTATTTGGGAATTGAAGGAGCGGAGCAGCTGCCCTGGACCCAGCTTGCCTGGACGGAGCTGGCCATGTATGCTCCGCTTGGCGCCACCATCGGAGCAGTGCTGCAGCCCATCCGCACACTGATAGAAGGGGCATACTACACAAAGGACCAGCAGACGCGCAAGCCAGGCGCTTGAGGACAGGCCCTAGGTGTGCTCAAAGATACCGCACGTACACTAGGAAAAACCTCCGGTAGGTCTCCTTGTAGCGCTCAACGAAGAACCGGTCGAGCTTTGTCGAGTGACCCTTGTCAAATGCCTCCAGGGTAGCAAGGTAGGAGAGCCTCTGCGTCTTGCGGATGATGAGCGGCGGGAAGCCGTTCTCGATGAGGATGATGTTGACGAGCAGCCTCCCCATGCGGCCGTTGCCATCCTCGAAGGGATGGATGCGCTCAAACCTCGCATGGAAGGCCGCAGCCCTCTTGAGGGGGTGCATCTCCGTGCTGGTCCTGTACCAGTCGAGGAGAGAACCCATCTCATGCGCTACACTCTCCGGTGGGGTGGTGCGCACCGTGCGGTGCAGGAGGAAGTTGGGAAATCTCTTGTATCCTGGCGGGACACCAGTGCGCTCTACGAGAATACGATGGAGGCGGATGATGTCGCGCTCTCTCATCCGAAGCTTTCCAGAGAACAGGAGGCGCATGGCCTTCCGCGTGTTGATGGTCTCATAGACCTCGCGAAGCTCCTTCTCCCCTGCCACGCGGCCCTCCTGGAAGACCATGCTGACATCCTTGAGGGTGAGGGAGTTTCCCTCGAGCGCGTTCGACTCGTAGGTGAAGTTCACCGTGAACCGGTCGATGACATCCTGCATCTGCGACCGGGTGAGGCCCCTCTTCATGTCCGCATAGGCGAGACGCATCTCCTCGAGCCTCCTGATGAGGGCGTTGGTGAACACACCTACTTTCCTGTAGCGCCCGCTGGCGAAATCAAGGTACGCCTCCCTCACCTTGGAGTCCAGACGCTTTCTGCTCTCGTCGGGGAAGCTGCGCTCCCGGACGGCGCCGCCCAGGTAGACGGAGAGCTTCCGGACCCTGCCGTCAGGCAGACGGAAAGAGCGCTCAAGGTAGCGTCGCTTCTTCCCCTTGATGGTCTTCACGCTGATGAACGTCATTGAGAGAGGATAACCCTACATATTTATAATGTTTTCTACTATGTGGGGTTATCCAACGGACAGCGCTTCCGAACTCAGTTCCCGCGCCTGCCGTGCGCCCGCAGGCTCGGCCGGACCTTCTCCGCGCCCTTGCCCTTGCGCCACAGCCCGCGCGCCCTTCTTCCCGCCGATGTCAGGCCACGGGCGGAGCGGCCGCGCTGGGCAGCAATCCGCGAGTACACCGGGTCAGCCAGTACGGAGGGATGCGCCCGGTCCAGGAGGAACACCTCGAACCAGTAGTGCGTGCCGTCCTGCGCCAGGAGATAGCTATTCAGCACCTCGCAGTTCGGGAACGCGCGCGCCGCGCGCTCCTCCGCGACCTGCTGGTAGTTCTTGCTGAGGACTCTCTGCCTGCGGAAGTGCTTGCTCCGCCGTCCCGCGCGGATTTGCTCGCGCATCCTTCCGCCGCGGTTGAGACGCTGTCGGACGATGATGAGACCGGGCTTCGCGCGGTAGCCGAGGGAGCGCGCGCGGTCCAGCCGCGTCGGCCGCTCCACCCTGACGGAGACAGGCCCCTGCCGCCAGGTGATGAGCCGCTCCTTCCAGACCTTCTCGAGCAACTCTCCCGGCTCCTGGTACGCGTCCCGCAGATACTTGTAGAATCCCATTTCCTACGCCTCCATTATTCTGTTCTCGGACGATTCAGGGAAGCGATTCCCCACATCTCGTCAGCAGCGTGGGACGCCTCCCTCTTTAAAAAGGTTGCGCGAGACGTTGTGGAAAGTCACCTGATTCCGGCCGTGATGTCGTACAAGCTCCGGGCTGCCTCGCCGGAATGGTGGACATTCTCCCGCAATGCTGCTATTTATGTCCGCTCTTCAGAGCCGTCTGGCGGCTCTTTTCTTGGCAAAGGTCATTTGGCCCAGGCCGACAGAGCCCCTGTTTGAATCCCATTCATCAGCGCTCTGGCGCGAGTCTTGCAGTCCCCGTTCACGGTGGTCCCGTTTGCGAAGTACTCATCGCACACATTGGGGTCATAGTTTGCCACCGCGAGCGAAACGGCCAATACCAATTTTGTATCAACCATCACGCCTCAGTGGTCTGGCCATTCTTACATGTCCTGCAACCGACACCGAGCCTTCTGCGACGCTCCTCTCACATAAACGGGCCTACCCGAACGTGAACGCGTGGATGCTGAATCCCGCGGGGACCCGCAGCTCCAGAAGATGCCTCCCGAGGGGCCCGCTCACCACGTTGTACAGCCGCGGCTCGTCCATGCGCAGGCGCGCAGTATCTCCCTCGTAGAGGATGTCCTGCCCAGCCATCGCGGCCGGGAGGGGTTCGCTGTCGAGCAAGACTTCTATCTTGAGCATCCGCTCGGCGTTCACCACGACATTGACAGAAGCGGCGCTATAGAGAAGGAAGAGCTGCGCATCGCTCTCGCTCACCAGCCCCTGCTCCTCCAGACGCCAGGTGCCGTTCAGGGTGATGCGGTCCCGCGGGACCGTCTCAGGCAGTTGATACTCCGCTGAGCCCTGCTGCCACCCCTCGCCGTTGCCCAGCTCCTGCCCGCGCGGAATCGCGAACTCGGCGCCGGCGTAGAGCTCTGGCGTGGTCAGGACCCTTGGCGTCTCGTCGGGCAACCCGGTGACGGGCATCTCCTCCTCAAGGGTCCCTGCCTCGATGAGGAGCGCCTGTAGCATCTCCTCGGTCTCGTCGTACGCGCCTTCGCCGATGTGGTCGTAACGGATGAATCCGTCCGCGTCGATGAGATACTTCCGGGGCCAGAAGCGGTTGCGGTATGCGGACCAGGTCGCGTAGCCATTGTCCTGCACCACCGGGTATCCGATGTCGTGTTTTTCCATCGCAGCCGCGACGTTCTCACGCTTCTTCTCGAAGGCGAACTCCGGGGTGTGCACGCCGATGATGACCAGCCCCTTGTCCCGGTACGCGCGGTCCCACGCGACGAGATGCGGCAGGGTACGGATACAGTTGATGCAGGTGTACGTCCAGAAATCCACCAGGACGACCTTGCCGCGCTGCCCTGCAATGGTAAAATTCTCATCAGCATTGAGATATCCCGATATGCCCGCGAGTTCCGGCGCGATGGGATACATGCGCGCCTTCTCCTCGATGCGCGCCGCGTCTTCCGGTGAGAGTCCCTGAATATCGGCCGCGATGGGAGAGCTATCCGCATTGTTCCGGGGAGCCGCTTTCTGGCGGTCAAGCACCGCAATCGCAGCGAGGACCAGCGCGAGCACCACGATGAGCGCGAGAGTCTTCTGCTTCACTGCACTACCTCGCTCGCGAGATAGGTGAGGTACGCCGGGATGAGCGGCAGCACGCAAGGGCTCAGGAAGGATACCAGGCCGGCGATGAAGGAGACGCCGATGCTCGCTCCCTCCAGCTGGAGTCCCGCGTCCATCGCCAGCAGCAGCTGGGAGGCGAAGGACAAGTTGGCAACGCGCGAGAGCTGGGAGGTGAAGACCAAGATGCCCAGCAGGATGAGCACCGGTGCGAAGACATAGCTCAGGTAGCGCGTCCATTTCGCATACCGGGAGATGAGCTGGCGCGCCTCGTTCGTGAACAGGCCGACCAGGAGGAACGGCAGGCCCAGGCCTATGGTGTACGCGAGCAGCAGGAAGAAGGCGATGCCGGGCTGCGTCGCCGCGAGGGTCAGCACCGCCCCGAGGACAGCGCCGACGCACGGTGACCATCCGACCGCGAACGCGGCGCCGAAGACGAACGACGTGATGTACCGTGAGCCGAAATGCCTCGTGAGGCGCAGTCTCCTCTCCTGCCGCAGGAAGCCAAAATCCAGCAATCCAAGAAGATGAAGCCCAAAAAGGATGATGACCGTGCCTCCAATGCGGCCCAGCCACCGCTGGATCTCGTAGGACGCCGAGGACAGCACGCTCTGGAGCAGCACCCCGACAACCGAGAACACCAGCGAGAAGCCCAGCACAAAGCAGACACTGCTCAGGAAGATGCGCCAGTCGCGGGCCATGCCGCCAGCGGCACGCGGTACATTTTAAATCTTCCGCGCAGCCAGCCGTAGAGAACTGCTCGGGCACATGGGCGGCCGCACTGGGAAGAATCATCGGCATGACCGCGGCGGATATCCTACAACACTGCGGCCGAAGAATCTGAGGGTTTCTCTAGAGCCGCGCAGCCATGCAGTGGCTGATTCCGGAGGAGTTGCGCTCTAGACGTTGTCTCTCACCACGAAGTACGTCCTGGAGAGTGTTGGTGTGGTGAACCCCCAGGCATAGAAGAGGGTGGCCAGCAGCGCGTGTGAGAGCACCAGCCAGATGATGTTGCCGAGCAGCAGATAGATGACCGACCAGGAGGCAAAGAGGAAGAACGCTCCTGGAGCGAACAGCTTGAGTGTCTTTGAAATGTGGAAGAGCGAGAAATAGAGAGAGCCGAGCAGGATTGTCAAGGGGATGCTGCTGAGGTGCGAGACGGTGTCCACCACCACATACTGGAAGAAGAGTTGCTGGACCAGCCCGAACAGGAGATACAGCGGAAGGAGGAAAGAGATGAACCTCGGTCTCTCCTGTTTGCGGTCCTTCCTGCCCAACAGCAGGATAAGGGCTCCGGCAAGGGTGACAATGGCAGTGAAGAGACCGGAAAGGAGAAGAGTCGGCGCGACGAAGAGGTGGGACGCGATGCCCGCGCGAACTCTCAGGAGCGTCGCAAGGAGAAGGAGCGCGAGGAGCACGATACCCCTCCCAGATTCATAGCTCTTCGCGCTCCTGAAGATGCTGAGCATCAGCGCGCAGATGAGAAGGACAAGCCAGGGCAGGAGCATGTCAGTCCACAGGGGTTCCTCTCACCAGTCTCCAGCACCCGACCCCGATGCGACGGATTCTTCGGGTGTGGTGACGCATCGTCGCCTTCAACGGGAAGTCGAAGGAGAGGTGGTGCGTCACGAGGAACCCTGAATCTTCCGCGAAGCGCTCCACGAAGCCAGAGGTGGATTCCTTGTGGAATGACCACACGACGTCCGCAACGCTGAAGGCCTTCGCGAGGAACGCTCGGTCGACGTGCTCCACCCTCGTGCCAAAAGGGGGGTTCTGCAGCACAGTGTCACCGCGCCCGGAGAACGCCGCGATGTCCTGCGAGACAAAGCGGATATTGTCCAGATCGCGGCCGGCCTCTTCCCTTAGCAGCAGACGGTTGGATTCGGCCGCTTTGATGAGGCGCTCATCGCGCTCTATCGCGATGACTTCCCTTGCGTCGAGCAGCGCAGCGCCCAGACCCAGCAGCCCAGCTCCGCATCCGAGGTCGAGCACGCGCTTTCCCGTGATGTCACCGAGAAGCATTGCCAGAGAGAGGACCTCTGCCGCAGTCTCCGCGTCGGTCTGGTACTGCTCCTCCTGCACGGACGGAATCTGCAGAGGCGGCAGGGTGGAGAGCAGCACCGCGAGCCGGCCCTTACTCAGGCTCATGGTCCGCGAATCCCACGTACATGCGGAGCGCTCCCCCGCAGTCAAAATCCGGAGCGGTGTACAACGCCTTGAGGCCGTGGCGCTTCGCGACCGCGCTGCAGGTGTCCGCGATGAGATGCGCCTCGGCGATGAGCTCCTCGCTGGGGCCGTCGAAGGTCAGGTGAATCCCGTGCTTCGTCTCCTTGATATACCGCGGATTGTCTCCGGGATAGTTGAGGGCGAGGTTCCTGCCGTAGGGGAAGTCCTCGGTGGGAGTCATCTTATGGGCCTGCAGGCCGACCCTGCGGTACTCACGGTCGAGCTCCCGATAGGCGGCAGCCATGTTGTCCGGAGAGTTTGCGCCGAAGAGCCTAGCCAGCGCGCTGCCCGCATCCTCGAGAAGCTTCTCCAGCCCGGAAGGCTTCACCGGCCCGCTCATGACCATGCGGAACCCCGCCGGGCATAAAAATCCTTCTGTGTTCCGGAAACTATGCGACGCGGTCGCACATATTGCGCCGCAACAATGTATTTATAGAGGATATTCGGTTAGCGCGGAAGGGGTGATGACTCGTGCTGGACCTTTTTCGCAAGACAGGTGGACCGCTGAAGGACGAAACGCTCACATTCTACCCTGAGCACAAGCCCGGCCGCAGCCCCGTGCAACTCGGCGCGCCAGTCCACCTCCTGAAGCTCATACGCGAGGAGCTCGACGACCACCGCGTCACCATCAACCAGAACACCGAAGAGATTCAGGCCAACCACGAGGCTGTCTACCAGCTCAGCCAGAAGCTCGACAAGCTCCACGAGATGCTCGAGGAGCTGCGCGGCAAGCTCGGCACGTCCAACGGGAGCGAGCCCCAGCGCGTCGAGCCCATGACGCTGCGCGAGCAGGAAGTCTTCCTCCTTCTCTACACCGCGAACGGCTTCATCTCGGAGCGCGAGGTCAGCGAGCGCCTCGGCGTCTCGGACAAGAGCGTGGTGCAGTTCATCACCACCCTGATGGAGAAGGGCGTGCCCATCACCCGCAAGGTCCATTACCAGGAGAGCTACGTCAAGCTCGACCAGCAGTTCAAGGAGCTGCAGGCCAAGGCGAACATCGCCGGCATCTCACCCCAGCTCACCCTCGCGCTCTCGACGCGCGGGGCGCTGCAGTAACCGTTCAGCCGTTCTCGGCCGCGATGCCGAGCGAGCTCCGCATTGTCTTGACGCACTCTGAACAGCGCGGACATTCTCAGCAACTCGGTCGATGCGGCAAGAGAAACATCGGCAAGAGAAACACTGAACATAAAAAATGGAAGGCTCCCTAGGGAATTGGGGGAGGTACAGAAACTAGGGTCAGGGAGCCTCCATTGAAAATCTACGTGGTCGAGCTGGTATATAAACTTTACTTTCTTCTATAATAGATATCAGAAGAGTGTATTTTAGAGTTTAGTATACAATAACGTATACTATCCCTTATAAATATTTATAAACGCCCGCCGCACGAAATGCGTTGTGAGGGTCATTCTCGTCTGCGGCCGCGTGGGGAGCGGGAAGACCACCGTGGCAGGCATGCTCCGCGAGATGCTCGGAGCTGAGCTGGTCGAGGCGGATGAGATAGGCCATGCGGTCCTGGAGCTGCCAGAGGTGCAACGGGAACTCACGCACGCCTTCGGCGGCGTTCTCCGCGATGGCACGGTGGACCGGCCGCTCCTCGCCGAGCGCGCGTTCTCCGGCACTGCGGCGAGGGAGACGCTCAACACCATCACCCACCCGCGGCTCATCGCGAAGCTCCACCACCGCATCTCGGCCGCAAAGGGGACACTCCTCGTGGTGGCGGCGCTGCCGAAGGAACTCGATCTCCTGCGGAAGGCCGACATCGTGGTGGAAGTCCGCGCTCCAGAGCGGGAGATTCTCGCGCGCAACCGAGGCAGGTTCCCGATGCTCGAGCAGCGTCTCCGTGCGCAGGAATTGCTGGAGAAACCCGATGTCATCATCGACAACGGCGGCCCGCTGGAGATGACGCGCAAAGCCGTCCAAGAACTCGCGGACCAGCTCAGCGGTACTCACGGTCGTCACCGTACCCGCGCTGGCTGAGAAGCTTGGCGAGCGCCCGCATCCGCTTCGGCGCGCGCGGGATGTTTTCCAGCTTGCGATCGATGGTGGCGAGCAGCGCAGCCATTCGGGAACTCAGGTCGAATGGTGCCCTCGCTCCGTTGAACGTATCCTCCAGCAGGTCGACCTCGAAATCGTAAGCGTCCGTAACGGATGGCGCACCTCCGGCAAGGATGGTTCTCACCGCATCTTGCCGCTTCCAGTAGCGGCTGAGGCTCTCCACCATCTCCCAGCGGGGATTATCAATCAGAGCCTGGAGATACCCAGTACTGGCGCCTGAGTACGCCTGGAGAACCTCCTCTTTCACCGCATCGAGCACTTTCGGGCACTGTGCCTTCGAGAATTTCCCACTGTGCGCGAGGTGCAAGGTGTACTCATCCTTGAGGCCGTATGCGACGATGTCCTGAAGATTCTCCACATGGACTATCGATATATCGGCGCTGACCGGGACCACGATGGCCCTGATAGTGTCAATCCGCGCATCTTTGGGGGTGAGGAGCCTGCGCAGCGCCTCCAGAATGGACGCAACGCTTTCCCGGAGGCTCTGGTAAATCTCCCTAGGAACGCCGAGTGGCCAGTAGTCGGCTGAGACGATTTCATCCCAGGCGCTCCGCAGTGGCGAGTGGGCCTTCTGCAGCTCTTCCTTCGGCTCCGGGGCCTCTTCCAGGAGCTCATCGAGAGAATCCGCCAGCGTCTGCTCACGCATCCTTCTTGCCCCGCGCGTACAGCGTGCCGACGAAGGCATGACCGGAGTCGCGTAGCTGCGAGATGGCCGTTTCCATGTCGTCCGGCCGGGTGTTGACATGCTGGATGAGCTTGTCCACGGTGAGGCCGATGAATACCTTCGCCCCAGGCACCCCGCTCTCCTCGGCGACGCGCACCATCCCCTCACGGAAGGCGCGCTGCACAGGCTTGTACCTGAGGAGGGAGAGCGCGTCCGCGATGGAACTCACGTACTGCGTGAGCGCGTCCTGCTCCAAATGGGCTGCAAGCATCCCGTAGTAGCGCGACGGAAGCTCGGAGATGAATCGCTCCTCGGGGTCCTCTCGGCCCCTGTGCGTGAGCTTCTCCAGCAGGCTCGGCTCACCGGGCTTCGGGAGCAGCCTCGCATGCTCATATTCCTCGCGGAGTTCCACAATGATGTCGCGGTGCGTCTCGTAGATGCGATTGCTCTCCTCTGCAAGAGTCATGAGGTTGGAGAGATCCCTGCCGAGCCTCGTGCCTTTCGCTGACTTCAGGAAACCGCGCAGCGCGCCGGGGATGCGGTCCACGTACTCGAGCCCGGGAAGCCTCACCGGATGCTCAACTCGTCCCCCATGGTCATCAGGAAGTCCTCCGCGTTTATATCCTTTGTCCGGGCAAAACGGATTACTCTGGTGCCTTCGCTCCCTGGTATTTGTCGGAAACAAGCCGGTACAGGTCGCGTGCCGTCCCGACAAGTCCGACGGGTGCCTTCCCACCCAGTCCGCGCACCGTCCTCACTGCCATATCCGCGCCCAGGACCGCCCCGACCGGAGGGGCAGCGATCGCGAGCAGGACCATGAGCGAACCCTCGACCATGTACAAGGGGAAGCCATAGTTCTCTACCGGAAGGCCGCGATGCGCAAGCGCCTCGATATCCTTCGTGTCGCCGACGCTGTATCCTACGCCTTGTCCTCGAAGCTCTTCCTGCGCTCCTCCAGAAGCGAGATTGCCTTCAGCAGCCGCTCCTGGTCCTTGAGCCTCCCCCCGAGGGTCGGCTCCTGCGAGATGCGCTCCAGGACCTCGCCCACTTCGGTGGTGGCGAAGCCCGAATAGAGCTCCGTGACCTGGCTTCGCACGCTCTCGTCGAGCGCGAGCATCTCCGGATCCTGGCCAAGCTTGCCCACGAACGCGCTCACGCGATTCGCGGTGCCGGCAGTGATGAGCTCCATGGGCAGATACGCGCCTATCTGGACAGCGCAGCCCTCGATGCGCCGCTCCGACGGCGTGGCGATGTCCGACTCCGCCAGGTAGTCGAAGGCCTTCTCGCTCTGGACGCGCAGCCTTCCGAAGAGCCCGCGCGCTGCGTCCAGCCCGCGCTTCGCGACGTCCCTGCTGTAGGTTCCGATGCCCTCCTGCTCAATCCTCTTCCGCTGGGCGTCATACAGCCCGGCCGCCTTGTCCGCGAGGTCTCCGGCCCTCTCCTTCGCCTGTGCGATGCCCTCCTCCACCTGTGAGCGCTTCTTGAGAAGGTATGCGTCAGGGTCCTTCTTGTAGAGCGCAAGCTCTACCATCGCACGCAGGGTGTACTCTCCTGTCCGCTGGGGCAGTTCGGTATCCACTCCAGGCACCGCGAGTTCCGCAGCAGATTGCCGCACCGCGTCGTCAATGCTCTCGCCGCTCTCCGCGATGCTCTCCGCACGCTTCCAGAGCGAGCTGAAATGCGAGGACAGCGGGACTCCGCTCGCAACGCCTTTCTCATCGCGCAATGCGCCATCATCAGCCGGTACTCCCTTTTTCGCCATATCCGTCACCTCTCCTCATCGAGCTTTGTAGCACGCTTCTTGTGGGTCCTCCGGTAGACCTCTCCCCCGAGGGCAGCGCCCGCGCCCAGGAGGAACTTCCCGAAGATACGCTGGGCAGGCACACCCACATACGGTATCGCTCCGACCGCGAGATAGAGTGCCGCAGCGCCGCCTCCCACCTCCAGGGCAGCGACCTTGGGGTCAATCTCCACCCCGAGCCTCTCCTCCAAACGTTCCTTGAGGTCCTTATCGTCAGGTTCCACTGTCCTGCTGAACAAGTCATCCATGGTGCTAACCTCCCAGCGCGTCGCGGTGCGCGTACAGCAGCTCCAGCTCCTCCCTGGTGCGCTGCAGCCTCACCTTCAGCTCAGGATACTGTGCGACCTGAGGCTCCAGCCGTTGCGCATCCATGACCAGATGGCCCTCGACGCTGCTGATGCCCTCGGCCGCATAGCCGGCGATGTCCTTGAGCAGCTGTCGCGCAGCGACACTGTCCGGTAGGATATCCTCCGCGGCGGCAATGAGATACTTGACCGTCCGCACCCTGCCCTTGGTGAGGGGCGCATGGCCCCGGGGCAGATATTCGCCGATGAGCATCTCCTCATGGCCTGGCACGAGCAGGTCTGCGGTATCCGGGTAGTCCGAGAAGCGGAGGGTCAGCTCGGCGGCGAGCGAACCGATGTCCGACTTGCCGGGCAGGGAAGCCTTCCGCGCGAAGCTTTCCCTGCGTTCCTCAAGCAGCGCGATGGATTGCATCAGGGCCTCCTGGTCCCGCATCCGGCCGCCGAGCGTCGGGTCGTCCGAAGCGCGCTCAAGCACCTCATCGACATCGGTGGTGGCGAATCCGGAGTACAGCTCGAGCACTTGGCTCCGCACCGTGGCATCCATCGCCTCATCCCGCTCCAGCGCGCTCACGACATTGCGGACACGCGACGCTCGCGCACGGGTGATTACCTCTCCCACGGCATACTCCCCGATGAGCGCCCTGCATCCTGGAATGCGCCGCTCCGAAGAGGTGGCAATCTCAGAGGATGCCAGTTCATCGAGCAACGCCTCGCCATCCTGCCGCAGCTTTCCGAAGATGCCCCTCGCGGCGTTGAGCCCGCGCTTTGCAAGCCCCCTTCCGTAAGTGCCGGTACCCTGCTCTCCGAGCTTGGCTCGCTCGGCAGCATAGAGATGCTCGGCCTTGCCAGCTATGTCTCCTGCCCTTGCGCGAGCGCTGGCGATGCGCTCCTGCGCGGTCTCGCGCTTCCTCGCAAGATACCCCTCCTTGTCCCGCTGGTACATGGCGAGTTCCACCATGACGCGCAGGGTATGCTCGCCGGCCCTGACGCCGAGCTCTCCTCCTATCTTTGGCAGCTCGGTCGCGAGGTCTCCCACGGCCTCCTTCACGTCATCGTCAAGAGAGTCGCCCTGCCGCTCCGCGATCCCCCGGGCGCGCTTCCAGAGCGCCGCAAGCGGATTCTCGATGCGTTCGCCGTCCGTTGGTACCTTTGTCATGCTGCTTACCTCACGCAAATGTCTTCAAGCGAAATTCTATCAAGCGCCTCCCCTAGCCACTGAATCATCACTCTAGAGGGAAAATTATTAGCGTTATAAAGCTTTGCACCCTTTCGCGCTCCCGCGTAGGCTTTTTAAGGCTCTCCGTGTTCCTCCGGGTATGATTTACCTCGACAACGCCGCCACCACCCGACTCGCTCCCGAGGCGCTGAAGTCCATGCTTCCCTTCCTCGGCACCAGGTACGGCAACCCCTCATCGGACCACGCGCTGGGAAGGAGTGCGAGGGAAGCGGTCGAGAAAGCTCGGGAGCAACTCGCGAGACGCTGCGAAGCGCGGCCGGAGGAGATCATCTTCACCGCGGGCGGCACGGAGGCGAACACCCTCGCGCTCCTCGCGGCGAAAGGCGAGGTCATCACCACCAATATCGAGCATCCCTCCATCCTTGAGAGCTGCAAGCATCTCCGGCAGCGAGGCATCCCGGTGCGCATCCTGCAGTGCGACCGACAGGGCATCGTCTCGGTAGAGCAGGTTAAGCGCGCCCTTTCGCGGAAGACCTCGCTCGTCTCGGTGATGCACGTCAACAACGAACTCGGGACAGTGCAGCCGGTGGAGGACATCACGGAGCTCTGCAGGAGAGGCGGCGTCCTGCTCCACGTCGACGCCTGCCAGTCCTTCGGCAAGCTCCCCCTTCCCGATGCCGACCTCGTGACCATCAATGCGCACAAGCTCCACGGCCCGAAGGGCACCGGCGCCCTCATCGCGAGAATCCCTGTGGAACCGCTTCTCCGCGGAGGAGGACAGGAGCGCGGGCTGCGCGCAGGCACCGAGAATGTCGCGGGCATCGTGGGCTTCGCTGCAGCAGCTTCCCTCAAGAACGATAGCGGCCGTATGGCCTCGCTGCGGAAGCGTCTTGAGCGCGGGCTTCTCGCACTGAAGGGTGTCGAGCTGAACGGCCATCCGGAGCATCGCGCCCCGCACATCGCGAACCTCGCGTTCCGCGGGCTCGACGGCCATGAGCTTGTCGGGCATCTGGACGCGATGGGCATCTGCGTCTCGTCAGGAAGCGCGTGCTCCTCCCTGCGGAAGAAGCGCAGCCATGTCCTCGACGCGATTGGCCGCACCGAGGCATTCGGAGCGCTACGGCTCTCCCTCAGCCGATACACCACCTCGCGTGAGATCAGCCGCACCGTGCCTTCGGTCAGCGAGGTCATGCGCTCCCTGCGCCTGCTTCGATAGAGCTCCCTCGGCCGCACTGCCGCACGATTTCCGGGCTGTCTCGCCGGAATGGCAGGTATCCCCGATAAAGCGGCCGATTCGGCCCCTGCCTTTTCCACGTCGCCAATAGGCTTAAATAGCGCGGTGCATCCCGACAATGCATGCGCGCCCTCGCGTTCCTCGCGTGTGTGCTCCTCCTGCTTCCCGTCGTTTCCGCGGAGACGAGCAGTGCGGTCGCGATTGTCAGGTTTGAGGTCCTCAACGCGCCTCCTGCGCTCCTGTCGCTCGCCATCTCGCCTGACGACGCCGCGCCCTATCACACGCTTTCCTGCACGGGAGAAATCCGCGACAACGAGCCTGATGGACTCTCGCTCAGGGTCAGCTGGCTGCGCGGCAGCGAGCTGCTCTCCAACGAGCAGGCGTTCGTTCCGGCCGATTACGGTCTCGTCGCAGGCGACGAAGTAACGTGCGAGGCATTCGCGGTGGATGCGCATGGCGCAGCGAGCAGCGCGAGGAGCGCGTCCATCGTGCTGCGCGAAGGAAGGCAGCCAGCTGCCCTGCTCCACAACACCCTGACCTTCCTCGGCGTCTCGGGCAGAGGCGCTGTCGCAGCTGCTGACGCTGGGATGATACGCGTGACCGGATTCGTCGCGGGCGGCGCCGCTGGAGCCGAGGGTATCATGCTGTACGGGCTGCTCGCCGCACTCGTTCTCGTGAACCTCGCACTCCTCGGCAGGCGGCTTGCGAGACCGGCACGATGAGTCTCCTTGGCGTTGCGCGCTGGTTGCTCACCTGGCTGGAGGCGAACGCGCTGGGCATCATTCTCGCTGCGCTGCTCTTCTCCTCTTTCTGGCAGCTCACCCCTGAACTGTTCTTCACCGGAGTGGTGCATGACCTCCATCAGTACGCGTCCCCCGAAGCCCGGGCGGAGTTCACCGATACGCTCGCGCTGTTCTGCGTGAATCCTGCGGAGGCAATCACTGAGCATGTTCCCGAGGACAAGGCCCAGGGCGTTGGCATGCTGTTCGAGCTGTGCTCCAACGAGTCCGCGTACGCCGCGCTCGAGAAGGAATGCGACTGGCGGAAGAGCAATCCCACCGCGGTGAGGCTCCCGAGGGGCGAGTGGAGCTTCGATTCCATCCGGGAGATGGACGAGGGCTGCACTGCGCTCTGGGAGGGTAAAATCGCAGGAGCGTGCTCCAACCTCTCCGAGGGGATGGAGCAGAATCCCGTACTGGGCCCTCTGCAGGAAACGTGCGACCGCTTCGACGCCGGCGAGCTTTCGCGAGAGCAGCTCTCCAGAGCCTTCCTCCTGGGGACCTTCCAGGGCATCGGGGGCGGCAATCTCTCGGAAGGCCCGATGCGCGTCCTCTCCCCCCTGCTGAGCGCCATGCATCTTCTGGAGCAGAGCAGGCTGCTCCTGCTCGCCGCGCTCATCCTGCTGTGCGGCACGCTCTTCCTCACCAATCTCCGCCAGCCGGAGAAGGCGATGCGCGCCATCTCGAACCGGATGACCACCCTCGGGCTGCTCACCCTGGTGCCCTATGCGGTCATCCAGGTGTACCTCGGCATCGTGGGCTCGGACACCTCCGCTTTCTTCCAGCTCGCGGGCGCCGGAGACCTCGGAGGAATCGCGCGGAGCCTGCTCTCCCTCCTTCCCATCCTGCTGTCCAGGACCTATACCGGGACCCTGGTCGCGGGCGCTGCGGGGATGGCGCTGCTGGGCATCTCCCTCAGGCTGCTCGCGCGCATCGTCCAGCGCCGCGAGCAGAAATCCACCAGCACGGCAAGCCCACCGAAGCCTGCGAACCCCCCGGAGACCGCAACGAAGGTAACAGAGACTGTATCCCCGGGGTTGAAGGAATCCCCACCAGCGGAGCAGCCTGCGGAAACGGCTCCCTCTCGACCGGAAGGGGAGTCGCCCCCTAAAACCAAGAAGCACGCATCTCGCTCGAAGGGAACAGGCCCCGAGCGGTGAAGAACGCGATGCGGTTCTCCAACTCCTCGGCGAAACGGAAGTAAGGCATCTTTTCAAACGCTATCGGAAGTCCTTCATCGAGGACTGTGCCGTTGGTCGCGTACTCCATGTGGGCCTCTATCGCAGTCAGCCCGCTCTCCCGCACACGTTGGAAGTAGGACTGCGAGCTGCTGGGCAGCTGCACGAACTTGACCTTCTTCGGCGGAGCGTCCCAGAGTCTCTTCACCGGGCTCTTGTTGCCGAAGAGCAGGAAGGGGAACAGCACCTCCTCGCGGAGCCAGTCCCGCCCATCAGGCCCGAACTGCGCGAGGAACCGCGTCTCGCCGAGCAGCGAGTCCGCGAGGAGCTGGTCCCTCCCCCCGTGATAGATGAGCGCACAGTACTTGTCCAGGGTGTCCACATGGTCCGCGAGGAACGCTCCGGCCATGGCATCCCTGCCGTAGAGCATCCCGATGTACACCAGGGAGGCGTCGTCCGAGCCCCCGCTGCCGGCGGAGTTCTGGACGTAGGCCGAAACAACGTCCCGAGAGCCGAGCGCGGGGTTTTCCGGCAGCGCGAGGCCGTCCATGTTCACTCTCCCCCCCTTCGCCAGGCTGTCCAGCGTCACGCCGCGGCCCTCCAGCGCAGCAAGGCTCACCGGATAGCTGTCTCCGGTGTGGACATTGAACTCTTTCCCGAGTGTCCGCTTCGTCCATGCGGCCATCCTCTCGCGCCACCCCCGGTTATCCATCACTGCTCCTGCGACGTAAAAACCCCAGAGGAAGAGCATCGGGTCAGCGGACTGGTCCAGAATGTTGAGTCCGGCGATAGTCTCGCCACCGGTATTCCGCAGCGGCAACTCACCATTGGCATGCAGCGCGTCCGAGAGCAGTGCTTCAATGTCCTGAAGCACCCCTTCCCGACGCTGTCGGATATGCTCGGCATCCTCGCCTGCAGCGGCGATGGTCTCCCCGATGGTGGCGTTCAGGTAGCGCCTGGAAAAGCATCCGTGGCCCTCCTGGGCGTGGCCGGATATGGTCTGGCCGAGAAGCAGGTACGCCGTCTCGGGAGAGGTGTCGAGGCTGACGTGCGCCGCAGTCCGCTCCCAGTCGTCCCGCGCGCTCGCACGGAACTCATCGTCATGGGAAAGGTCAAAACGCTCAGAAGGGAGCCTCCTCGAAGTCTCCCTCGCTGGTCGACGAGGTGAAGGCATCCCGAAACAGGGAAGCGCTCGCGACTTTTAAAGCTATTGCGCCCGGAATGGGCGAGGCATTCGGTATCCCCGGAAGCCCTCCGCTGCACCCTGCCTGCGCCGGAAGAGAGCCTGCTGCCGCCGCAACGACATCACGATGCACGCTACGATTGCGGCCGAAGGGCAGATACACTCTTGAATCCTGTTCCGTCAGGATGGTGCGCCGGTGTTGCCGGTGGAGGGCTCGCATGGGACGTGGATACTATCGCAGGCCGCGCATCACGGTGCAAGCAAAGCGCATCGCGAGCGTGCTCGGCATCGCCGCCCTCGCGGGAGGCTGCGCCCTCGCCCTGTCAGGGAGCCGCAGCCTGGAGGAGCTCGCCACAGAAACGGAGACAGCCATCCTCTCCGCGAGCGAGGAAGAGACTCGCGGAGCGGGGACGAGCCTGGCGCGTCTTGCGGAATCAGCGTACTCCAGGATGCCCGACGAGCTACAGCCTGCCACCCTGCGCACCATCATCTTGGGCTCCCCGGAGATGACACGCCTCGACGCGGCGAGGTCAGCGTACCTTTCCCTGCCCCCGGAGGCGAGGCCTCCGCTGCTCCACGAGGAGCTCGGGACACTCGATGTCCAGCAGCGGACCGCGTTCGTCACCGCAGAGCTCGCTGCGCTCCCCGCAGAATCGCGGGAGGGAGCGGCACTCCTGCTGATGGAGCAACTCTCTCCGGGAGCACGGCGCGCGGTGCTCGGCAACTATCTGGGAGATGCGGCATCTGGCCTGTATCATGAGGCGCTCGACGCACTGCGCTCCCTGTTCGGCGGTGAGTGAGATGGAGCTGGAAGTGAACCTCACGGAAAAAGTCCAACGCCTTCTCGCATCAGAGCGGCCCACGGAACTGGGAGAGACACTCGCGCGAGCCCAGGAGACCCATGCGGAGATGGAGGATGCCCTGCGCCGCGAGGCATCGTGGTGGTACTCGCTCTGGGCGGACTGCCGGGACTGGGCCCGGGGGCTCGCAGGCGAACCGCCGCATCGCCGGACTCCGGAGGAGCTGTTCGGCAGCCAGCTCCGCAACCTCCGCCACCTCGGCCTCCGGCTTGAGCAGCAGGCAGCAGAGAGCGAGGCGCTGCACGCCGACATCGCGTCCTATGCGCAGGATGCGCGTTCTGCGCTCGAGCGAGACTGCCATCTCTACCGCAGCCAGCGCGGAGAGCTCGCGACCCTCGTCGCTGAGGCAGGAGAGACACCCACGGCAGCGCAGCTGCGGGAGGCAAAGTCCCTCACCGGACAGCAGAGTCTCGCCGGCCAGCGCATCCTCTTCCGCCACCGCGAGCTCGGGCTCCTCGACGAGTACGAGCGCATGCTCGCCAGTGCAGCGCACCATGCAGCATCGGTGGGACAGCAGGCAGCCATGGTCAACGACCATCTCCAGCATGTCCGCAGGCTCTATGGCAGCCTCGGGTCCCAGTCCGAGAGTCTCGCGGCGCTCATGGACGCCACCGGATTGCTCGGCGCATACCTGGGACAGCTCAACCGGGCGGTTTCCGGCCGCGCTCTCGAACTCAGCGAACGTCTTCCGCATCCTGCGTCCTTCCCGGACGTCGCGTCCGAGGGGCTGTCCGAGCTGCGTTCGAGACTGCATGTCCAGGAATACAGCCATCACGCGGAAATCGAGGACCTCGTGGCGCAGGTCCTCGCCGGCGCCGAGTAGAAATCGCTAACGGCCGGGCGGCTGAGAATGTCCGGAATCGCTGCGAGACAACGCGGAAAGCGCGCGACAGCGCGGCCGATGCGGACTTTCCACACGGCGTTCGCCGGGGAAAGTTTATAAACATCGGCCGGACCTGCGTTCCCATGGACGAGGCGAGCGCAGCGGAGCGCTTCCAGCTCAAGAGATTCATCAAGGACCTCTCGCGTTACCGCGGGAGGCACACCGAACTGGTCTCTGTGTACGTTCCCACGGGGTATGAGCTGGTCAAGATCATCCAGCACCTGAGCCAGGAGCAGGGCACCGCCTCGAACATCAAGGATGCGACGACGAGAAAGAACGTCGTGGACGCGCTGGAACGGATGGTCCAGCATCTCCGGCTCTTCAAGCAAACGCCCCCGAAAGGCCTCGCGGTCTTCTCCGGCAATGTCTCCGAGCGCGAGGGAGGCCAGGACATCAAGGTCTGGAGCCTCGAACCGCCCATCCCCCTGAACACGCGGCTGTACCGCTGCGACAAGACCTTCGTGCTTGACCTCCTGGAGCAGATGCTCGAGACCAAGAGCATCTACGGCCTCATCGTGATGGACCGCCGCGAGGGCAATCTCGCGCTGCTCAAGGGGCGGCAGCTCATCCCGCTGGTGAAGAAGAAGAGCAACGTCCCGGGCAAGCATCGCGCAGGAGGGCAGAGCGCGCACCGGTTCGAGCAGCTCCGCGAGAACGCGGCGAAGGACTTCTACAACCGCCTCGGCGAGCTGGTGAAAGAGCAGTTCTTCGGCAAGCCGGAAATCAAGGGCATCCTCGTCGGCGGTCCCGGGCCGACAAAATACACCTTCATCGAGGGCAACTTCATCCCCACCGAGGTGAAGCAGAAGATCATCGCGGTGCGCGACCTCTCGTACACCGGGGAGTTCGGGCTCGAGGAACTCCTGGACAAGTCGCAGGACGCGCTGGCCAACGAGGAGGTCGGGCGCGAGAAGGCGCTCATGAACCGGTTCTTCAAGTTTCTCGCCACGCAGATGGGAATGGTCTCCTACGGCAAGGACGCGGTGATGCGGCTTCTCAAGCTCGGGGCGGTCGAGACATTGCTGCTCTCCGAGGCCCTGGACGACGCGACCCTCGAGGAGTTCGAGGAGGAGGCGAAGAAGATGGGCACCACCGTCGAACTCATCTCCACCGAGACGCGTGAGGGGGTCCAGCTGCGAGACCTGGGCAAGATAGGGGCGATTCTCCGGTATGAGACACGATGAGCTGGTCCGCGACGCGTACCTGAGGCTTTTTCCCGGCCAGGATTTCCTGTATGCCGTGCGAGTCTCCTTCTCATCGCGCTTCACGCCGTACAATGCGTCCATACGGTACACTGCGGCCGAGATGCGTTTCCGCCTCTCCTCCGCGTGGCGCGGGGTGAGCGAGGAGATTCTCATCGGGCTGCTGCAGATGCTCATCCTCAAGGCGCTGCGGGAGAAGCGCGACAGCGTGAATATCGCGCTCTACCATCATTATCTGCAGAGCCTCCACCTCGCGACGCCAGAGCACGAGGCGGACGTGATGCTGGAGGAGAGCTTCGCGCGTGTGAATGCGCGCTACTTCAACGGCGCCCTGACAAAGCCGCTCATGCGCTTCGGCTCCGCGTCAAGGCGTACGCTGGGGCATTATCACTACGCGACCGACATGGTCACGCTCAGCAGCCTCCTCCGCCGGGAGCCGCTGCTGCTGGACTACGTGCTCTATCACGAGCTGCTGCACCGCGTGCTGAAATATCAGCCCTGCGGAGGCTCCGCGCGGTACCACACTGCCGAATTCCGCGCGAGGGAGCGGCAGTTCGAGAACGCTCAGGAGATGGAGATGAGGCTGAGGCGACTCTAGCGCCGCAGCGCCTCGAGGCCCTGCCGGAAACCAGGCATGTCCGGGGTGAGAAGCCGTGCGCCGCTTGCGCCCAGGAGCACCTCGTCGTTCCACTTGCGCTCCAGCGCGCCGTACTCGCGCTGGCGCAGGGCGATGCGCTCCCGCAGCTCCGCCCCCACCTTCGGCGTTCGCTCAAGTATGTCCGCGGCGAGGTGGTGCAGGTACACCAGGCCGTGCAGTGTGGAAAGGGATTCCTGGCTGAGGGGGTCCTCCTTGGCTGAAGAGGCTGCGGATTGGTATGCCTCCGGACCGAGCGGCACGCCCTGCGCCGCGAGGACACGCTCGCTCGCCGCGAGTTCCATCGCATTCAGCGCGTCGTATTCCCCGCTGAAGTTCCTTGGTCCGACGACGATGAAATCCTTCACATCCAGAGCAGCCACGGGGATGGCCCGCTGCGCAAGCTGCAGTGCGAGCGTATGCCCCTCAGGATGCTCTCCCTGGAGCAGCGAGTCGAGCATGGGAAGAAGAGAACCCTGCTGATGCGCCCAGATTGCGGCGTCCTGATACTGGCCCATGCGCACCGCGAGTTCCGGGCTCTTGCAGCTGTGCAGCCACTCCTGCATCTGCTTCGCGACCTTGTCATTCATCCGCCGCGGAACGCGGAGGAAGAAACCGATGAGCCTCCGCTGAGCCTCATGGGTGTCGTCCAGAAGCCGTCCACGCGTAGGTTCAGCATAGAGAGGAAGAAGCTGTCCGTCCTCGGAAACTTCGAGCATGCTGTCCAGGTGGCCTTCGTTGCCCAGCCGCTCATTCTCCTTGAGGTACGCACGGGTGAGCGCGACTGCGCTCTCGCTGAGGAGCCTGAGGAGTCGCTCGTCGCGCTCGCCCGCTAGCGCACTCTCCTTGAGGGAGTGGTATGCCGGGACCAGGAAATCGCTGATGGCGAACACCCCGCCATAGGGCCGCTCCCGGAGCCGGTACAGCTGGCCGCCCTGTTCGACGAGAGGCTCAGCCGCCTTCAGCTTCGCCTCTGCGTCCGACAGGAGTTCTGCCAGGTCCATCTACGGCTTAGTGGCTCTCGCCTTTCTTGCCGCCGCTGATGAGCCCAGCCTTCTCGTACTCGCCGAGAATCTCCGCCATCGGGTCTCCGCCAGCCATGATGGACTGGTACTGGACAGCCAGGTCAGGCGTCACGTGGTTCACGGTGTAGCCCCTCGCCGTGAGGTCGTTCCTCGTCTGCTCCACGAGCACCTCGAGGTTCTCCTCGGTGAGGGTCTCCGTCTGGAACTTCTGCGCCCACGCCTTCGCGCGTGCCTCGTTGCCCTTCGCAATCGTGCCGACAATGTCTGCAACCGGCACATAGCCCTGCTGCATCGCGGCGAGCAGGTTACCAGCAGCCCCTTCTCCCATGAGGTCGCCGAGCACGATGGAGGCCATCCGGTCCGGATGCCTGTCGTACACTCCCTTCAGGTTGGCGTAGACATCATCAGACTCACCGGGAGCGAGGTGCCCCGCGGTGTACTGCATCGCACCGGCACTGATGCCGTCCGTGCGCGCGGCAGCGTTGTCATCAAGCTTGAGATTGCCATCCTCGTCGGTCTCGAAACCGCCCCAGGAGGTCCTGACCGCGTGAGCCCCGTAGGCTATGGCAGTGGCATCCTTGGATGCGCTGACCGCCTTGCCGTAGCTCTTGGCCTTGTTCTGGAGTTCGTCGATTATTCCCTTGGCGCTGTTCGCCTCGCCTTTCTGCTCCTCTGTCATGTTGTCACCTCGGGTTTACCGTGCATGTTATAGATACTCTCTCCTTTATATACTTTTCGCTTTTTCACCACTCTGAAGTAACTTTTTTGTCTCACTCACTGTCTTCCTGGCCGCTGCCAGGGAAAGCGCGCAGGGCTTTAAGGAGCTATCTGAGAGTGCGCTGAACGCCCCTTCTGGCCGCCAATCCGACATATTTATATGGCGGAATGTCCCGCGCTGCTGGGATGCTCAAGGCCTGCCTCATCGACCTGGACGGGACACTGGTGGGTCGCAGCAAGGAGATATCTCCACGGGTCCTGGAGGCGGTCCGCTCCGCGCGCTTTCCCATCGGCCTCTGCTCCAGCAGGGACGCTCAGCACCTTCTCCGCTTCGCATCTGCGCTCGGGCTGCGGGGCATGCATGTCTGCGATGGCGGCGGCCGCATCGTCTCCTCGGACGGAGTGACGCGATGGAAACGGCCTCTTCCGGCCGCGATGGCCCGTGATATCCTCTCTGTCTTGCAGCAACAGGGCATTGCCCTCAACGCCGTCATCGGAGGGAGGGGCATCCCCTGGGAGGAGGGAATGGCACCGCTGCCGAAGGGCGAGGTGACCCGCATCTCCGCACTGCAGCTGAGCGACGGACAGCTGGAGGAGTTGAAGAAGCGCTACCTCATGCCTGGCACGCTCTGCCTCGCGAAGTTCCTCCAGCGCAGCTCCGGACGCTGGGGGCTGGACCTCACCGCCGCTTCCAAGGGAGACGCCGCGGAGCGGTACTGCAGGCTCATGGGCATCCCGAGGAAAGACCTCGCTGCCATCGGGGACAGCTACAATGATGTGCCGCTCTTCGCCGTCGCGGGAACGCGGGTCGCCATGGGCGACGCGCCCGAAGAGCTTCGGGCCCTCGCGGACTACATCGTCCAGACAGCAGAAGACGACGGAGTTGCCGAAGCGCTCTCCCTCCTCAGGGATGAGCTCTGAAGCGCTTCTCCCAGAGCAGGCTTTCCTCTCCCTTCCCCCGCCACGAAGCGGGAAATCGGCCAAGCATCGTGAAGCCCATCCGCTCGTTCAGGCGGACCATCGAAACGTTTTTCGCCCAGCAGGTGCTCGCGACGCCCTTGAATCCGCGCTTTCGGAGGAGCGCAACGGCACGAGTGCGCAGCAGCAGCGCGACTCCCTTCCTTCTCCAACGCGGAGCGACGAGCAGCGTCTTCAGGTACGCGAAGCCCGCGAGGCCACGCGCCCTCGGGTAGCCGTAATACGAGAAGTCTCTCGTGCGATACCGACGGAATGCCGCCATCGCAACCAGATCCTTCCCGGAGTAAAGCAGAAGGCTATGCCCTGGGCTCCTGGCGTACCGCAGAAGGTTGCGGATGCGCGATTCGGTCAGCGGGGGCTTGTAGTCCCTGACGCACTCACGCAGAAGGCGCTCGGCGTCCGGCACGCGGGGACCCCCAGGCAAAGAGGACAGGCGCACCCTGCTATTTCCTCAGCGGCCGTTCGGTGGCGACGTCGTTCGATTCCATGCAGCGCTCGCACACCGCAATCCTGCCCAGTCCCTCGATGAGGGTGTACTTTTCGGTCTCTTTCTTGCAGTGGACGCAACGGGCCATCATGCCACCTCCGGCCGTCTTGCGTCAAGCCCGCTTAAGAATCTTGCGGCGCGGAACAGCCGGTCGCCATCCGGGAAGATATCCCCGCGAGGCAGGATATCGCGCCTCCACCGGATTCCATCCGCTCACAGAGTCGGCGGCAGGTATATAAACGGCGACGAGTCCGCCACGACCATGGGCTCCCGCGTGGAGGAGTTCGAGGAAGAGCTCCGGAAGACAAAGTACAACAAGGCCACCCAGCACCACGTCGGGCTGCTCAAGGCCAAGATTGCCCGGCTGAAGGACGAGGAGCTCCACAAGTCCTCCGGTGGCAAGGGCGAGGGTTATGCTGTCCGCAAGACAGGAGACGGCACGGTCATCATGCTGGGCTACCCCTCGGTGGGAAAATCGACGTTGCTCAACGCAATCACCAACGCCGAGAGCAAGGTCGGGGCATACGATTTCACCACCCTGGACGTCATCCCCGGGCTCATGCTGCACAACCACGCCAAGATACAGGTCCTGGACGTCCCGGGCATCGTGCACGGCGCCGCCTCGGGACGCGGGCGCGGCAGGGAGGTCCTCTCCGTGGTGAGGAGCGCGGACCTGGTGCTCATGCTGCTCGATGTGTTCCATCCCGGCCATCTCCGCGTCCTGCAGCAAGAGCTCTACGACTCCGGCGTCAGGGCCAACACCTCGCGGCCGGACGTGAAGATAAGCCGAAAGATGCGCGGCGGCATTTCCATGGCATCTACGGTGCCGCAACGACACATGGACAGGGAGACGCTCGAGACCGTGCTGCGCGAGTACCGCCTGATGAACTGCGATGTGGTGCTGCGCTCCGAAGTGACGGTGGAAGAGTTCATCGACTGTATCCTGGGCAACCGCATCTACCTCCCGGCCATCGTGGTGCTCAACAAGGTGGACATGGTGCCTGCGCAGAAGGCCCGCGAGGTGGCAGAGGCATGCAAGGTGGACATCATGGTGAGCGCCCAGCTCGGCACCAACCTCGCGGAGCTGAAGGAACTCATCTTCACCCGGATGCGGCTGATGCGCGTCTATCTCAAGCAGATAGGCAAGAAACCGGACATGGACGAGCCGGTCATCATGCGCCAGGGCTGCACGGTGCAGGATGTCTGCACGAGATTGCATCGCGATTTCGTGGCGAAGTTCAAATTCTCGCGCGTCTGGGGGCCGTCATCGCGCTTCCCGGGCCAGAAGAGGATGCTGCCCCACGTGCTCAGGGACCAGGACGTGCTCGAGGTGCACCTGCGCTAGCGGAGGACGGCGAGGCAGTCCTGGTACGCACGGATGGCATCGGACTGCCCCTCCGGCGAGTAGCCTGCCGCATATCGATCCGTAAGGCGGATTCGTTTCCCTGGAACGAGAATTGCGAATTGCGCCCACGGTGAGGTGTGGGGATCTGCACTCGTAGCGGCCTCCAAGGCGCCGAGCGAGAGGGAAACAGCCTCCTCAAGGGACGAGGATTGCTTGCCAGAGAGGAACATTCTCGCGTGCGCACAACCGCTTCCTTCAGTCACACGCCACTCTTGCACTGCTCTCAACCCCTCTGAGCCGGCCCGCGCCAGTCCAGCGCTGCCAGGGGTCTGCACGCCGACGATGAACTCGACGCACCATCCGAAGGGGATAAGGTAATCGTTCATCTCCCTCGTGGCGCCGCCGAGCGACAGCATCGCCCTCGCGGCAGAACAGGAGTCAGGCTCTCGTATGAGGCTCCGGTATATCCCCGCGGTCGCGCCGAGCGCAGTCAGGAAGTCAGGCCTTCTCTCGGCCTGCATCGAGCTGACCAAGTCCTCCCACGCACTGCACTCTGCCTCCCCGTGGCTCCCCTGCGTGCAGTCCCACGGCGCAGCATCGCTGGAGCACGGACCTGTCCATTCCGGTGTGCCAAGGAGCCCTCGCTCGACTGAAAGGGCGAGCGAACGCAGGTCCGTCCCTGCCTGCGCGAGAGCAATCCGCTCGTCGGCGGGCATGATGAGTTTGTCCTTGTCGTCATGCAGAGGACCCATCCTCCAGTGCGACACACGCGTATCAGCAGCGAGCAGCGCATACGGAGTGCCCAAGCGCGAATCATGTCCCTGGATGCCGATGAGCGTGGTCATGACCTTTTCACCGCCAGCGCGCGCGCGACGCGCTGCTCCAACGTCTCTCGCAGGACGCTTTCGTACTGCGCCGCGACCGCATCAATGTCGTCGGTGAAGCGCATCCGCCTGCCGTCGTGCAGCATCACGAGGTCGAGGCCGCTGCTGTAGAGGTCGCGCGAAGTGGCGTCTCCCACCGCCGAGAGGACGATGCCCACCGCCTCTTCCGGCCGCATCCAGACGTCCCATCCTCTCTGCGGGTCATAGGATTTCCCCAGGCGCGCGCATTCGTCCTGGAGATAGTCCTCCACGAATGGCCCGCCGGAGCCCATGGCCAGCGGGCCTGCGTGCGCGCTCTCGACCTCTCCGTCCGGCCGCACGCGATACACCGTGTGGCGAGAATCATCACCGTCCGCGATGAGGTAGGAGGTCACCGCCTTGTCGTCACCCTCCAGGTGAGCCTGCAAGGCGTTGAGCTGCTCAACCAGGGCGCAGTGACCTCCCTCCAGCAACCGCAGAAGCGTCTCCTGGCCGCGCTGCCGAAGCTCCGCGCGCACCGGCTTCTCCGCGGTGAGCAGCCATTTGCGAGCCTCAATCAGCTGCGGGACATCGGCAGGAGAGAATCCAATGTTCTCGGACGGCCCACGCATATCGTACAGGTATGCAATATACTTCAGGCCCAACTCGTCGCCAAAGTACTGCGGCCTGCGCCCTGTGGCCGCCACCGCATAGCGCATCCCTTCCGGGAGATGAATCTTGTCGACGGACTCCTTGATACCCCCGCTCGTGCTCTGCCGGTCAGTCCCGAGCAGGGTATAGGGCTTGCCGCTCTTCGGGTCCCGTGCGGTGAGGGAGAATATTGTTGTCATTTTTGTCATTTATTAGTGATACTACTATTTAAACATTTCCGTGCAGAGCCCGTATGCTCGTGCACAGGGTCAGCCGCGCTGGGAGGAATCGTCGGCATACCGGCCAGACCGCCGGATATCCTAGGCATCGCGGCCGAGGAATTCAGGATACGAGTCCGTAGGATGCGCTAGCTCGTCTCCTTCTCGACGAGCTTCTCGAGGCTCTCACCAAGCGTGCGGCGGAAGTCGTCCGTCCACTGCTCGATGTCTTTCCGATAGGAGACCCGCTTCCCATCGGACATCACCACCACGTCAAGGCCGCTGCTGAAGAGGTCCTTCTCCGTCGCGGCGCGTACCGCTCCGACCACGAGGCGGAGCGCGTCCTCGGGCTTCGCGAACAGGACCTTGCGCCCCTTGTGCTGGCCGAGCAGCGCGCCTCCCTCCTGCTGGATGTACTCCACGGCGACCCGCTCTCCGGAGCCAATCGCGGCGCCGGCACCCTGCGCGTCGATGCGCTTTGCCTTGCCGTTGCGGTCCAGGTAATACAGCGCGTGCGAATCCCCAAAATCCCGTGCGAGCAGGTAGACCGTCGAGCCCTCGTCCCCCGCGACCGAGCGCTGGAGCCTGTTCAGCCGGTCCACGAGGGAGGAGCCGCCTTTGCCATCGAGGTCAGCATAGAGAGCATCCTCGAAACCCTGGCGTTCTCTCTGCGGAACAGGCTTTTCTCCAAGGAGCTGCCTGCAGCGCTCCACGAGGTCCTTCGCCTCTCCCGCGGAGCGGTAGAGGGCCTTGCGCTCCCAGGGGTACATCGGGACATTGTCGAATTCGGAGGGGTCGCGGACCGCCAGCTGGCCCGGCGCCGCGCCCGCGAAGCCGATGGCATAATGCATGCCCTCCGGAGCACGGAGCTTCGAGAACTCCTGCTTCTGGTTCACCGGGCGCGCGTAGCGCTGCACCCCGCGCCTGCCCCATTCCTCCACCACCTCGTATCCTGTCAGGGTGCCCTGGGTGTCAGAAGCGAGAATAGTATAGGGCTTCCCGGTGTCCGGGTCAATCCCTGTTACTGCGATGACAGTGGTCATCCGTTCCCCCTGCGTACAGAAAGCCCACAGGTTCATAAATCTTTTTCGTAAGAGGAAGAATGCCTGTGCTGGAATGCATCCAAACATCCGTATCGGTCGCGCTGCAGGAAAGGTAGCGGATTGGACAGAAGATTACTATTATCCTTTTTTTGAGTGCATTTGTTCATCATAACCTATAAATACCCCATGAATCCCTAGTAAGGTATGGGGAGCACCTACCGAATGTTTCGCCTGCGTGCGGAGGAGACTCCTCCGCTCTTCCCCCAGCCTGGGCCGTTCCTTCCGAAGGTCAGCAAGCCTGGCCTCGCGAGGCTCATTCTCAAGGAAGCTCTCGGGTACAACCGCAAGCTCCTCGGCAGCGCACACCGGGAGGCACTGCTCAGCAGGCCATGCATCTACGGCGTCTTCTCCGGGCCGTTCGGTGGATTCTCGCCGCGCGTGGAGAAGTGCACCGGCTGCATGCGCTGCGTGCAGGAGCATCCCGAGGTCTGCTCGGTGGTACGCAACCCCGCGTTCGCCGAGCAGGGGGACAGCTACTGGACGCCCACGGCCGCGACCGGCTCAACGCCTCTGTCCACGGTGCTGTACGAGGCGCACACCGGGAAGGTCCCTGTGCGCGGCATGGGCTACAAGGGCGCCTTCCGTGGCGAGGGCTGGGATGCCATGTGGACCGACATGTCCGAGATCGTGCGCCCGACGCGGGACGGAGTCTACGGCAGGGAATACATCTCCACCTCGGTGGATATCGGCAGGCGCGCAAGCCATCTGGAGTTCGATGCCAGCGGCGACCTCATCACCAGCTCAAGAACCGTGGAGATACCTATCCCCATCATCTTCGATGCGCTGCCCGAGCAGGTGAGCAACGCCGACATCACGGAAAGCATCAGGACTGCGGCCGGGAACGTAGGAACACTCTTTGTCGGCCGCTATGTGCAGAAGGAAGCGCGCTGCATCGCTCTCGCAGGCGACCTGGACAGCGTTCGCGCGGCGCAGCGCTGCGCGGCCATCGAGCTGGAGGACGCTGCGCTGCTGCAGGAGGCACGGAAACTCTTCTCCGGACCCCTAGGGGTGCGGCTTCCCACGAAAGAAGGCTTTGTGGAAAGGGCTGTGGAGCTGTCCCGCACCGCGGATTTCCTCCATCTCTGCGCGGACTACCACGGCCGCACCTTCGAGAGCACGGAACGCCATCTCAAGGATGCCCTCCTCGATGTCCATCAACGTCTCGTGCAGGAGGGCATCCGGAACGAGGTCACCCTCATCGCGAGCGGAGGCATCATCCTCGCGGAGCACATCCCGAAGGCACTGCTCTGCGGCGCCGATGCTGTCGCGCTGGATACCGCGCTGCTGGTCGCGCTGCAGGCCCGCTTCCTGGGGGAGTGCCGCTTCCCCGAGCGCAGCGCCATCCAGAGGCATCGCATCCCGGTGGAATGGGGCACCCGACGCATTCTCAATCTCATGACGAGCTGGCACCACCAGCTCATCGAGATGATGAGCGCGATGGGAGTCAGAGAGGCGAGACGGCTGCGCGGCAATGTCGGCAGGGCGCTCTTCGCGGACGAGCTGGAACGGGAGGCATTCGGTGACATCCAGGGCTATTGAGCTGATGGCGGAGAAGCACCGCGCGCACATCCGCAGAGGTATCGAGCTGCTGCCGCAGCTCGGCCTTCCGCAGGACAGCGCGCTGGGCGACCTGCGCTGGACCAAGGAGCTGATTCTCGCGACGTGGTGGCAGGCTCTCACGGGCAAGTCTCCGGAGAACATCGAGCATCGCATAGGCGCCTCGGGCGGAGGCTTCGACAGGCTCGACTTCAAGTTGAGCTCGTCAGGCATCGCGGCCGAGCAGGTGTCCCTTTCCATCCCGCTCAACCGCAGGGACAGCGGCCAGGTCACGCTTTCCCTTCCGTGGTACGGCGGAGGCATGTCCCTCGGGAGCGTGAGTCTGAATTTCATGCTCTCCCGCGCGATGGCTGCGAAGGCAGCAGGCACCCTCACCTCAACAGGCGAGGGAGGGTATCCATCTGAACTCCTGCCCTACAAGGACCACGTCATCACCCAGGTCGCCACCGGGATGTTCGGGGTCAGCGAGGAGACCATCCAGAGCTGCCGGGTGATGGAGTTCAAGTACGCCCAGGGCGCGAAGCCCGGACTGGGAGGGCATCTGCTGGCGGACAAGGTCACCGCAGAGGTCGCGCGGATGCGCGAGTCCGCGGAGAAGACCAGCCTCTACTCGCCGTTCCCGTTCCACAGCGTCTACTCCGTCGAGGACCACAAGAAGCACGTCGACTGGGTCAAGACCGTGCATCCCGGAGTGCTGGTCTCGGTCAAGGTCTCGACACCCATTGACGTGGAGATGGTCGCCATCGGCTCCTACGACGCGGGCGCGCACATCATCCACATCGACGGCGGCTACGGGGGGACGGGCGCTGCGCCGGAGATTGCGAAGAAGAACATCGCCATGCCCATCGAGCTCGCCATCCCCCGCGTGCACAGGTACCTCTCCAGCGAGGGAGTACGAGACAAGGTGACCCTCATCGCGAGCGGTGGCATCCGCACCGCGTACGATGTCGCGAAGGCCATCGCCCTGGGCGCCGACGGCTGCGTCATCGGCACCGCAGAGACCATCGCGGTCGGCTGCACGCACTGCGGGAACTGTGAGCGCGGCAGGGGCTGCCAGATTGGCATCTGCACCACCGACGAGCTTCTCGGGCAGTTCATCCAGCCCGAGTGGGGCGCGAGGCGCCTGCTCAATCTCTACTCCTCGTGGGCGGCGCAACTGCGCGAGCTGCTCGCCTCCCTCGGACTGAAGAGCGTGCAGGAACTGCGCGGAAGGAAGGACCTGCTGGTGTACCGACGATGAACCCCCTCACCGCGGCCAGGAGACTTCTCCCTCAGGGCGCTGTCCCGCAGCGGAGCGAGGACGAGGGCGGCTGCGGGGTCATCGGTGCGGCGAGCGCGAAACAGCTCGAGGGAAAGTACCTCCTCACCGCGCTGCGGCAGATGAAGAACCGCGGCAACGGAAAAGGGGGAGGCATCGCCGCAGCAGGGCTTGATGCAAGGCAACTCGGCGTCTCCGCAAGGGTCCTGGAGGAGGATTACATCCTGCAGGTCGCGTACCTCGACCCTTCGGCGAGAGATGAGGTGGAGTCCCGCTTCATCACCCCGCGCTTCCGCGTGGACAAGGGGCGCGAGGTCGCGATGCGCGATTATCGGAAGCTCGGCCTTGAGGTCCCGCCTCCGAAAGTGGTGCAGTATTTCGTGCGTGCCCTTCCGGCCGAGCTGGAATCGTTCATCGCGAAGCATCATCTTGCTGCGCTGACCCGGGATGCCGCAGAGGACGAGTTCGTCTACCAGAACACCTATCTGCTCAACAGCGCGTTCTACTCTTCGCTCCAGGAGAAGCGCGCCTTCGTGCTGTCTCATGCGAAGAACCTCGTGGTCTTCAAGCTTGTCGGGTATGGCGACGACGTCATCCCCTGCTACAAGCTGGAGAACCTGCGCGCCCATGTCTGGATAGGCCACCACCGTTATCCCACCAAAGGAGCCGTGTGGCATCCTGGTGGCGCTCATCCCTTCATCGGACTGCACGACGCCCTGGTGCACAACGGCGACTTCTCCAATTACAGCAGCACGGTGGCGTACCTCGCGGAGCGCGGCATCACGCCCCTCTTCCTCACCGACACGGAGGTCGCGGCGCTGCTCTTCGATGTCCTGCGCAGAACATATGGCTACCCGCTGGAATACCTCATCGAGGCCCTCGCCCCCACGACCGAACGGGACTTCCACCTGCTGCCACCGGAGAAGCAGCGCATCTACCGGGAGATTCAGACGGTGCACCTCCCGAGCTCGCCGGACGGCCCGTGGTTCTTCATCATCGCGGCCAACGCTCCTCAGAGTTCCGGCTATGAGCTGATAGGCATCACCGACACCTCCATGCTGCGCCCCCAGGTCTTCGCGCTCCAGGGCAAGGAACTGGGGCTCATCGCATCGGAGCGCCAGGCCATTGACGCCATGCTCGGCTCCCTCCACGAGGATGGAAAGGCCGCATCGTCCCGCGCGGACCGCTACTGGAATGCCCGCGGCGGCTCGCACACCGACGGCGGAGCCTTCGTGTTCACCGTGGACCGCGCGACGAGGGAGCTGCGCTGCGCGGACAAGTTCGGGCGCGAAATAAAGGTACAGCATCCAGACTCGGCCGCCATACCGTATGATATCCACAATGCGGACAGCGGCAGGATTGCGGCCATGGACCTCGCTGCGTTCCGCAAGCACGCCCTCGGCATCGCCGCAGGAAAGGACAAGCTCGCTGCGGTGGAGGCGCTGACCGGGCTCATGAACCTGCGCTATCCCTCGAAGGAGCCAAGGAGCGCGCTGCTCGACGTGCTGGACGAGGCGCTGGTCAAGGCGCTCTCAGGCTTGCCGCGCTGCAGCTGGGCGACGCAGAGAAAGCTACCGAAGCCCGGCGAGGCCCTTGCCGTCGATTGCCAGGATTTTCCTGTCGAGGGACCGGAAAGCGCGGCGCGCTTCGTGGTCAAGGCGTCCCGGATGGGATGGAAGCGCTTGCTGCTCTACCATCTCCGGGGCCATCGCTTCATCGGCAGCGGTCTAGGTCCCGAGAGCGCGCTGCGGGTCGACTGCTACGGCAACCCTGGCGATTATCTCGGCTCCGGGCTCGACGGCGCGGAGGTGCACGTGCACGGCGCGGGCCAGGACCAGCTCTGCCAGATCCTCAAGTCCGGCAAGGTGGTCATCCACGGGGACGTGGGGCAGACCATGGGCTATGCCGCCAAGGGAGGCGAGATTTTCATCCGCGGGAACTGCGCAGGCAGGCCGCTCATCAACGCCGTGGGAAAGCCCCGCGTGGTCATCAACGGAACCTGTCTCGATTACCTTGCAGAGAGTTTCATGGCCGGCGACCCGCTGAAAGGCGGGGGATTCGTGGTGCTCAACGGAATTTCCGCTGAGCGCGGCATCGAGGAGCTCGAGACGCCGTATCCAGGGGGCAATCTGCTCTCGCTCGCATCAGGAGGCGCTATTTATGTGCGGGACCCGCAGCGCAAGGTGGAGGAGAGCCAGCTCAACGGAGGGAAATTCGCTCCTTTCACTGCAGAGGACTGGAAGCTCATCCTGCCCTATCTGCAGGAGAATGAGCGGCTCTTCGACATCACGGTCGGGCTGCTGCTCACCGTGGACGGCGAGAAGAGAGCCCCTGAGGATGTGTACCGCAAGGTCGTTCCCGCCGGGATGAGGCACTAGATTTATTAATCGTTGATAATCTCTTTTCTGAAGTAGTGACTCTTGAGGTGACCCTATGTCCATCATCGATAATGTCAAAGAGCCCAAGGTGAGTGAGCAGAAAGCGAAGAAGAGCGAGAAGGTTCTCCAGGAGCTGCTCGAATCCCCGGACTGCACACTGCGCCAAGAGCGCGGCTCGTACGAACTGTACCTTCCGGCCGCGGGCGACACGTTGGAGCTCGCGGTGCGCACCGTCCTCGTGGGTTGGGAGAAGACCATCGAGGAGGCAACCCGGTGGGCGGACCCCAGCAGGTTCAGCGGAAGGTATCGTCAGGCCAGGGAGAAGAAGGAGAGATTGTCATCCCTGTATGAGGGCCTCAAGACCTCGCTTCCGGATTTGGCATCCGGACCGGTGGTCTGGGACGGGATGCGCATCCACCCGGAGCTCCTGGCAGTGAAGCTTTACCATGCGAGGGGAAGAGAGCCGCAGTTCCGCTTCGAGGTGTACCAGGAGGTTCCACGGGCCTATGCGCTCGCCCGGGAACTCGCGGCGCACGTGGACGGAGCGGGGCTCACCGCGAGGCTCGACCCCAAGGCCTGGGCCACTTCCGAGGAATGCCAGCGCATCAAGTTCGCCGCTGACATGTGGGGGGACAGGCTCGGCACTCTCCTCTGCGGTTATGATGCCCTCGGACCCTTCTATGTCGAGCCGCTCGT
>JAGVZT010000038.1 GCA_018302335.1 Candidatus Woesearchaeota archaeon | reverse complement strand
ATGGATTGAGGGCATAAGCCCTCCTTTTTTCTTCAATCTTTCAGCGGGAGCCCTGGGAACATCCAGAAGTCATCTGCCGCATGGCGGAGAATGTCCGCCAGGCGAGACAGTCAGGAACTTGAACGGGCCTCCGGCCGAACCACAGACGGTTTTCTTCAGAGCCCCGCACTGCCGTGCAGGTTCCTGGTGGCTGCGCCGGAATAGCGGGAATTGTCAGCAGAGCAGCCGACCTCCTGGGCCGTCTGGGGCTCCTGTTCAATCCGTTCGGTGCCTGCGCGCGGTGAGGTCGTAGATGACTCCGCGCTCTGGCAGGAGGCTGTTGAAGCGCAGACGCTGCTCGGGGAGCATCAGCGTGCCGTCCTCGTGGAGGGCGCATAGCCCCTCACGGACAGCCTTGTCCGTGTCCCGCAGATTATGTGGGTCGCCATGGACGTTGATGATGAGGGGTGCCTCCTGATACTCTTCTCTCGTGCGCACGTGTTGCAGGAGTTGGGTCTGCCGTTCGGCCGCGTCGGCGTGCCCGCCATACCCTCGGATGCGTACCATCTGCGCGAGATTGGGCACCTCCTGCACGCCCCTCTTCCCGGCGAGGTACTTCACCGTTTCATGGCGGTGCTCCACGGCGAAGCCGATGGTCGAGGGAGACTGGTAGCCGGTGACAGCCACAATCGCATCCTTCAGTGGCAGGGAGGCGACGACCAGGTCCTTCGCCCTGCCGATGGACATCATCCCGCTGGCGCAGACAGCCATGAATGGTCCTGGGCTGCCGGACGCGATGCGGGCGACGAGCGTGTCGTGCTGTTCCTTCCCGCTCTTCCTGTTGGGGAACACCTCGAGATGCTCGTTCGCGAACGGGTTCGCGGCGTCGTACGCCATCCGGCCATCCTCTGTCTGGAAGAGCCTGATGATATCCTCGCTGAAATAGGGGCGGAGCCTCTCCCTGGCCTCCTCCACGCTCGTCTCTCTGCGCGTCATCTGGGCAAGCTGCGCAGCAGAGAACTCGTCATCAAGCAGGAACCTGATGTACTCGCCGAGGGTCTCGTTCATCCGGAGGCCGGTGGGGCAGTCCACGATGACCGGGTAGGGCTTCCCGTCGACCTGGGGCAGCCGCCCCTCTTCCCGGAGGGTGAAGATGTCCTGCATGATGCGCTGGATTCTCTTGGCGAAGGTAGGCACGATGAAGGGGCTCCCTGCGGCAACAGAGCGTTCGATGCCCTCGAGCAGGAGCTCCTTTGATTCCGGGCCGCCCCCGTGCCTGGTCATTCCGTAGGTCGTTTCCTGCACCACTGCGTCCAGGGGGGGCAGGCCGGCGAAGTCGGGCGGCCTGACAAAGTATCGCGTCCAGTTCTCCGAGCGGCCGATGTCTCCCCCGAAGAGGATGCGGTACTCTTCGTCGGTCCCTGGGTCGCGCACGGTGAGCATCACTCCTGCGGAGCCCGGCATGTGGCCGGCATCGCGGAACTCGGCGGCGATTCGCCCGCTTCTCGTGGGGGAGAACGGCTCTCGATAGCCCATCCTGCGCTTCTGGAGGTGGAATCGTTCCTTGGTGTCCTTCCTGTGGAAGCCGCCATCAAGGTCCACATGCGAGTAGACACTGCCGGTGAGATGCGTCATGTACACTGGCCCGTTGAAGCCCATCTTCAGGAAGCCGGGAAGCGCGGCTATGTGGTCGTCATGTGCGTGCGTGATGATGAGCGCTTCGTTGCTGAGGTATGCGCCCGGGGCAGAGGTGTCCACTCGCTGGCCAAGGCCCCTCTGCACGAAGCGGGAGCCCATGTCGATGCCAAGCTTCTCCACCAGGCCGTCGGAATGCCAGGCGATGAGCTGGTACTTCGAGCCGGGAACCTCGCCCATCGCGCCGTCCCCGGTGAAGAACACGCGCAGTCCCCCTCCCTCGCCTTCGCGCGGGACGCGGGAGCCAGACGAAGCGGCAAGCACCCTGGAATCAATATCGGCATCTCGGTGAGCAGTCATGTCCCGATGGGAAGAGGAACCCCTCCCCCTTATTAATGTTTCTTTTTTATCTCTTTAGAATGGTATCTTCATCGGTATTTTTAATGGCGGAAGGAATGCCCGTGCAGCTTACGTTTTCGCAGCATTTTTAAGGGAGGAAGGCACGCAGTATCCATTATGGCACTCGATATGCTCGCTGTGCTCTCCCTGGATGAGCCGGCGATGCTCGGCCTCCTCCGGGTGCTCTCTCTCTGCTATGTGGTGCTGATGATCCTCGCCATCTTCCGCTACCGCGAGATATTCTTCGTCTGGCGGCGCAGCAAGAACAAGTGGGGCTGGATTGCCCTGTTCGACCTCATCGTGCTGTTTCTCTTCGCATTCTTCCTGGTGAACGTGCTCAACATCTTTGACAAGGTCTCGGTGCACCCGCTCGTGCAGATAAACCTGGTGTTCATCTTCGGAGCGCTGTTCATCTATCTTTTCAGCATGATGAACTTTCTCACCCTCAAGGAGATAGGCCGCACTTCGGAGGAGCAGCTCGCTCACGCGCGAAGCCGCTACCAGGAGGAAGTCCTGGCGGAGAACGTGGAGCAGCACAAGGAGTCCCTGGATGAAGAACTGAAGCGGATACATGATGCCGCCGCTGTTCCTTACAAGGAGGACGGAAAACTCGCATTTGAGCGGGCCATGAGAGTGCGCAAGAGCGCCAGGAAGAAGGTGTGAGATGGGGGAGACTCTCCGGCAGTTCGCCGCGGTGCTCGCGGGGGATATTCTCGGCCTGCACGATGTCCTGTTGGAGAGCATAGAGCGCATCGCCGCCATAGTGGCCATCCTGCTGCTGACTGTCCTCTTCGCGCGCGTGGTGCGCAGGGTCCTCTCCCGGGCATTCGCCGGCACCGTCCTGATGGCACGGATGGACCCGATGCAGGCCCGCTTCCTGAAGCACGCCATCAGCGGCGCCATCTACCTCCTAGGCATCAGCGCCGCGGTGTACACCATCCCTCAGCTCAGGGCGCTCTCGGTCTCCGTGTTCGCCGGGGCGGGAGTGCTCGCGGTGGTCCTGGGATTCGCCGCGCAGGAGGCTTTCTCGAACGTCGTGAGTGGAGTCTTCATTGCCCTCTTCAAGCCGTTCCGCGTGGACGACCGCGTGCGCATCGGGAAGGACATCTCGGGCGTCGTCGAGGAGGTCACCCTGCGGCATACGGTCATCCGCACCGCTGAGAACAACCGCATCGTGGTGCCCAACTCGGTCATCAGCAGGGAAGTCATCGAGAACTCGAACATGGGCGACCCCAAGGTCTGCAAGTCCCTCGATTTCGGCATCAGCTATGATGCTGATGCCGACAAGGCGATTGGCATCATCCGGGATGAGGCCATGAAGCATCCCCACTTCCTGGACAATCGCACCGAGGAGCAGAGGCACCATGGGGAGCCCCCCGTGCAGGTGCGGGTCGTCGGCGTTGGCGATTCGGCGGTGACCCTCCGCGCGTGGGTCTGGGTGGAGCGCTCCGATTATGCCTTCCCGCTCGGCTGCGACCTCCTGAAGAGCGTCAAGGAGCGCTTCGACCGCGGGGGGATTGGGATGCCGTATCCCCGCGCGGTGCTGCTCCGGGAGGGGCGTAAGGCCTCGCGCCGAGGAGGCAGCAGATGATAGACATCTTCTATCTGGAGCAAGGGACCATACGCCGCGCCGGTGTGGAGAAGCTCCCATCTCTGAAGGGAAAGCCGCTCTGGGTGGACATCACCGACATCACGCGCGAGGACGCCGCGCTCATGCGCAAGATATTTGGCCTGCACCCCCTCACCGAGGAGGACCTCCACAGCGCGAGGACCCGCATCAAAGTGGAGATTTTTCCAAGTTACCTCTTCTTTGTCTTCTACGGGTTGCGGCGCCAGCAGGAGCTGGGGGAGGAGCTCGTGCAGGTGGAGTACGACATCGTGCTCGGCAAGAATTTCCTGGTGAGCACCCACAGCCTTCCCTGTCCGGGAGTGGATGAGATGAAGAGCAATCCAGGCAAGCTCGCGGGCCTGCTCGGAAGTGGGCCGGACATGCTGATGCACCACCTGCTGGACAAGGAGGTGGACTATTTCTTCCCGGTGCTCGACGAGCTGGATGACCACATCGAGCTCCTTGAGGATGAGGTCACCGCGAAATACACCCGGGCGCAGCTTGCGCAGATACTCCGTCTGAAGAGCGCGATTGTCGCGGTGAAGCGGATGATGTTCCAGGAGCGCGAGAAAGTCTCATTCCTCGCGAAGAACGAGTACCCTTTCATCAGGAAGGAGAGCATGCCTTACTTCCGCGACGTGTACGACCACATGATTCTCGCCTCGGAGATGGTGGACAACCAGCGGGACATCATCTCCCACTCCTTCGACGTGTACATGTCCGCGGTGTCGAACAGCATGAACGAGGTGATGAAGACCCTCAGCGTCATGGCCACCATCGCCCTGCCCCTCACCGTCCTGGGGGGCATCTATGGGACGAATTTTGTCAACCTGCCCGGCTCCGCGAGTCCGTTCGGCTTCTGGGTGATGATAGGGGGCATGCTTGCCATCTCCGTGGGCATGCTCGGCTACTTCCGCTGGCGCGGCTGGTTCTGAGCGCGGGAGTTTACCAGGACTGCTTCGCGAGGATGCGGAGCCGCTCCTCCCTCTTCACGATGTAGATGCCGTAGCCGTATTCGAGGAGCCACTCGAACACTCTCGCCCACGGGAATTTTCCTGGATCCTTGACCTCTATCTCGTATCCCCCGTAGTAGAGCGCGACGATGGCGTCGTCGCCCACTATGCCCACGAGGTCCTCCTCGGAGGCGTTTCCATTCTCGTTCTTGTCCATTGTTCATCCCCCCATGAGCGGGAGCTGCACTGCTATCATGGCAAGGGCGACGGCAGCCGTCACCAAGGTGACCGCAAGCCCCGGTCCGAGCCACTCGCGGAAGCTGATGTGCCCGAGGTGCCTCTTCTGCAGCACTCCGAGCGCGACGATGTTCGCCGTCGACCCGATGAACGTGAGGTTGCCGAAGAAGGTCGCCGCGAAGAGCATCACCCACCAGAAGGAAGTGCCTGCGAGAGGCATCGTGCTCTGGAGGTGCTGGATGATGGGGCTCATGATGGCGACAGCCAGCACGTTGTCCAGCACCGCGCTCAGCAGCCCTGCGACCACCATGATGACGGCCATGGTGAGCAGGACCTGGCCGCCGGTCAGCGCTGCGATGGAGCCGCTGAGGATGTCGATGGCGCCGGTGTACTCGAGGGCGCCGACCGACGCGAAGAGGAACATGAAGAACATCAGCGTCCACCAGTCCACCCGGCGCTCGAGGAGCTCCTGGGCGCCGTCCCTGCTGAGCATCATCGCGATGCCCGCTCCGATGAGCGCGATGCCGATGAGCAGGGTGTTCTTCTCGAGCCCGAGGAGTTTCTCGAACTGGGAATGGAGGATGAGCCCCAGCATCACACCCCCGAAGAGCAGCGAAGGCGTTCGGAGATGGGCGCCTGTCATGGATGCCTCGTGGAGCGCGTCACCCTCGGGGGAGCGCACCGCCTTGTCGAAGGCCGCGAATTCCTTGCGGAAGATGAGCATCATCATCCCGATGCCCGCGGCGAGCGACACGACGCTGATTGGAGTGGCCCACCGGAGGAAGTCGAAGAAGCTGAGCTTCCCGTTCAGCGCGACGAGCACGCCCACAGGATTGCCCACCACGGTGGCGCTGCTCCCGATGTTGGTGGCGAAGACCGTCATGAGCACCAGGGGAATGGGCTTCACGCGGTATTTCTCCGCGACGTGGATGACGATGGAGGTCATGATGAGGATGCTCATCACGCTGTCGACCAGCGCGGCCGACAGGGCGGCGAGTGCGAGGAGCGCCACGAGCAGCAGCCTGCCGCTGCGCCCGATGCGCGCGAGCAGCCGGCCGATGACGAACTCGAAGAAGTGGCTCCGCTCGAGGTAGCCGACCACAATCATCATCCCGATGAGGAAGACGATGATGTCGAGGCTCGCGAACCGGATGAAATGCGGGATGTCCAGCACGCGGAAGATGAGCATAGTGGCGATGCCGAGAAATCCGAAGCTCAGCCTCCAGCTCCACCGGAGGTCGAACGGGCCCAGGGCGAGGACCGGCAGGAGGAGGAGGACTCCCGCGAACGCAAGGAATTTCTTCTTGCTCGGCGGCGTGTCCATCCCCATCGGCGGCAGTCGGAAAAGCAGACTTAAATATTTACCTCTCCAGTTCAGCAGGAAAAGGGCGGCAGGTCGCAGTGCGGAGATTTTCTGGCTTGCCGACGGGACAACTCAAGACCGTCGTGTCCAAAATGTCAGAAACGCCGTTGCTGAGCCAGCTTTGGGGCGTCAGCCCGCCGGGTCCGGGGGAAGTGCCGAGAGAGACACCACGCCGAGGCGTTGCTCCTCACGACGTCGCCAGCACATAGATGATGCTGCTGAACGTCCCTGTGCTGGAGTAGTTCTGCGGTATGATGACGCGGAAGTCGAAGTTGGCCTCATTGGCATTTCCTGCGAAGCTGAAGTTGAAGTTGCTCGCGGAGCCG
>JAGVZT010000022.1 GCA_018302335.1 Candidatus Woesearchaeota archaeon | reverse complement strand
ATACTCGTCCTCTCGGTGCTGCTCATCGTGGTGGGCATCCAGTTCTTCTCCCTTGGACTGCTTGGTGAGATAGTGAGCAGCCACTCCGGGCCGCGGTACATCGTGCGGGAAGACACCACAATGCCTTAGCGGCCCGGGGAACGTTGACTCGGCCGCAATGCCGCACGCTTTCCGCGCTGTCCCGCAGGAACCCCGGACCTTCTCCGCAATGCGGCCGATTCCCAGCGTACTCCTTCTACGAGGCCGCCGGCGAGCAAGCTTTATAAATCCGGCCTGGCGCCTTCACAATAGTTATGCCCCCTGCCCGGGACGCAGGGGAGCCTTTAAAAAAAGAGAGGGATTCAGGCCAGAAGATGAAAGTCCTCGTCTTGAGCCCGCCAACATCCGCGACGCAGAACGTCGTCCGCGACCTGATATACGGCTGCTGGTGCAAGGGGAAGCGCATCGCCGGAGCGAAATCGCCCCCCACCAACCTCCTGTACGTCGCGACGATGCTCAAGCAGCAGGGCCACGATGTCCGCCTGCTGGACGCCACCGCCGAGTACAAGACCGCTGAGTACGTCAAGGAGATCATCCCGCAGTACGATGCGGTCGTCGAGTCGACGTCGACCATGAGTTTCACCGAGGACGCGGACTTCCTAAAGGAGCTGAAGGCCATCAATCCTCGGCTCACCACCATGATGTTCGGCTCCCACGTCACCTTCAACCCGGTGGATTCCCTGAACTACGCCAAGGAGCTCGATATCGTCGTCCGGAAGGAGCCGGACCTCGTCGTCCGCGACGTGGTGAACGCACTCGAGAGGGGCGAATCGTGGAAGGAGGTGAAGGGTATCTCCTACCGGGAGGACGGCAGGCTCAAGCAGAATCCCGACGCCCCGTGGATAGAGGAGCTCGACAGGCTGCCCATCCCGGACAGGAGCCTGCTTCCCGCAGGGGTCGATTACTTCAATCCCATCGTCAAACGGATTCCCTACACCACCGCTATGTCCAGCCGCGCGTGCCCGGCGGAGTGCAGCTTTTGCACCGTGCCCTTCTTCTATGGGGTGCGGGTGACGTGCCGCTCGGCGAACAATGTGTTTGAAGAGATGCGCTATCTCCAGGAGCGCGGCTTCCGCGAAGTGTGGTTCCGGGACGAGACCTTCACGGTGTACGGGAAGCGGAACCGCGAGCTCTACGCGATGCTGGGCAAGGAAAAAGTCGACATCACCTGGATATGCAACGCCCGCGTGAACACCGTGACGCGGGAGATGCTGCAGCAGATGAAGCGCGCAGGCTGCCATCTCATCAAGTTCGGTGTCGAATCCGGGGTGCAGAGCATACTCGACAATGTCAGCAAGGGCGCCACGCTGCAACAGGCCCGGGACGCCTTCAAGCTCTGTCGTGAGGTGGGCATCGACACCCACGCCCACATGATGCTGGGCATGCCCGGAGACACCAGGGAGACGGTGGAGCAGAGCATCCGCTTCGTCAAGAGCCTCAGGCCGAGCACCGTCACCTTCGGCATCTGCACGCCCTACGCGGGAACGGAGATGTTCTTCCAGGTCGCGAAGGAGCATCCCGAGATCAGGGACGGCACTGGCCTTAATCTCAAGAACCTCCATGAGAAGGCCTTCTTCAACCAGTACTTCACCGACCTCGGCGCAGAGGAGCTGGAGGCGTATCTGCACCGGGCATACCGTGACTTCTACTTCCGGCCCGGCTACGTGCTGGAGCGCTTCAGCAGGGTCAACAGCGTGGAAGAGCTGCGCCGCCTGGTGATGGCAGGCACCCAGGTCTTCGGCTTCGGGATGGATTGGGAGTGAGCCCCACTAGCCAAAAAGTTAGCGACAGCGTTCGGCCACCCTGCTGAGGATTTCCGGGATGCCGGCGAGACCTTTCGCAACCCCCTACTGCATCGCGGCCGAGGTCATGGGATTTTCCTCAGAGCCTCGCTGGGGCTGGATTTAAATATCCCATGACCCCCCTGCTCACCATGTGCGGCATCAACGGCCTCACCGGAGCGGACAAGCCGCTGATGCGGAAGATGGATGCCATCATCCGGCACCGCGGCCCCGACCAGGAGGGCATCTTCGCAGACGAACGGGTCACGCTCGGCAGCTGCAGGCTCTCCATCATCGACCTCTCTCCGAAAGGACGGATGCCGATGCACAACGGCAACGAGACGCTGTGGATTGTCTTCAACGGGGAGATCTACAACTACCAGGAACTTCGGCAAGAGCTTGCCGCGAAGGGCCACAGCTTCCGCTCGAAGACCGACACCGAGGTCATCCTCAAGGCCTACGAGCAGTGGGGCGCATCCTGCGTGGAGCGGCTCAACGGCGAGTTCGCCTTCTGCATCTACGACACCATCAGGAAGACCCTGTTCCTCGCCCGGGACAGGCTGGGCATCAAGCCCCTGTTCTACCTCCACAAGGGCGCATTCGCCTTCTCCTCGGAGATCAAGGCGCTGCTCCTCCATCCTGCGGCGAAGCGGGAGATGGACTGGCACAGTCTCGGCGCGTATCTCAGCTTCCGCTACGTCCCCGGGGAGCAGACCATCATCCGCGACGTGAAGAAGCTGCTGCCCGGGCATACCCTCGCGCTTGACCTTGTCAGCATGAAGAAAAAAATCGTGAGATACTGGCAGCCTTCCTTCGAGCAGGCGGCGTTCAGCCAGGCAGAAGCCGAGCAGCGGGTCCTCTCCTTGCTGGAAGATTCTGTCCGCAGGAGGATGGTCGCGGACGTGCCTCTGGGAGCGTTCCTCTCCGGCGGCATCGATTCAACTGCCATGGTGGCCCTCATGATGAAGAGCGGCGGCGCGGTGAAGACCTTCTCGGTAGGATTTGACGAGCAGTCCTTCAGCGAGGTGGAGTCCTCGCGCCTCGTCGCCGAGCGCCTGGGCACCGAGCATACCGAACTCACGGTGAAGGTCGATGCCGCCCAGGTCCTCCCGAGAGTGGTATGGCACCTCGACGACCTGATGGCGGACCCCGCTGCTGTTCCCACGTACCTCATGAGCGAGGTCACCAGGAAGCATGTCAAGGTGGTGCTTTCCGGCGACGGGAACGACGAGATGTTCGCAGGCTATCTCCAGTACGAACTGCTCTCCAAAGGGGCTGCGCTCGGCGCTCCGGTGCCCTTCGCCCTCCGGCCGATGCTGCGTGCGGCAGCCGGAGCGGTTCCCGTGCCCTACATCCAGAGAGCAGCGAATCTCGCCCTCGCGGCCGAGGAGGACCGCTTCCTTGCGGTGACCTCGCCCTTCACACCAGAAGAGCAGGACGAGCTCCTCACCGAGGATGCCCGGGTGCGGATGGCCTGGGATGCGCGACAGCACGTGCGGGGCTTCATGGATGAGAAACTCCCACCGCTGCACCGCTGGCTCCGCTTCGACATCGAGAACTGGCTCCCTGACGACATCCTCGTGAAGAGCGACCGGATGAGTCTCGCAAACTCCCTTGAACTCCGGGTGCCGTACCTCGACCACCGCTATGTGGAGCTCGCGCTGTCACTGCCTCCGGAGATGAAACTCCGCGGCGGGCAGGAGAAGCTCCTCTTCAGGCGCGCGGTGAGAAACATCGTCCCTCCCGAGGTGCTCGCCCGGAAGAAGCATGGCTTCGCGGTGCCCATCAACGAGTGGCTGGAGCGCGACCTTCGGCACAGCGCAGAGCGGGTCTTCCGCGTCTCGCCCATTCTCAATTCTGGCATCTTCCGCCAGGGCTCCCTCGGCCGTATCATCCGGGAGCACCAGCTTTCCCGCCGCATCTACAAGCGCCAGTTCTGGTCCCTGCTCACCCTGGCCATCTGGCACCGGCTGCACATCGAGGAGGCGCGCACCGCTCCAGAGACGATGGAGCTGGATGCGCTGTTCTGATGGCATCGAACGTCCGTGTGGACGCGTCGGTCGTGCTCTGCTGCTATCAGGCAGAACAACGTATACTGCCTGTGCTTGAGGCTCTCCTCGCGCAGGACCATCCGGCCACGAGATGGGAGCTCATCGTGGTGGATGACGCCAGCACGGACGCCACCGCGACGGTGGTCGCGCGCAGGCTGAAGGGCGTCAGGAACGCGCGTCTCCTGGTCCACACGCGCAACAAGGGACTCGGCGGAGCGCGGAACACGGGGATTGCAGCGGCGAAGGGGGAGTTCATCCTCTTCACGGACGATGACTGCATCCCGCCGCGGCACTGGGTGTCCTGGGCCGTGGCGCGCTTCCGGAAGCAGCCAGCCTCCGTCGGAGCGCTCGCCGGCGATGTCCGCATCCCCCGCCACAGCTACGTCGCCGACTGCATCTCTTACATGGGCTTCCCCGCAGGGGGCAATCTCGGCTTCCGCAGGATGTTTCTCGTCGACGCTGCGGGGATGACCACCTCGTTTACCACTGCCAATGCGATGGTGCGGCGCAGCGTGCTCAGCAGGCTCGAAGGGCCGTTCGACGAGGCGCTGCGCAAGGTGCAGGATAAGGACCTCGCGCTCCGCATCCAGCAGCTCGGCTACCGCATCCGGTACTGCGACGACCTCACGGTGATGCACATGCCCATGCCCTCGGTGGCAGGCTTCCTTCGCCGCATGTACGTCAAGGGGAGATACGGCTCGCTCATCGCGCAGAAGCATAAGGGCCAGCAGCGCGCCTACGCGGGACTGCGGGCCCGGGCGCTGGCAAACACCTTCAAGGCCCCGCCCAACCTGCTTCCGGGGATGCTTCCTCTGACAGTGTTCGGCTACGGGGCCGCTGCTTTTGGATATCTTGTCGGATGGCTCCGTCCAGCAGGTAGAACCCCGCGCCGATGAGCGCTGGAACGACCGAAAGGAAGAATGTCGCCAGCCAGACTGCCGGTACCGTGAGTTCCCGAGGAATCCCCACGAGGGGGTAGAGCGCATAGGAGGTCCCCTCCCGTATGCCCAGTCCGAGCACGGTGATGGGAAGGAGGAGCAGGACGCTCTGCAGCATGAGGAGCAGCGCGAAGGGAAGATACTCCACATGCAGTCCGAGCGCCCGGGCGCTGGCATAGCTCGCCAGGGTGGTCAGCACCCAGCACACGAAGGTAAGGAGCCACTGATAGCCCGCGGGAAGGAAGGACCTGCCACGCAGCGGGCGGGCCATGATGTCCAGCAGCTCTTTGAGAATAGCTCTGGCCTTGGCTCCCGGAGAGCTGTTCCAGGCGAGGGCCAGGACGACGATGAGCAGGAACCCCAACAGGAGGGCAACTGCCCCATGGGTGCCGCTGAGCCGGAGCGACCTTGCGACCTCGGAGAAGACGATGATGGCGATGCCCCCCCCAGACAGGAGGATGACTCCGTCCATGAGGCTTCCGATGGCCACCGAGAGCAGCGCCTTCCTGAGCCCTATCGCAGGTTGCACATAGCCTGCCCGGACGAAATCTCCCGCGCGCGAAGGAGTGAGCAAGCTGAACGCCTGGCCGATGAACAGCACCTTCAGGCTCCGCCGATAGGGTAGTCGGTGCCCAAAATACGTCCGCAGCACCGACTGCCAGCGCAGCGCCTTCAGGACGATGACCACCAGAGCCAGGGCGAGCGCAAGGGTGAGCCATGGCTTCTCCAGAGTGAGTCCGCTGAGGGCACTGACATCCACTCGCTGCAGGACGAGCGCGAGCAGCGCGACGCCGATGAGCAGCTTCAATGCGACCAGTGCTCGTGGAGGGATGCGCATCTTCAGGAAAAGGTCAGATAGTACACTGTCGTGCTGCCGAACGGACTTTCGTAGGCACGGCTCTCCGGCTGCCGCGACTGGAGCAGGACACTCAGATTGGCGAGGAACACTTCTCGTGCCGGAGACGAGCCGCCGTACTCGTACAGGTAGTAGAGTTCCTGCAGGCGCTGCTGGCCCCCCTGCTGCACAAGGGCGAAGGCGAACTGCCGCAGGGTATAGTTTGCATAGACGTGCTCAGCAATCTCCGGGATTTGCAGCAGGCGATTCGGCTCGAAGATTCCCCACTGGTATGCGAAGACCCAGCGGAGATCGCGTTGCTCCTCGGCACGGAGCATCTCGCTGACGTTCAGGGTGCGCACCAGCTCCCGGTCCGCGTGCCACAGCAGCCCTCGGTCCTGGTGACCTGAATCCATGATGATATCGCTCGGACCAGCATGGGCCCTGATGTACTCGCCCGCGATATCGAGGCCCTGGAACTGGGTGGCGAACTGCCGGTCCGCGCTCTCCCTGAGCGGCGCCCGGAGCACGAAGAAGAAGAGCAGCAGCACCAGGGCCCAGCGCAGCGTCCTCGCTGGAAGCGGGCCCAGCTTCATCTTGGGGACAGGCGAGCTCAGGAAGGTGAGGAAAATCGCCACCAGGATGGCCCACAGCGGCGCGTAGGGTATCTGGTAATAGTTGTGGTGCGACAGGAAATTCGCGAACACGATGCCGTAGAGCACGAAGCTCGCGCACCACGCGGCGATGAAGCGGTACTTGAAGTCGCGCACATAGAGGAAGGCGATGCACGCCCCGAGGAGGGCGAGCCACAGCCCTATGCGGGAGAAATTGTCGGTGATGGCGTACTGGTACACCGTGGACCACCAGCGGGAGGTGAAGAACTCGCCAAGGAAGCCCAGCGAATCCCTGCCGAGGCTGACTGCCATCACCGGGTTGAGGCTCTTGGCGTAGAACCACCACCAGAGCACCACTGCCGCGGGAAGCAGAGCATGGAGGTAATGCCTCCAATAGCTCCGGTACTCCCTGAGCCGCTCCCAGGGAAAGGTGAGGGCGATGGGCACCCCTATGATGAGCGCGGGCCACTTGTTCATGCCCGCAAGGGCTCCGGACCAGCAGGCGAGGGCGAACCACAGGGCGCGCGGGGACTTGCGCCACTGCAGGTACGCGACCGCGGCGCAGAGCATGAAGAACACTGCTGGGATGTCGTACTGGACGTTCCTGCCGAAGAAGACCAGCACGGGATTCGCAGCGGTGAGCAGCGCAGTGAGGAGCGCGAGGTCCTCGCGCTGGAAGAGCAGCTTCACCAGCAGGTAGGTCATCACGATGAGCCCGAGGGAGAAGGTGATGATGACAGCCCGCGCGACCCAGAGCTCGGGCCCGAAGACTTTCCATCCAAGGGCGATGACCCATCCCACCAGAGGGAAATTGTCTCCCGCCACCCCCCGCGTCGGGTCCTCGAGGCTGTAATAGTGCTGTCGCGGCACCAGGAGCGGGTCGCCGCGGTAGAAGTTGAGCGCCTGGCCGAGGGTGTGAGACTCTTTCACGTTGTGATAGCCGATGGCCGGGTAGTCAATATGGTAGGCCCGCAGGGAGAATCCCCAGAGGAGGATGGCAGCAAGCAGGACATACGGCAGATAGCGCGCAAGCGGACTGGCCTGAAGGTCCTTTTCGTCGCTCCCCATCCCTGCTGCGCGGATGGACCGGACTATAAAATCTTTGCCTTGCGTTGGCAGGAAGTCCCACTATCGGCCGCGATGCCTCAGGGGTCCAGAGCTGTCTCGCCGGGCGGGTATTCTCCGCATGGCCGACTTCCGGCGCGCGCTGTCTGCAGGGCCGCCGACGAGAAAGTATTTAAAAAGGGTGCCCTCCCCAGGAGGGATGCTGGGAAACGCGCTGCGCTGGATGAACCGGAGCCTCTTCCAGGTCTCGGTGCTGAACACCACGATGTGCAACGCAGGCTGCCCCTACTGCTGCAGCGCCGGCATCCTCAACCAGCCGAAAGGCGAGTTCACCCTGGAAGAGTGGAGGAAAATCTCGGAGAAGCTGCCCCATTTTCCCTGGTTGACCATCTCCGGAGGGGAGCCCTTCACGAAGCGGGACGTCAAGGAGACGGTGAGCCTCTTCATCGAGGGCAACAAAGTCGAATACGCGTCCATCATCACCAATGGCTACTACTCCGACCGCATCGTCCCTGCGGCGAAGGAACTGGCCCAGCGGTATCCGGACACCCGCATCGGCATCTCCATCTCGGTGGACGACCTCGGCGAGCGGCATGACGAGGTCCGGCGCGTCAAAGGCAATTTCGAGCGCATCCTCAAGACCTTCCATGCGCTCAAGGAGGCCCAGAGCGAGCTCCCAAATCTCTCCCTCAAGTTCAACACTGTGGTCACGGTCTTCAACTACCAGCGTATAGACGAAATCATGGCGGGCATCCGAGCCCTGGACCCGGACATGCACACCATGAACTTCATCCGGCGCACGTGGGACTCCGGAGAGGTAAAATTCCCACCCGAGGAGGAGCTGCCCGGCATCTTCGACAAGATCTCGCGCTACTACGACACCTACGGCGCCAGGGCGTACACCGATGAGGAAGGGGGCCTCATGGCAGTGAAGAAACAGCTCTCCCGCCTGGTGGACTTCAACCGCTCCCGCGTCTCGCTCCAGCGCCAGTACATCCAGCTCATCCCGGAGACCCTGAAGCAGAAGACCCAGGTCATCCCGTGCTATGCCTACGACCTCAGCCTCTTCATCTATCCCAAGGGTGACGTCGCCTTCTGCGACATCCTCAAGCCATTCGCCAACATCAAGGACTTCGACTACGATTACGGGAAGCTCATGCAGTCCGAGGTGGCGAAGAAGACCGCGGCCTTCATCCACAACAAAGGATGCTGGTGCTACTCGCCCTGCGTGCAGTACATGAACCTGGTACACAATCCAAAAACCGTGTTCCGGGCGGCGAAGTACCTCGTGAGCAGCTAGCGGCCTGCGGACTCCTCCCGGCCGCGATGTGGCGCGAATCCCAGAGTGGCCTCGCCGAAATCCCAGAAATTCTCTGCATCATGGCCGCCTTCCGATTTCTGCCTTTCCCGACGCAAAGATTTAAGAACCTTCTCGGCATGGGAAGAGCCGCATGAATATCCTGACCCTGGTGCCTTTCGATGGCTTCGTGCCCATCATGACCGGCATCGTGAAGGGAGTCTACCGGGACACGGGCGAGAAGAAGATATGCTATATCTCCCTCAACAAGCCCTGCAAGGCCCTCATCGCCACCCTCCAGGGGGAAGGCCTCGACAGCACGAGGTTCCACATCATCGATGCGGTGACCAAGATGGCGGTCGCCGCCCCGAAGCCCATCGAAGGCTGCAGCTTCGTCTCATCCCCGGCCGCGCTGAGCGAGCTGTACGCCACCTTCAGCCAGCTCATCGAGCAGGAGGACTACGGCGCTCTCATCCTGGACTCTGTCAGCACCATTCTGGTGTATGAGCATGGCAGCGTGGTCATCAAGTTCCTCCACATGATCATCACCAAGGCCTCGCTGAAGGGGTGCCACGGGGCGTTCATCTGCCTCAAGGAGGACATGGACAAGCAGCTTCTCCGGGAGCTGAACATGATTGTGGATGTGGTGCGCGATTATGCAAAAGACATGCCGATGCAGGAGGCCAGCGAGACGCCGCCGGCACCGGCCAGGAGGGCGGAACGGAAGCCCGGCTTCCTGGAGCGTCTTTTCGGCAGGAAGAATACTCAGAGGTGACGCGTATGGCTAAGAAAATTCAGGGCAATGCAGCCGCGAAGGCTGATGGAGGGCCATTCCCCTATGTGCAGGGCGACGTGAGTAAGACGGGAATCGAGGAGCTCGACCTCGCCCTCAACGGTGGAGTCCCGAAGGGGAGCTGTGTGCTGCTCGCAGGCGGCAGCGGGGTCGGCAAAACCATCCTCGCCATGCAGTGGCTGTTCAACGGCTTCAAGAAGTTCAACGAGCCTGGCATCTACATCACCACCACGGAGCCGGTGTTCAAGGCCGTGAACAACATGAGGAACTTCTCATTCTTCGACCAGACTCTCATCTCCCCCCTGCAGATACACATGACTGACCTGAGAAGCATCATGCAGGACCTCAACATCGACTACACCAAGGGGGACATGAGTTGGCAGGATGTGGAGAACATACTCTCTATCATCAAGAATCTTGTGGAGGGGATGGGTGCCAAGCGTCTTGTCGTTGACTCGGTGACGGCAATCTGCTACCGCCTCAAGGATGAGAACCTCATCAGGATGTTCATCTTCCGATTGGGGACCATGCTGAGCAACCTGAACTGCACAACCATGCTCATGAGCGAGGTCGCCTCTGCGGACCAGATGTATTCTCCCTTCGGGATAGAGGAATTCATCTCCGACGGGATTTTCAAGCTTGAGTACATCAACCGCAACGGGACCTATGTGCGCTCCATCCGGGTCGTGAAGATGCGCGGGACTGATTTTGACGGCTCGCCCCACTATTACCGCATCACCAAGGAGGGGTACAGCTTCTTCTCGAGAGTGGAGCTGAAGGAGATGAAGGACGTCCCCGATGTGCGACTCCCCACGAGCATCAACGGCCTGGACAGGATGCTCGGCGGAGGGCTCTTCAAGAGCACCACAACCCTACTCACCGGCTCCTCGGGAACGGGCAAGTCGCTCTTCGGCCTGCAGTTCCTCCGCGCAGGGCTGGAAAAGGGAGAGCGGGGGCTGCTGCTCGGCTTCGAGGAGGGCAAGGCGCAGATATACAAGAATGCCAAGCATTGCCCGGAAGTGGACTTCGAGGCGTTCGAGAAGAAAGGGGTGCTCAGGGTTGTTTGCCGCTTCCCGGAATATCTTTCCTTCGAGGAGCATCTCCAGCTCGTCAAGAACGAGGTGGAGAGCTTCAAACCGGTGCGAGTCATCGTCGACTCGCTCTCCAGCCTGGAGAAGATATTCCCGCACGAGAGCCTCCTTGACTACACGAGGCGCATCAACTACTTCCTCAAGTGGAACGGCTGCACGAGCATCCTCATCAACGCCGACGAGGGCATCTTCGAGACATCAGCCATCACCCAGGGGCACCTCTCGACCATCCCGGACAACATCATCCTCCTGAAATACGTGGAGATAGAGTCTTCGATGCGGCGCTTCATCACCGTCCTCAAGATGAGGGGAAGCGACCATGACAAGACGCTGAGGGAATATGTCATCGAGAAGGCCGGCATCCACGTGAAGGACAGCTTCAAGGGAATCCAAGGAGTGTTCAGCGGCAATGTGCACAGGAACGTCGAGCAGGAGGAAATCCTGAAGGCGTTCAAGGACCTCTCGAGGGGGTGACAGCGATGACCGAGCTCACCATCAGCGGGTTCAATTTCACCGAGCTGCTGAGGAAACGCCTGCCGATTTACCACAAGGCTGGCGGCGGTAAGATCACCCTGCTGGACACGCCCCAGCAGTACCACCTCCCGGTCACCCTGGAGCTGCTACGCGTGCTCACCACCGAGTTCGACAGCTCCGGCGTCTACATGACCACGATGAAGGTCTACAGCGAGCTGGTGCCGATACTCGACGCCCATGAGGTCGACGTGAGCAAGATATACTTCGTGGACGTGGTGTCCAAGATGTACGGGCTGGAGCCGGAGCGCACTCCCCGTTGCGAGTTTGTCTCAAGCCCTATCAACATCCAGTCCATCAAGAATGCCGTCTCGGGCTACCTGGACAAGCTCACCTCGCAGAGGCGCTTCGTGGTGTTCGATTCCCTCACCACCATCCTGCTGTACAACTCGCTCCCGCGCATCGTGCAGTTCACCACCGACATAGCGGAGCACCTGAAAGCCCAGCATGTGGATGCAATCCTGGTGATGATGACCACGGCAAAAGGGAGCACCAATGACAAGCTCATCGCGGAGCTGAAGCCCATCTTGGACGACCGGATAGACATCCCGGACTGAGGGCCACGATGAACTTTCTCGTGCTCTTGCCATTCTGGGCCTATACGGCGAAGATGCTCTCGACCATGGAGGAGGTCTACACGGACGGCAACATCTGCTATGTCTCACTGAACAAGCCCTACAGGATACTGAAGCCGCTGCTGGAGGAGGGCAACCTCCACCCGGAGCGCTTCCGCGTCATCGATGCGGTGACTCGCAGCGTGATGCACCTGTCGACGCCCGAACGGAACTGCATCTTCGTGTCATCGCCGAACGCGTTCGACGAACTCCAGCAGCGGATAGTGGAGACACTGGCGAAGGATAAGTGCCGGCTCCTGGTGTTCGATTCCATCTCCTCCCTGCTCATCTACCTCAAGGAGGAGCCGGCCCTCGCCTATCTCAAGAAGATAAGCGACACCGCGGAGATGTTCCGCTGCGAGGCGCTCTTCACCGTCCTCAAGGAGAATCTCGACGACTCCCTGGTGAAGCGCCTCGGCCTCATCATGGACAAGACCGTGGACATGACGCGGGAGTAGGCTTCGCCCGGCGACGTCGTCAGCCGCATTGTGACGCGGTCATCGCGCTGTCTTGAGAGGGAGTTTGGAGACTCCACCCCTCGCGGCCGCTTCTCAAGGAAACGGGAAGCCGACTACACGAGCGGCGTCTGGCCGCCGTAGAGAGCCTTGAACTTGCCCTTGTCGAACTCGAGGGTGAAGACGTCGATGTTCGCGTCCGTGGAGCGCATCTTCACCGTGGAGATTTCGCGCGTCATCTTGCGCTGCCGGGGCTTCAGTTCGAGCAGGATGACTCCATCGGCGAGATAATCCTCAATCTCGTACTGGCTGTACTTCTTCTTGTCAAGCGGCATCTCCGAGATGAGGAAGGAGGTTATCTCCGTGTCCCTGAAGTACTCAAAGATGTGGAAGAGCTGGGTGCGCGGATTCTTCATATCGGTCAGCACGTAGAGGGCGCTGAGCGAGTCGAGACAGAAAAGGTCCACCTGGGCCTGGGTCTTGAACTTCTTCAGGATGTTCTTCAGCACATTCACCCAGTCCCCGCTCGGTGCCTCGGTCACGGCCTTGAGCTGCTTCCTCACGGCTCCGATGTCGATGAGGGTGAGGGAGCCTTTCTTCGATGCCTTCACCTTGTCGAGCACCTTCCCGAGCTGGGAGATGTCATCGAGGGCAAAGTAGGGCAATTTGTCCAGCTTGTAACCCATGTTGACCATGTGGTTAAGAAGGGAGAACGAACTCTGCTCCAGGGTCACGTAGACCGCGTGCCTGCTGTTCTCCAGCACCTCGTTGAAGAAGATGTTGAACACCATTGAGGACTTCATGGTACCTGCGGTGCCACTCACCAGCACCACATGCCCGGCCGGTATCCCTCCCTCAAGGTTCTCGTCGTACCCGTCGATGTAGGTCTTGATGCGTGTGATGTCCTTTTTTCCTGTGATGAGCTTTTCAGTCATGGTGATGCCTCGCACCTGCATCGCGGGATTGTTGCTATTTAAATATTGCGGAATATGACCCTAGAAAGAGTCAGCACATAACCGGCCGCATTGCGGAGAATGTCCGCCCGGCGATGTTGCTGGAATCAGCCCTGCTTGCCAGCGTTTTTCCTGAGAGGGCGGTCCATCGTCGAGAGCCTGAAGCTGTACTGCTTGTTCAGCTCGTTGACCACGTGCGCCACATCGGACTGGGTGATGATTCCTACAAGATAGCCGCCCTCGACCACGGGGAGCTTCTTCACTTTGTAGCTCTCCATGAGCGCAGAAGCCACCATGAAATCCTCGCGGGGATGCACGGTCACGGGGTCAGGAGTCATGACTCCCTTCACAGGCACCTTCGCGGGGTCCTGGCGCTCCGCGAGCAGGCGCAGCAGGCTGTGGTCCGTGACCAGCCCCTTGACGCGCCTTCTGGGTGCCTTGCCCTCCACCACCACCACGCTGCCGATGTCGTGCTCCACCATGGCGGAGGCCGCCTCCCGGACGCTTGCCTCGGCGGAGACCGTGAAGACATCAGTGCTCATGACGTTCCCCACATTCCTCCAGGAGTATTTGAAGACCATTGGGTTCTTCAGGATTATGGTATTTAAAAATCCTTTGGATGCATGCTTAAAAGCGCAGCTGGACCCCTCCATGCATGGGCCTGGAAGAGCTGCTTGCCGAGGACCTCACCCATCCGTCCGAGGGCGCTCTGGAGTACGAGCGCTCTCGAAATCTGGGAAGCAGAACGGGAATGCGTGCAATCCGCCTCCTGTGGAAGGAGAGCGGCCTGTCGTCGCTGTACGAAGCGCTGCTCGGCAGCTGTCCCATGTCTCCGAGCTGCTCGCACTACACCTGGCTGGCACTGGGGGAGCATGGCCCTTTCCGCGGGACGTACCTCTCCGCGCTGCGGCTCGCGCGCTGCCAGCCCTTTGGCTGGAGAGCGCTGCTCCGTGGCGAGGACGGAAGGTTCCTGGACCCTGTGCCGGAAAGGGGCAAAATCACAAGAGAACAACCATATAATCCCGCTCCGGGATGCGAGGATGGAGGAAAGACACATGAGTGACCAGGAAAGAAGTACCACCGTGAGTTGCGGGGGCGGTGTCATCAGCTTTGCATCGTTCGTGGCAGCAGGTTATGCTGGCTTCGCCTATTCCACGGGAATGACCATGGATCCCGTGCTGTACAAGGCGCTCCTCTTCGGCCCCACGGCGGCGGGGACGGCCCTTAACACCCTGGGCGGCCTGCTTGTCGGGGGCGTGGGAGGGGGCATCATCGGCGGAGCTGTCGCGTCCGAAGCCAAGGACTCGCTGGAGGGCATCGTGGGCGGGGGCGCACTCGGCGCCGCTGCAGGCTCTGTGGCCATGGGCGGCTGCGCCGCGGGCTGCTCCGTTGTCCAGTACGGCATCTCCGCAGCTGTGGGATATGGTCTCGGCTATCTCGTGGGAAGGGTGGCCCAGGGTTTCTGAGCCACCTATTTGTCAGGAAACGGTCGGCCGCACTGCCGACAATTCCCGGAATGCCTGCGGGACAATTCGGGACTCGTACGGCATGGCGGCCAGCAAGCCTTCCGAAAGCTTTTTCAAGGCGCTGTGAGCCCACCATGCAATGCCAAAGTGCATCATCTGCGAGGAACCCGCAGCCTTCGCGATAAAGGGAAGGCCTGAGACCTACTGCAGGGAATGCGCACTGGATAGTTTCTCGGACCTTGAGCTGCTCCAGCGTCTCGACAGGACGGAACTGGTCAGCAACCTCGCACGGTTGGACTAGAGCGGCTTGCTCTTGAAGAGCGTCTGCTGCCTGGCAGGGCCGACAGAGACGATGGTGACGGGCACTTCCAGCGTCCTCTCGATGAACGCGATGTATTCCTGCGCTTCCTCTGGGAGGTCCTCATAGGAATCCGTGCGACCGAGCGTGAAGCCATCGAGCTCCTCGTAGACCGGCTCGACCTTGGAGAGCACCTCAATGTCGTAGGGCCACCCTATCTCAACGCCATCGTACCGATACGATGTCGCAATCCTGAGTTTCTTGAACCCGGAGAGGACGTCAAGCTTGGTGAGCGCGAGCTGGGAGAACCCGTTCAGCCGGTGCGCGTATTTCAGCATGACTAGGTCCAGCCAACCGCAGCGCCTCGGTCTTCCGGTCGTGGTTCCGTATTCCTTTCCAACCTCGCGAATCCGGTCGGCAACCTTCCCGTCCAGCTCGGTGGGGAAAGGACCGCTCCCTACGCGAGTGGTGTAGGCCTTCGAGACGCCGATGACCTCGAGGGGGGAGGGAGGGAGGCCGACGTTGACAAAGACGCTGCCAGAGAGAGGATGAGAGCTGGTCACATAGGGGTAGGTTCCGAAGGCCAGGTCGAGCAGGGTCCCCTGCGCCCCCTCGAAGAGGACGACGCGACCGTCTGTCTGGAGCGCGCTGTGGACCTCCTCGGAGACGTCTCCCAGGGTCCCCGCCAGTCTCCTTCCCAGGTCTACATATTCCTTTACGATGTCCTCTTGTGCAGGTCCCTTGCGCTGGTAGACCTTCCCCAGCAGCTGAGCCTTCGCCTCGAGCAGGGGGATGACTTTCCTCCTGAAGCGTGCCTCATCCACGAGGTCCTCGAACCGGATTCCGGCGCGAGACGCCCGGTCCTCGTAGCACGGCCCTATCCCACGTCCGGTGGTGCCGAGCTTTCCCTCGCCCGCGGCGGCCTCACGGGCCTCGTCCAGCGCGTTGTGCACGGGAAGGATGACGTGGGCGCGGGGGTCTATCCTCAGGCGGGGAGTAATGCCTCTCTTTTCAAGGGTGTCCAGCTCCTGCACCAGGACCCGCGGGTCGATGACAACCCCTGAGGCGATTCTCACCTCCTTGTTCTGGACCACCCCGCTGGGGAGCAGATGAAACTTGAAGCTCTCGTTCCCGACCACCACCGTGTGGCCGGCGTTGTTTCCGCCCTGGTAGCGCACCACGAGGTCAGCGCGCTCGGCGAGAAGGTCGGTGATCTTTCCCTTCCCCTCGTCCCCCCACTGCGCTCCCACGATGACGATGCCAGGCATGGGTTCGATGCGCAGCTCTTGCGATTTAAACCTTGCGCCTGGCTCCGTAGAAACCCCTGGTCTCTCGGCCGCAATGCCGCGTACGTCTCCGATTGTCTCGCCGGCATGCCCAATATTCTCAGCAGTGCGGCCGGGTGCCCGGCTTTCGCTGCGACGCCACAGGGGTGATATTTAAATATCGGTAGCGCTTGACTCTCACCGATGGCGAAGCGCGCGGGAAAGAAAACTGCTGGAGCATCGCCCGGCAAGCCGGCACCAGACGCACTCAGCTCCCTGAAGGACACCTCCTCGATAGATACATCTGCCGCCATCATAGGCCAGGTCATCGGCCAGGATGCGGCTGTGGATATCATCAAGACAGCGGCAAGCCAGAGGAGGCATGTGCTGCTGATTGGCGAGCCCGGCACGGGAAAGAGCATGCTCGGGCTCGCGCTGGCAGAGCTGCTCCCGAAGGAGAAACTGGTCGACATCGTCTGCTTTCCGAACGCCAACGACGAGAACCAGCCCCTTGTCCGGGTGCTTCCCGCCAGCCAGGGACGCGACCTCGTGGGGCGGCTGCGGGCCCAGACGCGGCAGGCAAGCGGGACGCAGTACATTTTCCTCTTCTTCCTCATCTTCCTCATCTCCCTGTATCCCTACTGGCTCTGGCACACCAAGCGCATCAGCGACATCATCTATGCAGCGACCCTGGTCATCACCAGCATGGCCTTCGTAGGGGTGATGTTCTCCATCAACGTCGGAAGGAGGAGCGAAGGCAAGGCCCGCATCCCAAAGGTCATCGTGGACAACTACGGACGGAACAACGCTCCGTTCTTCGACGCCACTGGCGCCCACGCTGGCGCGCTGCTCGGCGACGTGCTGCACGACCCGTTCCAGACTGGAGGCCTGGGGACTCCGGCGCACGAGCGAGTCGTCGCGGGGATGATCCACAAGGCGCATATGGGGGTGCTTTTCATCGACGAGATAGCGACACTCCATCCGACGACCCAGCAGGAGCTCCTCACCTCCCTTCAGGAAGGCAAGTATGCCATCACCGGGCAGAGCGAGCGCTCCGCGGGAGCGATGGTGCGCACCGAACAGGTGCCGTGCAATTTCATCCTCCTTGCCGCGGGCAACATCGAGACCGTGAAGCACATGCATCCCGCGCTTCGCTCCCGTATCCGGGGCTACGGCTATGAGGTCATCATGGAGGAGACCATGCCGGACAACCCGGAGAACAGATGGAAGATAGCGGTCTTCGTCGCGCAGGAGGTGAGGAAGGACAAGAAAATCCCCCACTTCAGCGCAGACGCCGTCAGTGTCATCATCAACGAGGCCCGCCGCCAGGCGAATCGCAAAGGGCATCTCACCCTGCGCCTGCGCGAGCTCGGAGGCCTGATTCGGGCTGCCGGAGACATCGCGGTGGGTGAGAAGGCCACGCTGGTGCTCCCCAGCCATATCAGTAAGGCGAAAGCTCTCGCACGCACCCTGGAGCAGCAGATTGCGGACCAGTTCATCGAGCGCAAGAAGGAGTACGAGGTCATCATCACCAAGGGCCAGCGCATCGGCCGCGTGAACGGGCTCGCCGTCATAGGGGATGCCCGCGCGTTCAGCGGCATCATCCTTCCCATAGAAGCAGAGGTCACTCCCGGAGGCAAGAAACAGACCGATTTCATCGCCACGGGCAAACTCGGCGAGATTGCCAAGGAAGCCGTCATCAACGTCAGCGCCATCATCAAGAAATACTTCGGGGAAGACATCAAGGGCAACTACGACATCTACGTCCAGTTCCTCCAGACCTACGAGGGTGTCGAGGGAGACAGCGCGAGCATCGCTGTCGCCACTGCCATCATCTCCGCCCTGAAGGGGATTCCCATCAAGCAGGACTTCGCCATGACCGGCTCGCTCTCGGTCAGGGGCGAGGTCTTGCCGGTCGGAGGAGTCTCCTCAAAGGTCGAGGCGGCCTTCGAGGCGGGGGTGCGCTGCGTCATCGTCCCGAAGGCGAACATGAAGGATATCATCATGGACGCGAAGATGCAGGAGATGCGCATCATCCCTGTCGAGAACATCGCCGAGGTACTCCGCGAAGCCCTCGACTGGAAGGGCCATGAGAGCATCCTGAAGTCCATTCAGGCCGCGGAAGACGCGCGCTGACGTTCGGACATCTTCCGGTTTTCGGCCGGGATCCCGCACAGGTTCCGCGCTGTCTCATCAGAATGGCGGACATTCTCCGCATTGCGGCCGACCCGCTACAAGATTTCGTCGGCGCCTAGCCCGAGAACAGCCCGGAGAACAGCAGCGAGAGCACCTTCACAATCACGGTAAACACCACCAGGGCGATTCCCAGGAATATCGGGAGATACTTCAGGCCCCCTTTGATGTCCCCGCGAGAGATCATGGACACTATCATGGATGAGCAAATCGAGACGGTGGTGATGGCCGCCCGCGCGAAGGTGGTGAACTCCTTCGGAGAGACGAGCGGAGCGGCCAGGTTCCCGAAGGGAACATTGACGTTCGACGACTTGATGGCGGTGCCCACCTGCGCGGTGAACGTGCCGAAGATGAGGAGAAGCTGATAGGACAGGGCAAACAGCATGGGGGCGACCGCCAGAGAGATTGCCGAGATGAAGATGGTATACCCCGTATTGGTGGCGACCATCTCCTGCTTGAGAAGCTTTGTCTCCTTGAGATTCGCCACGATGCGGTCCAGGAGGTCGGTGATCCTCCCGCCTCCCCCCATGGCCTCCAGAATAAGGTTGAAGGTGCGCCGCATCATGGGGGAGTCGTAGCGGAGGATGAGGTCCCTGAATGCGACAGCGACGTCCTCTCCGGTGGCGACGCGCTTGGAAATGAGCTGGATTTCGCTGCTCAGGGTGCCGAACTCCGGCCTGTCCGCGTCCCACAACGCGCGTTCGAGGGCCATCCCCCCCTTGAGATTCTCCGAGACCAGGCCAAGATACTGGTCGAGCACCTCCTCCATCTCCAGGGTGCGCCGGTAGATGCGCAAGTCCAGGTAGATGTACGCGCACACAGTGACCGCGAGGATCGCGACGCCTTGGATAATCGCCCAGAGCAGGAAGGAGGTCAGGAACACCACGATCACTGGAGGGCGCGTCTCCACTATCGCCGGGAGGACTCCGAGGAGGAACAGGGCCAGCGTGAGGAGCGTCGTGAGGTGGAATCCTAGTCCTATCAGGTGATAGGGCACCTCGAGGATGCCTGCCTTGAGGAAGTGCGCGCGCAGCGAGAGTCTCCAGCGCCGGGGCAGGAATGCCTTGCCGAAGTTGTCCAGCAGCCGCACGCGGAGTGTCTGTGTCATAGCTCGATGGTGGGACGGATGGCCCGGATGACGGAGAGGAAGGACAGCTGGACGAGGGCGAGGAAGATGACGATGGCCCACAGGATGCCCGCGGTGAGGGGGAACTGGACAAATCCGGAAAGCACGATGAGCATCGCCACTCCCAGGGAGGGGAGGACGCACGCCGAGACGAGATAGAACATGACCACCGCATTCATCTTGCGGCCGTACGCCTGTATCTGGATGCGCTGCTGGCGCATGATCTCCTCCAGCGCCGCGGAAAGGGCGGTCTTGACGTCGGCCCCGGTCTTCAGCGCCGTGACAATCTGGCTCATGATGGCCTTGAATGAGGGCGACGCGCTGTACTCACGGGCCTCTTCCACGGCAATCTCGATGGGCTTGCCGAGATTGATCTCGTCAACAATCTCCTGGAAGTACTTGCCTGCAACGCCATAGCTCTTCGCGGCGTCGATGAGGGCGTTGAAGAGCGGCTCGCCGGACTCAATCTTCAGGAGGATGAATCTTGTCGCAAAGAGTATCTCCCGCTCTATCTCCTTGGCACGCCTGTTGATATACACATTGGGAGTGCTCCTGAAGAAGGAGTAGGTGAACATGAACCCGAACACGAAGCCAAAGGGCGCGGCGATGACGCCCCGCTCACGGAAGAAGAGGAAGAAGAGGAACGCCGTTCCACCGGCAAAGATGAGGGCGTTCCTGAACGATCTCTGCAGGAACTCCACCGGATCGACCGCGAGGTGCGCCATCCGGAGTCGCTTGCGCAGCTCCTGTGACGGCACCAGCAGCGGATCAAGAATCCCGATGTTCCATTCCTCCTACTTCAGCCTGCCCGTGTAGTATTTCGCGAGGGTCAGCCCAATCTTGTTGATGTCCACGATGCTGTTCTGCACGAGCCACTTGAGAATCTTCACCTTGTTCTCCAGGTCCACCTCTATCTGCTTGGGGGTGAGGCCAGAGTACAACTTGAGTATCTCATAGAACCTCGTGGGATCCCTCACCTTCATGATTTCATCGCGCTGGGGATCGTGCTGGTAGAGGATGCGGGGGTCGCCGGTCTCCATGATCTCCGCCAGCTGGAGGGCCCTGCGGAGCCCGGTACGGCGATTGCGGGACATCACCAGCATGAGCGGCACCACCGGCAGCATCATCTTGGGGATGTCTATCGGGGGATTGGTGAGCCGCACCACGGCATCGTGCGCATTGTTCGAGTGCAAAGTGCCGTAGACGCTGTGCCCGGTGTGCATCGCCTCGAAGAGCACCTCGGCCTCGCGCTTGCGGCGTATCTCGCCGACCACGATGCGGTCCGGACGCATGCGAAGGGAGTTCACGGTGAGGTCCAGCATGGTCACCTCGCCCTTTCCCTCCGGATTCGGCGCGCGGGTCACCAGCGGCACCCAGTGGAGGTTCTCCGACAGCACCAGCTCCCTGGTGTCCTCAATGCTGATGATGCGCTGGTTGGGGGGGAAGAAGCTGCACAGCACGTTCAGCGCGCTGGTCTTGCCGGATCCCGTACCGCCTGCCACGAGAATCGACAGCTCGTACTGGATGGCCAGCCAGACCAGCGCCGCTATCTCATAATTGAAGGTCTTGCTCTTGATGAAGTCCGTGATGGTCCAGGGCCTCTCGAGGAATTTCCTGATGGTAATCGTGTTTCCCTGGGCGGAGATGGGCTGCAGGGTGGCGTTGACGCGGTCCCCGGAGGGAAGCCTGGCGTCCAGCAGCGGACTCAGGACCGTGATCTCCTTCTGCGAATCGCGGCCTATCATGGTCGCGTAATGCCGGATACGTGCCTCTGAAGGGACCCTGATGTTGGTCTTCAGCCAGCCGAATTCCCTGTGGTAGACCCAGACCGGCTCCTTGGAGTTGTTGACCACCACCTCCTCCAGGTGCCCGTCGGAGAGCAGGACCTCCAGATTTCCGAGGCCGATGTTCTCCTGCATGACGTGCTCCCTGAGGAGGTTGAGGCTCTTCTCATCGATGTTCGGGAAGTACTTGTGGATGAGGGTGGTGATCTCCTTGCTGAACACCGCCTTGATCTTCTCGTGCTCCGCGATGGCGTTGACGTCGATGGTGCCCGCGGCGACCTTGGAGACAAACTCCTCCTTGATTTTGTTCAGCACAACCGCGGTGATGGGGCTGATGTTCAGGATGGAGATGCGGTACAGCGGGACAAAGTCCTTATCGGAGAGGGATATCTCCACATTGACGACCATATTGCCGACCTTGACGACATAGGAATCAAGCTTCTGCACGGCCGGCATGGTGTCATTCCGCGCTCTGCGAGTATAAAAAGATTCTCTTTGCGGCGTGGGAAGCTCCTTCCAGTCGGCCGCAATGCGGGGCGCTATCCGCGTTGTCTCGCCAGGATTCAGGGTATTCTCTGCAGCACGGCCGCCGCTGCTATCCTTTTTTCTTCAGGCGGGAGAGCACAGCGGCCGCATCGGCGCCAAGGCCCATCGCCTCCACCATCTTGCGCTCAGCCACCTTGGAATCGCCCTGCGAGGCGGCCAGGCGGGCCTCTTTCACGCGGATTCCCGAGAGGTACTCCTTGCGCTGCTGCTCGGCGGCAGGGTCCGGTGCCCCGGGAGACTTCAGCTTGCTCAGCAGGCCAATCGCCTCGGCGTTGTCGGGCTGGAGCCTGAGCACCTCACCGAGAAGTCTCTGGCAGAGGGCCTGGTCGTCAGAAGCGGCATATTTTGCGCGGTCCAGCTTGAGGCGCACCAGAAGCGAGGACAGGTCTTTCGTCGAGCGGAGGTGGCTCACCTCCTCCATGAGCCGCATCGAATCCTGGTTGCCAGGCTCCTTCTCCAGGGCGAGGACCAGGGTCTGCTTTGCTTTCTCCAGGTCCCCCCCGTTGAGGAAGATGACCGCCTTTGAGTAGAGCTCCGTTCCGCTGAGTCTTCGCAGGCCCGCATGTTCGTCCCCCGCGAGAGGAAGGTCATGCGGGGGCTGCTCTGGAACAGCCGACTGTCCTTTCTGCAGTCCTGAGTAGACGCGGTGCACGTATCTGCAGAGCGGGACCGCTTCCGGGCTGCTCCCGAGCAGGTCGACGTACAGCTCCTTGATGGCACCCCACTCTGCTCCCGGTTGGCCGGCCTGCAGCTCGGCAGTCTTCTGGTAGAGCATGGCCATCTTCCGGACTTTCTCAATCTCCTCGGCAAGGTGGGACTTCTTCGGGTGGTCGGGAAGGCGCGAGTAGAGCTCGGCAAGGTGGCTGTAGTCCGCAGGGAGAAGCTCGAACTTCTCGGCCTCGACATGTGCCTGGACGTGCATGATATGGCTGAGCAACTCGCGGTAGGTGTCCTCGGCAGGCTTGCTCAGGTGTTCTAGGAGGGAGACATCGCTTCGGACGAGGAGCTCCTTGTAGACGTTGAGCATCCGGATGCGGAGCTGGGTCATCTCCGGAAGGAAGCCATTGGGCAGGGTGGTGAATGAAAGGGCCACTTCCCTGTAGGCGTCCTGCGCGAGTTCCAGCTTGCCCTTTGCCACGTAGCGTTCCGCGAGCTTGAGCTGCCTGTCCACCCCGGCCATCTGCTTCATAAAGTCCTCCTTGAGGGCGCCGGTCAGGGGGCTGAGAAGCGCGCCCTGGAAGGCATGAAGTGCCAGGAAGAGACTGAGCCGCTCCTCGGGGAACTCCTGGCCCACCTGCTCGAAGGTCTGTCCGGCGAGGTGATAGGAACGGTTGGCTTCAAGCACCTTCCCGGCCTGCAGGTGTCGCTGGGCGTCGGCAAGGTGCTTTCTCACCGCTTTCACGGATTCGTGCGCCTGTCTCTCCGTCACCAGGTTGGGGAATGTCCTGAGGACCTCTTTCGTCAGGACCGGCTCCCGGGCGAGCACGGATTCCGGAAGGGAGCAGTACAGCGCTTTCATGGCCTCCTGCAGGCTTGCGGGAGCGGCAGTCTCTGAGTATCCCCGAAGGGCGTTATACAGGCGGGAAACCGCTTCCGCGCATCTCTTGTCCTGCGCCTGCGCCTTCTCCGCCAGCAGAGGCTTGCTCTGGGCGAGGATCTTCTTCTGCATGGAGAGCTTGCGGAGGATGAGCTCGTCAGGAAAATTCCTGTTCAGGGTTTCAAGGGCCGCATACTCCTTTTCCGCCTCCGCGTACTTTTCCTTGTCGAGCCGGGCAGCCATGGTATCGAGAAGCGCTGCGGCCTGCGCCTCGGTCTCGCTCGCCCTGCGCTCCACCGTATCGAGCATGAGGAGGGCCAGGTCACGGTTCAGCTTCAGGAGATGATGCTCTATCTCTTTGCGCTCCTCATGGCGCTCCGGCGGGACCTGCTGCAGGTGCTCCCGCACCTTGTCGTACAGCCGCTGGGCCTCCTTGACCTCACCCCCCTGGATGAACTGGTACGCCTCGGTCACCAGGGAGCGCACGTCCCTTGCCGCGGGCTTCGGCAAGGTGATGTCCTTCTTTGCCAGGGCAGGTGTCTGGAGAGGCTGCATCTTTGGGGGCTGCGCTTCCTTGTGCACGTCTCCTTCCTGGACCTCGAAGAAGCTGCTCTCCTGCTTGACCGGAGCCTGTTCCAGGACCTCCTGCTCATTCTGATATATGATGAAGGGGGTGGTGAACTTGTAGCTCAGAGAGACTATTCCCTCTTCTTCCAGGAAGCGTGCCCAGGACTCCACGGTCTCCAGGGTCACCGAGAGAATCTCTGAGGCCTCTTTCAGGGATATCTCCCTTTTCGCCCGGAGGAGCTCGATGAGCTTGTCGACATCGGTGGTGACGACGATGTCCTGGTGGGGCAGCTGGAAGAGCACTCCTTCCTCGCCTTCAGCCATGATGGCTGCGGAGTCAACCCGGTTTATAAAGATTCCTGGGGCCCTACTGCGAGAGAAGTAGGGGCATGACCTACGGAGCATGTTCGGGATTCAGGCAACCGGGAACTCGTGCGGGATTCCGATTGAAATGCAGCGACGTTCTGCAGAACCGTTGGG
>JAGVZT010000001.1 GCA_018302335.1 Candidatus Woesearchaeota archaeon | reverse complement strand
CCAGCGCATCAAGTTCGCCGCTGACATGTGGGGGGACAGGCTCGGCACTCTCCTCTGCGGTTATGATGCCCTCGGACCCTTCTATGTCGAGCCGCTCGTCAAGGGGGAGTGACATGGCGATAGAAGACACGCTCGCGGAGGGCATGGAACGCCGGCAGCGCGAGCATCGCGCAAAGGAGCTGCTTCAGGAACTCAGCTCCTCCGGGAATTTCCTCAGCAGGGGTTCCAAGACTCATGTTGACCTGTATGTGAAACCAGACCAAGACGTGCTTGAGCGGGCGACGTCCATCGTGTTGCAGGGATGGCGTACTGGGGCCCTGGATGCGCAGGCTGCTCTGGACAGGAGCGGCACCATCGAAAGACTGTTCAAGCCCGCCCGCCACCATGCCCTGGAAACTGACCTGGAGAGGGTCAATGGACTGTATTCCCTCGTGCGGGAGAGCCTGCCGGAACTCGCCAAGGGTCCGGTGTATGTGGAGGGTCACTTCATCCAGCCCGCCGTGCTGGCAGTCAGTCTCACGCTGGACCTCAACGCGCGGCTCACCTTCCAGGTCTCTGCGTATGTGGACGATTTCCTCCCCTCGTACGAGCTCGCAAAAGGCCTCGCCGCGCAGGCCGACACAGAAGACTTTCCTGTCCGCATCACCAGGGGCTCCTGGCCGGATGCTGACCAGGTGCGCTGGCGCGTCCAGCACTGGGCAATGGACGGCAAGAATTCATGGATACCGGAACTGTTCGGACTCTTCTATGTCGCTCCGGCAGTCAAGGACTAGCGGAAGAGATTCGCCACGACCTCTGCGCGCATCCCCGCGAGGAGCTGGCTGAACTGCTCTGACGCAGTGGACTTGAAGACCACCAGCGGGTCGCGCTGGCCATAGGCCTGCAGCCCTACCGAAGTGCGCAGCGCCTCGTTGGCGCTGAGATAATTCACCCACAGGTTGTCCGAGACACCGAGGAAGATGGCCCGGAGCCGCTCGTTGAACTCGCGCGAGGCCATGCTGTCCAGCGTGGTCTCGAGTCCCGCTGCGATGCCGTCAGCGAAATCCCTCTCGGGCATGAATTCGGCCGCAAGGGCGGGATAGTACAGTCTTGGCACCACTATCTTACGCTCCTTGCCCTCCTTGTCCTTCTGGGTACGAGAGAAGACCGCCATCTGCAGCAGCAGCGTCGTCTTCAGCTGGTCGTCAATCGGGGGAGAGGAGGCGAGGATGCTGTCCAGCTCAGGCCGGATGCTGCCGAGGATGCGCTCCCTTCCTGCCGGAGCGGCGCGCTCCGCGGCTTCGATGAGCCTGTCGTAATCCTGCACCGGCTCCAGGGGGTCACCGGCGATGGAGGACGCAGCACCGGCAGCCTCCTCCCAGAAGCGCTCCGTCAGCAGATTTGACGCGAGCTTGGTGAGCTCAGGAACCATCTCCTCGGGAGAGTCGCGCAGTCGCTCCTCCTGATTCTTGCCGAGAGTCAGCGACACCCCGAGCTGGCCAAGATTCATCAGATAGTCCCCGACAAGCTGAGTCCTGTCCATGCCGGACGCAAGGGTCTCCTCTTCCAGCAGGCGCAGGCGCTGCATGCGCTCCTCCTGCCGTTCGCATGCCAGGTCCAGCTTCTCCGCGAAGCGGTCAAGGCCGCGGGCCTGCTGCCTCTCGATGGTCCGGCTGGCGATGTCCAGCAGGCTCCTCTTCAGCGAGGATGCGTCCTGCCCGTCCACCTGCGGGAGAAGCAGGGAAATCATGTAAGAAGGATGCACCATGCCTTTCCGGGCGAAGGTGGGCTGGATGCGCTCCTGCCAGTCGAGAAGCGATATGCGGTCGTCGAGAGAGCGCGCGTCTGCGCGGAGCGCGACTTCCTCGCGGAGCATGCGCTTCACATCGGGAATCAGGTCCTCCCTGGAGAGGATGCGGTCCCGTTGGCCGTAGAAGGCCTCGCGCTGGCTGTTGAGCACGTCGTCGTAGTCGAGCAGGTGCTTCCTGGCATCGAAGTGCGCGCCCTCGATGCGCCGCTGCGCTTGCTCCACGGTCTTGTTCACGATACTCGCGGCAATCGGCGTCATATCGTCGATTCCCAGGCGGGACATCAGGCTGCTCACCGGCGCTCCGCCAAAGAGCCTGCTCAGGTCGTCCTCCAGCGAAAGGTAGAACTGGCTGCTCCCGGGGTCGCCCTGCCGGGCCGCGCGCCCTCGCAGCTGATTGTCAATCCTGCGCGCCTCGTGCCGCTCGGTCCCGATGACGTGTAGCCCGCCGAGTTCCATGACGCGCGAGCGCTGCGACATGTACTCCCGGAACCGTACCACCTGCTCATCTTCCGCCCCGGGAAGCGCAGCAAGGCGCTCCTCCATGGGAAGCTGTCCGGGTTCAGCGATGCCCCGGCTGCGCAGCAGCTCGTCAACGTGCGCCAGTGTCTCCTCAGGAAGTTCCCCGCCCAACTTGATATCCACGCCACGACCGGCCATGTTCGTCGCGATGGTCACCGCTCCAAGCGCGCCGGCGCGAGCGATGATGGCCGCTTCGCGCGAATGTTGCCTCGCGTTGAGCACCTCATGCCTCACGCCGCCCTGGAGCAGTGACGCAAGCCGTTCTTTCCCTTCGAGACCGAGGATTCCGGCGAGGCGGGCGAGATTCTCCTCGGCCGTGACGTCCGCGGATACACTGAGACTTCCGCTGATTTCCGAGATGGTCGGGCCCAATGAGCCGAGAGGGCCGTAGAGAGACTGCAGCGCATCGATGCGAAGGTCCGGGTCACCACCGTGGCGCTCCGTATAGACGTCGCGCAGCACGAGCGTCATCGCCAGCTCGCGGAGCTGCTCTCCGGAGAGGCGAGAAGAAAGTTGCTCGCTCTGCTCCACGGACGTCGTTCCGACGAGGAGGGGCTGGCCGAGGGCATGCCTCCGGAGTATCTCTATGCTCACCGCACGGAGCTTTCCCTCGCGTGTGCGGTAGACCTGGTCCGGCAGGTCCTTGCGCTGCCAGAAGAGCGCGCTTCCCTCTCCTGGCCGATGGTAGGCCTGGAATCTCTGCCCATTCTCCACATAAGGCTTCTTCTCCAGCTCGCGGCCGAGCACGCGAGCCTCAAGATTGGTGGGCAGTTCCTCTGCCTTGAGGTGGTAAATCTTGTCGAACTCCTCCGCCTCGGACACCGCGGTGCCGGACATGCCTGCCAGCTTTGCGTACCGGCGGAAGTAGTTCTGCAGGGTGATGGTCGCGATAGTTGCATTCTCCTTCTGGATCTCCACCTGCTCCTTCGCCTCGACAGCCTGATGGATGCCATCGGACCAGCGCCTTCCTGGCATGAAGCGTCCGGTGTGCGGGTCCACAATGAGCACCTTGCCATCGTGGACCACATAGTCGCGGTCCTTCAGGAAGAGCGTCCTGGCGCGCAGGGCCTGCTCGAGGTGCCCGCGGAGGTACGCCTGCTCGGCACTGACCTCCTCAGGAGCAAGCGGGTCGCCGAGCCTCACGCGGAGCAGCCGCTCGGCCGCCCGCTCTCCCGCCTCGGTGAGCGAAACGGTCTTGTCCTTCTCGTTGACCTCATAGTCCACAGGCGAGAGCTGTCCCACCACGTGCGCCATTGCCCTGAACATCTGATCGTCCTGCTGCCCAGGGCCGGAGATGATGAGGGGGGTACGCGCCTCGTCGATGAGGATGCTGTCCACCTCGTCCACGATGGCGTAATGATGATTGCGCTGGGCCTTGTCCTCGAGCTTCCGGACCATGTTGTCGCGCAGGTAATCGAAGCCGAACTCGCTGCTCGTGCCGTAGGTGACATCGGCGTGGTAGGCCTCCTGCCGGGACACGGCCCGCAACCTGTCCGCCAGCTCTATCTCCGAACGGTCCCCCCCGTAGAGCAGCGCGTTGCCGTGCCCGATGGCCGCAGTGTCCTGGAGAACGCCGACGGACATCCCGAGCGCCTCGAAAACCGGGCCCATCCAGCGCGCGTCTCTCCGGGCGAGATAGTCGTTGACCGTGACGAGATGGGCGCCCTCTCCCGAGAGGGCGTTGAGATAGAGCGGCAAAGTCGCCACGAGGGTCTTTCCCTCTCCCGTGCGCATCTCCAGGGCGGTGCCTTCATGCAGAAGCATCCCTCCCGCGAGCTGCACATCGTAATGCCGCAGCCCGATGGTGCGCTTCGAGGCCTCGCGCACCGCGGCAAAGGCCTCCGGGAGAATGTCGTCCAGTATCTCTCCTGCGGCGAGCCTCTCGCGGTATTCTGCGGTCTTGTTGCAAAGCTGCCCGTCACTCAGTGCGGACATCTCGCCCTCAAGAGCGTTGATGCGTTCGACTACCGAAGAATGCTTGCGATACGTGTTGTCCCCGAAGAGTCTGTCCAGCATCCTGACCCCTGACCTTGATTCCGCCACCGCCTATTTAAATCTTTCCATTATTTGTTATGCTAGAGTGATTAATATACGGATTGAACATTCCGGATGGCCGCCGCAATCTCTTCTCGTGCCGTGACGGGCGCGGGCGCCCCTCCGATGCGCATCGGCTCCCGGAAGGTGATGGTCTTCAGCACTTTCTTCTCCTCCCGAACCGGCATCATCGCAGAGACCTGCTGGGCGATGGGGGTGAGGTCCATCTCGCGTGGCTCCCACTGCAGACGCAGGCCGTCGTCTGCAGTGCGGGGGATGACATGCAACGCAGTGAATCCACCCGGATTGTCATCCGCGTTCCCGGTCTTGAGGATGAGATTTGTCCCCTGCGCAGAACGCAGCTGGAAGATGAGCGAGGCGAGCGTGGTCCCTGCTCGGAAGAGGTTGCTGGAGCTCTCCTTCGGGAGCGAAGCGAACGCCGCGTGCTCCGCGGGGTAGAGCACCAGATGGCCCGGCACCAGGGGGCGCGCGGGAGAGACGCACACCACTCCACCCTCGGAGAAGAGCGTCTCGCCGTCGACGTTGGACAGGTGAGGCGGCCGCGCTGCGCTGGAGGCTCCGGGCTTCCCCAGCTTCTGCCGCAGCACTGGAAGGAGTTCGTCATGCTCTCGCAGCGCGCCCTCCCCGCGGAGCGCATAAAGGTTGAGGCTGTCCATGGGCTCCCGTGGGAGCAGGTGCATCAGGAAGTGCGGACTCTGCTGGCCCGCTGCTGCGCCGTTCGCGATGAAGACATTCGCTCCGGTCTTGCCGAGGGCGCCGCCGAGCGCCGACAGCAGCGTGGGCAGCAGGCCGAAGAGGTGCTCGAATTCCTTCTGCGGAAGGGTTGGGAGGATAGGGTAGTGCTCCTTGGGCATCAGGAGAGTGTGGCCCTTCACGCCGGGCCTGATGTCCAGGCACGCGAACGCTCGCTCATCCTCGTAGACCTTGCGGGACTCCATCTCTCCTGCGATGATGCGGCAGAAGATGCACTGAGCGGCTTCGTCGGCCATGCCACTCCGGGATGGGTCGAGGCATTAAGAAGGTATCGCGAGCAGCATAACAAATTTATACCACCAGGATTTCACGAGGGAGCATGATCTCGCTCACTGGATTGGCGACTTACTCCATCGCGGGTATCATCGTGGAAGATCTCATCATCTCTGCAGCGGTCTTCCTCGCGGTGATGGCTGGCCTGCGGGTCTTCGAGAAGGTCGTCGTGCTGCGCCTGCGGAAGCTCAGCCAGCGCACCAAGACGGACGTGGACGACCTCATCATAGAGATAATCGACGGGGTGGGATGGCCTGCGTACTTCCTGATTGCGCTGGTGTCGGCACTCCAGTTCGTGCTCGCTCCGCCGCTGGTCGAGCGCGCACTGCATTACCTCACCCTCATCGTGATGGGCTACTACGGAGTCAAGGCCATGCAGCGGCTCATCGACTACGGGGCGAAGAAGGTGGTGGCGAGCCGCCAGGAGGGCGAGCAGGTGGAGGACATCGCAGTCGTGCACCTCTTCAGCACGGTCGCGAAGGTCATCCTCTGGGCCGCGGCACTCCTGCTGCTCCTCTCCAACTTCGGGTTCAACGTCTCCACCCTCGTCGCCGGCCTCGGAGTGGGCGGCATCGCGATCGCCTTCGCGCTCCAGAACATCCTGGTGGACATCTTCGCCTCGCTCTCCATCTACCTGGACAAGCCCTTCCAGCCGGGCGACTTCATCGTCTTCGGAGCCGAGAAGGGCACAGTGAAGCACATCGGCATCAAGACCACGAGGCTGGAGACGCCGGAAGGAGACGAGCTTGTGGTGAGCAACAAGAACCTCACGGAGGCGCTGGTCCACAACCATAAGAAGATGGAGCGCCGACGCGCGGTCTTCTCTGTAGGGGTGGTGTACGAGACTCCGCTCGCGAAGGTCAAGAGGATACCGAGCATCCTGAAAGAGATTGTCTCCTCCCAACCGGGCACCGAACTGGCCCGCGTCCACCTCAAGCAGCTCGGCGACTTCTCGCTCAACTTCGAAATCGTGTACCACATCTCGGGCAACGACTACAACTCGTATTTGGACATCCAGCAGACCATCAACCTGGCTATTTTGGAGCGCTTCGGGAAGGAGAAGATAAAGCTCGCATACCCCACGCAGGCCCTGCTGGTGCGGAAGGCATAAATAGCGCCTTGCCTGAGAAGGCCGCATGGCAACCATCCGCTCCATCGTCTCATCGCTGCGCATCCCCCCATCGAGCGTCCGCCTCCTGGGCGACTGCGCCAAGGTGGACTGGCGGCTCGCGAAGAGGCGGCAGCGCGGCAAGCTCATCCTCGTGACGTCTGCGTCGACCCCCACGCCCTTCGGGACTGGCAAGACCACAGTCGCCATCTCGCTCGCAGACGCCCTCCGCAAGAGGAAACCCACGATAGTCACCCTGCGCCAACCGTCACTGGGACCAGTGTTCGGCATCAAGGGCGGCGCGACCGGCGGAGGGAAGAGCTCCCTGACTCCTGCGGACAAGGTCAACCTGCATTTCACGGGAGACTTCCATGCGGTCGCGGCCGCGCAGAATCTCCTCGTCGCGCTCCTCGAGGCGCACATCTACGCGGGCAATTCCCTTCAGGTGGACGTCAAGAGGCCCATGCTCAGGGAGTGCGAGGACGTGAACAACCGCGGACTCAGGCGCATCCTCCGCTCGCCGGACGGCAAGCTGCAGCAGCAGTACGAGAGCGGATTCACCATCACGGCAGCGAGCGAGATGATGGCCATCTTCGCCCTCGCCTCCGACATCGATGACCTCAAGGAGCGAGTGAGCAGGATGGTGGTGGGCTTCACCACAGAGGGGAAGCCCGTCCGCGCGGTGGAACTCGGATGCGCGGACGCCATCGCGGGCTGCCTGCTCGAAGCCCTCAACCCCAACCTTGTGCAGACCCTTGAAGGCACTCCGGCTTTCGTCCACGCGGGCCCTTTCGCGAACATCGCGCACGGCTGCTGCTCCATCCTCTCGATGAAGGCGGCGCTTTCTCTGGCCGACTATGTCGTTACGGAAGCGGGCTTCGCCGAGGAGCTCGGCAGCCAGAAATTCGCGGACATCGTGTGCCGCTCCTCCGGGCTCAAGCCGTCTGCTGTGGTGGCCGTGGTGAATGTCAGGGACCTCAAGCGCCAGGGAGGGCTCGACGCGCAGGACGGCAAGTACCCACCGAGCACGGAGGCGCTCGCGGCCGGACTTCCTAATCTCCGGAAGCACCTTGCCAACCTCCGCAGCAACTTCTCCGGCGCCGCTCCCCTCGTGGTCGCGCTGAATCGCTTCTCCTCGGACACCAAGGACGAGGTCCGAGCGGTGGAGGATGCCTGCAGGGAGGATGGCGTTCCGTGCGTGCTCGCGGAGGGTTATCTGAAGGGTTCCCGTGGGATGACGGCGCTCGCGGCCGAGGTCATCAAAGCCAGCAGCAGGCCCTCGCGCTTCCGGTTCTCCTATGGCAATCCCGGCGAGGAGAAGCCTGATGTCTTCAAGCGAGTCGCGCACATCTGCGAGGAGCGCTACGGTGTCGCGGCCGAGTGGCCTCCCGAGGTGCGGCAGAAGCTCCAGAGCCTCCTCACCCATCTCGGCGACATGGAGGTGTGCATCGCCAAGGGCTTCCTCTCCATCACTCCTGACGACAAGGTCCGTCCCATCGCTGCCGCAGGTCAAAAGGTAACGGTACGGGATGTCGAGGTCTCTGCGGGCGCTGGGTTCTACGTCATCCTGCTTGGAGACATCATGCGCATGCCGGCCCTGCCCGCCCCGGAGAAGTCGCGGGCGAGCCAGATGCGCATCGCCGCGGACAGCAAGGCATTCGGGGGCTACCGGCTGCTCGGGGTATAGTCCCTGACGCCGCGGAGGAGCTCATAACATCTCGAGCTCTGAACGGAACGCCAAGTAGTCATCAGCGGTGAGGAGCACCACGCGCACCAGCTGCAGGGACTTCGGCCGGAATGCCCCGAGCGCCTCGCGGAGCACCTCTGCGGCAACCTTCTTTGGCCAGCCGTACGCGCCCGTGCCTATCGCAGGCAGGGCCACGCTATTCAGGCCCTTCTCGTCGGCAATGCGCAGGGCGCTCGTGAAAGCGCGCGAGAGAGCCGAGCGCCCCTTCTCCGCATACTGCGGCCCGACCGCGTGGATGACGTACTTCGCACGCAGGTCGAATCCAGGAGTCAGCACTGCCTCCCCCTCGGGCAGGCCCTTGGGAAATCGCGCCTCCCGGACCTGCTGGCATGCCGCCAACAGCCTCGGGCCTGACGCGCGGTGAATCGCTCCGTCGACGCCGCCTCCCCCAGAGAGAGTGCTGTTCGCCGAGTTCGCAATTGCGTCCGTATCCTGCAGGGTGATGTCCCCCTGCACGACCTCTATCTGCATCGGAGCCTCCGCGCCGCGATGAACAGCAGGCTCCCGGCTGAGAGGAGCAGCGCCGCCCCGAGAAGGTAAGGCTGGTAGTCCGGAGCGACAGTTTCAGCTTCCTTGGGGACGGCCATCATGAGGTCTGCGGAGCGCTCCATCGCTCCTGCGGCGGCCATCTCGGAAATCGGCACCGCGCGAGAAAGCCAGAGCCGAAGGCCGATGGCACCCGCTGCGATGCTGCTCACCGCGAACACGAAGAGCGCCTTGACCTCCTGAGGAGCAGCGATGCGGTAGCCCTTGACCGTGAGGGTGTAATACTTCCACTTCCTACCTTCATCCAGGCGGTTCACCAGACCCGCGGCCTGCATGACCTCCATGTGCGCCTTCACAGTGGAATGGCTCATCTCCAGGGCGGAAGAGAGCTCGGCGAGCGTCCTCCGTCGGAACGCGAGCTGCTGAAGGATCTCCAGCCGGGTATCCGCGCCGAGCGCCTTCAGGGTCTGCCGGTCGATGACGACCTCGTCTGTCATGCTTTCCGGACGTTATCCGTCGCTTTTTAAAGCTTGGGCTTCCGTCGCCGGGGAGCGACGCATTTCCCGGAGTATTTATATTCCCGCTGCCCTCTGCCTGCCAGGTGGTCACTATGGACATGAAACCTTGGATGGTCGCGTTCGCACTGGTGGTGCTGCTCCTGAGCTGTGCTCCGCAGAGCCCGGAGACATCGGAAGGGCCGAGGTTCTTCCGCTCGGCGGCCGAGCTGGAGGAATTCCTGAAGGAGAACGTGCAGCAGGGAGGGATGTATGGCGGCGATGTCATGATGATGCGCGCCGGTGTCGCGGAGGCGGCGGCCGCGCCAACCGCGGGAGGCGAGAAATCTGCGGACTTTTCGACAACCAACGTGCAGGTCGAGGGCGTGGATGAGGCGGACATCGTGAAGAGCGACGGGGAATTCCTGTACATCGTCTCCGGCCAGAAGGTCGTCATCGTCAAGGCGTATCCCGCGGAGGAGATGGAGACCGTGAAAACCATCTCCCTGGACTTCTCGCCTGAGGAGCTGTACATCAACGGCGACAGGCTGGTCATCCTGGGCAACGGCTGGCGAAAGGGCGAAGGAGATGACCCCCGCATGGCCGCTTCCGGCGTATCCGCCGAGATGTCGATGCGCATCGCACCGGATTTCTGGCCACAAGGCACCCAGGTCGCGAGAATGCTGGTCTACGACCTCTCTTCCCGCTCCTCCCCTGAGAAAGTCCGCGACATCGCCGCGGACGGTTACTACTTCGATTCCCGCATGATTGGCGACTTCGTCTATGTCATCTCCCAGGAGTCCCTCTGGTACCAGCCGGGGCCGATTCCGCTGCCGGCAGTGCGGGAGAACGGCGTCACGCGAGAGATTCCCGCGACGGACATCGCCTACTTCCCCATTCCCGACCAGAGCTACACCTACACCAATGTGCTGAGCGTCTCGCTGGACAGGGACAGCAGACCCATCGAGTCGCATGTCTATATGCTGGGCTCTGCGCAGAGCCTCTTCGTCTCCCAGGAGGGCATCTATATCGTCTACCAGCGCTACCTGCCCTACTGGACGGTGCAGCAGCGGCAGGTGGACGCCATGATGGAGGTCCTGCCGTCTTCCGTGCAGTCTGAGATGCAGAAGGCCGACGCCCTGAAAATCGCCGCGTACAAGAAGGAGCAGCTCAAGCTCGACATCATCGAGGAGCATGTCAACTCCCTTGACGCCGAGGAGCAGCAGGCCCTGCAGGAGAAGCTCCAGAAACGCATGGAGGAGATTGAGCGCGAGGTCGCGCGCGAGCAGGAGCAGACCCACATCCACAAGCTGAGCATCGCGGATGGTGATGTCGAATACGTCGGCAAGGGCCGCGTTCCCGGGAGGGTGCTGAACCAGTTCTCCATGGACGAGTTCGATGGATACTTCCGCATCGCGACCACGAGCGGACAGAGCTGGGACGGCACATCCAGCAACAATCTCTATGTGCTCGACGGCGAGCTGGAGGTTGTCGGCAGTGTCGAGGACCTCGCGCCGGGAGAGAGCATCTACTCGGTGCGGTTCATGGGAGAGCGCGCGTACATGGTCACCTTCAAGAAGGTGGACCCGCTGTTCGTCATCGGGCTCTCCGACCCGACGAATCCCGAGGTGCTAGGCAAGCTGAAGATTCCCGGCTACTCGGATTACCTGCATCCGTACGATGAAGACCACATCATCGGCATCGGCAAGGAGGCAATCGAGGCAGAGGAGGGCGACTTCGCCTGGTACCAGGGCGTGAAACTGGCGCTGTTCGACGTTTCCGACGTTGAGGTGCCGAAGGAGCTGGACAAGGTGGAGCTTGGCGACCGCGGCACGGACAGCGAGGCGCTGCACGAGCACAAGGCCTTCCTGTTCTCCAGGGAAAAGAGCCTGCTAGTGCTTCCGGTGCTGCTGGCGCAGATCAATCCAGAGCAGTACTCGGGCAGGGTGCCTCTGCATGCCTGGGGGGATTACGTCTTCCAGGGCGCGTACGTCTACCAGCTGGACCTCGACGGCTTCAAGCTGCGCGGCCGGGTGACGCATGTCGCGGACGACTCCCTGGAGAAGAGCGGATACTATTACGGAAGCGACTACAGCATCCGACGCGCGATGTACATCGGTGACGTGCTGTACACGCTGTCCGGCGGCGAAGTGCAGGCCCACGACCTGGAGACGCTGGAGTTCATCGAGAGCGTGAAGCTCCCCGTGCAGCGCTACGATGAGCCGGTGGTGATGGAGGGCTAGACGAAGCTCTCCATCAGCCTGGAGAGATTGCCAGGCTCTTTGGGCAGCGGCATCATGTCGAGGAGAGTGGGCTTCTGCACCTGGTAGAGCACCCCAAGGGCACGCCTGTCCTCCTCGAGCGCAAGCCGGAGTGCGGCGTGGATGTCCTGGGCGTCGTGCTGCCCCGGGAGGTAGGTCCTGTTGCGCCAGAACTCATAGCTGTACGCAGGATTGAAGGTCACGCATGGCTGCAGCACATCGACAAGGGCCACTCCTCTGTGCTGGATGGCGGCCTTGACCATCTCGGTGAGGTGCTGCAGGTTACCGGAGAACGCGCGCGCCACGAAGGTCGCGCCCGCGGAGAGCGCGACCGCAAGCGGATTGAGGGGCGCCTCCACCACGCCGTACGGCGTCGATTTCGTGACCTTGCCCAGCTCGCTTGTCGGGCTGGCTTGCCCCTCTGTCAGGCCATAGATGTTGTTGTTCTGGACAAGGACGGTGATGTCCAGGTTGCGCCGCATGGCATGCAGGAAATGATTGGCTCCGATGCCATAGGTATCGCCATCGCCAGCGGTGACCAGCACCGTCAGCTCGCGGTTCGCCATCTTGAGCGCTGACGCGAGCGGGATGGGCCTGCCGTGGATGGTATGGAAGCCATACGTGCGGACCCAGTGGGGAAAGCTGGAGCCGCATCCGATTCCAGAGACGATGACCACCTTGTCAGGGTCAAGGCCGAGCTGGGCGATTGCCTTCTTCACCGCGATGAGTATCGGGTAGTTCCCGCAGCCCCCGCACCACGTCGGCCTGGTCTCGCTGCTCAGGTCCTCAACGCTCAGCTCGTGCATGCTGTCCTCCCGATGCGCTCCGCCTCCTTCGCAATCTCATCCGGAAAGAACGGGCGTCCATCGTATTTCAGGATGCGCTGCCGCGCGATGATGCCGGTATGCTCGGCAATCATCCCCGCAAGCTGCCCGTCCGCGTTGCCCTCGACCACAACCAGCCCCCTGCCCGAGATGATGCGTCGGACAGCCTCGGCCTTGAAGGGCACGAGATAGGATACGTGCAGATAGGCCGCGGGAATGCCGCGCTCACTGAGCAATTCAAGGGCGTCCAGCGCCGGCATCTTCGTGGAGCCGAAGCCGGCGAGCAGCAGCTCCGCATCCTCGTCACCGAAGAGCTGAGGGGGAGGGATGTCCTTCTCAGCGGCGGCCATCTTCCGCAGCCGCTTGTCCATCTGGCGCTTGCGGTTCTCGACCTTGTCGCAGGTGTCCCCGCTCTCGTCGTGCTCGTTGCCGCTGGCCGAGAACGCTCCTCCCGGGGTGCCAGGGAACCACCGAGGGGAGACACCGTCCTCGCTCTCCCGGTAGCGGAGCGGCCTCCCGAAGCTGGACCGCATCTCCTGCAGCAGCGCCCCATCCGCGAGCTTTCCCCGCTCGGGCACAAGCCCCTCGCCGCTGAACAGCGGTTGGCTCCACCACCCCATCGAGAGGAATCTGTCCGAGAGGACAATCGCGGGCGCCTGGTACTTCTCCGCGAGCCCAAAGGCGTGGGCAGTGCAGGAGAACGCCTCACCGACGTCTCCTGGCGCGATGACAAAGCGGGGGAACTCACCGTGGCCGGCGTGCGCGGCGAAGCGGAGGTCGCCCTGGGCGGTCCAGGTGGGCATGCCTGTGGACGGGCCAGGACGGGAGGCAACCACCACCACCACGGGAGTCTCGCTCATTCCCGCGAGGCTGAGCGCCTCGCCCATGAGAGCGAATCCTCCTCCCGAGGTGCCGGTCATCGCGCGGACTCCGGCGTGCGAGGCGCCGAGCGCCATGCAGAGCGCCGCAATCTCGTCCTCGGATTGCCGCACCACGATGCCCTGCTCCCGCTCCACCCGGGCGAGGAAGTGCAGCAACTCGCTCGCGGGCGTCATCGGATAGGCGCTGTAGAACCGGCAGCCCGCAGCCAGCGCGCCCATCGCGATGGCATGATTGCCGGTCAGGAGCATCCTCTTCTCCGCAGGCTGCGCCCTGAGCCTATGCGGGTACTGCTCGCTGAACTGCGCACCGGACTCATAGCCCTGTTCCGCCGCGGCGAGATTGGCTGCTATCACCTCAGGGCCTTTGCGACCGAAAAGGCTCTGCAGCACCTCCCGAAAGGTGTCGCGCCCGAAATCCAGCAGCCCCAACGTCGCGCCCACCGCGACCACGTTCCTGTAGATTTTATCGCCCGCATCATGGCGGGCGATGCTCTCCAGAGGAATCGGGGCGAGGAGCTTCCCGGGAAGCTCCTCCTGCCTCACCTCCATGTGGTCAGGGTCGAAGATGACAGCGGCTCCGGGGTTGAGGCTGGCAGCGTGCCTGTCAATGCTCTCGCGGTTCAAAGCGACCAGCAAATCGGTGCCCCGGAGCGGCGCGCGCGCCGAGTCTCCGCCCACCCGGACCCATACGCTGTTGTGCCCGCCCCGGATGAGGGACGGGAACTCCGCGGAGACGCAGACATGGAGTCCGGAGCGGCTGCAGACCCGACCGAACATCTGGCCAACGGTCATGATGCCGTCGCCCGCCTGGCCCCCCGCGCGCCAGCAAAGCGCGTTCTCCCTCATAGGGTATCTCGCTTTCCCGGCATGCTATATATACATCAGGTCCATACAGTCTGGACACGCTGGATGAGGTCTTGAGCAGCAGGGTCGGCAGATTTTCCCTTATTTAGCACGGTGTTTGCGCGGTCTTTATAAGGGCCTACCGCTTGACGGGATGTATGAGGATGCTTGCGCTCGCAGTGCTGGCACTGCTGCTCGCATCGTGCGCACGGCAGAGCACCGCGGAGCAGCTTGTCAACAGGCTGTACGAGAACGACCCCGCGCGGAAGAACATCGGCAGGGAAATCTCGGGCTATTCGTTCACCGGCATCGCAGGAGAGAATCCCAGCTGGCGCATCATCGGAAAGCCGGTCATCTACGAGACGTTCTTTGTCGACTGCCCGGGATGCGTGGAGATGATACAGCACTACACCCAGCTCTATCGAGAGCATCCTGGAGAGTTCGAGGTGGTGCTGCTTGATATCAAGGAGAGCGATTCCGAGGAGTACATCCTCTCGCTCAAGGAGCGTCTGGATGCTCCTGACTGGCTATGGGTCCCCTACTCCGCGGAGGTGCGGCGCTTCATGGACGACTTCAAGGTTCTTGCGCCGGACACCACGTATCTCGTGGACCGGGAGCGCGAGGTGGTGTATGCCGATTCGCTGCTCGCCAACGAGCGTGTGACCGAAGCTCTCCTGAAGGTGATATGAGTGAGCCTCGCGCTGCTCGCTGGGCAGGTGCGCGCCGACCTGCGCTCCTTCCTCCTCGCATCCTTGGCCTCGCTCCTTGCGCTCATCGTCATATCCGCGGTGGTGAATGCTATCGCGTTCCGCGGCTCCGGCCTTGCCCTGGGAGCGCTGCTGGCCTTCGGGCTGCTCCGCGCGCTCACGCAGCCCCCTCTGCTGGACTGGCTCCTTACCGCAGCAATCGCGCTCTCAACGGGGACGCTCTTCACGGTGTATCGCGCAAAGCGCTGCTCCAGCACGACCGGAATCGGCGGGTTGTCCATCGGGAGCATCGCAGCGACCTGCCCGGCATGCCTCGCGCCGCTCTTCGGCGTGCTCGGCGGCGGGGGATTCCTGGTGACCGCAAGCTATCTCGTGAAACTCGCGAGCATCGCACTCATCCTCGGCTCCGCGTACTGGATGGCGCGGTTCGGGAGCTGCGAGCTACCTGCGAGACGCGGGGGGGAGGACACGGGCGGCAGATGAGACGAGAAGAACAACGCATCTGGTCTTCTCCGCGGGTTGCCCGTTCTGGCAGGCAGCAGATCTATTACGCGAGGCGCCCGGTGGCGTGCGATGAACTCGGCGCTCATCGTACTCCTTATCTGGGCATCGATGGCCTCCCTTTCCTTCGTGGAGGCCTATGTTGAGGGCAGGAACCCCTGGGACCGCAGGAAGCTCGGGTGGAAGCTGCGGCTCGGAAGGTTCTGCCTCCCCGCCTATCACTTCCACCTCTTCTTCCTCACCCTGCCCCTCTTGCTGGCGCTCCCGCTTGCGGTCGCGGGCTGGAGCCTTCCCCTCTTCGGTTTGCTGCTGAGCGCCTATCTCTCAGGAATCGTCATCGAGGATGTGCTGTGGTACGTGGTCAATCCCGTGGTGAGCTGGAAGGAATTCGGTCCGGAGTTTGTGGATTACCATCCCTGGGTGCGCGTCGGACCATGGAGTATCCCGGTGGGACATGTCTTCCTGCTCTGCACTGCCGCAGGGGTCTACTTGGCGCTCGTCTGATGATGGCCCCATTCTTGTGGGCCTTGGCTTAGAGCGAACTGTGGGATTGTTCCGTGCCTCGCCTCTGCACCCTAGCCCAGTCGCGCCAGCCCGAAGCCCGTCGCGGGGTCGTCTCCTGCAGCGTCAATGTCCACCGCAAGCCCCTGCAGATACGCACGGGTCGCTGCACCGGAGCCCTGCCAGAGCTTGGCCGCGAGTCCGGCAATGTGGGGAGTGGCCATGGAGGTGCCGTCCCAGATGGCGTAGCCGCCGTTGTTCATGGCGCTCTCCACCGCGACGCCAGGAGCGCCGAACTCGACCTCCTGCGCCTCGATAACGAAATCGCCGTCATTCAGGCCGCGGGAACTCCAGTCCGCGACCGCAAGGGAGGAATCTATCGCAGCGACCGCGACGACATTTGCATTCGCGCCAGGCCAGTCGATACTGCCGAGCGCAGGGCCGTCGTTGCCCGCAGCTGCGACCACAAGAACGCCCTTGCCGACTGCGTAGGTAATCGCGTCCCGGACAAGTGCACTCTCGGCATCGCCGCCGAGAGACATCGAGATGATCTCTGCTCCCTGGTCCGCAGCGTGCCTGATGGCCGTCGCGATATTGTCGCTCCAGCAGTAGCCGTCGTTGCCGCAGACCTTGTAGGCGAAGAGATTCGCTGCAGGCGCGACACCCCAGATGCCCAGGCCGTCAGCGCCCGCATCAGCGAGAATCGTTCCCGAGACATGCGTACCGTGGCCGTAGCCGTCGGGGCAGCCGTTCTTCACCGGGCCGCGGGTGAAGTCCTTGCACTGCGTCACCCGGCGCGAGAGGTCCAGGTGATTCTTGTACACGCCGGTGTCGAGCACCGCGACATCAACTCCTGCCCCGCCTGAGGTGGATAGGAGTGAGGCATTGTTGTATACAGTCTCCATGCCCCAGGGGGTCTGGTCCGATGGGAAGGAGACGCGGGCGGCGGGACCGGGCTTCCCCTTGCCGGACGCAGAGACCTGCCTTCCCAGGACGTGCCAGAGCGGGACGCTCTCCAGTTCGACTCCCCGCAGGGTGAGCGCGAGCGCCTCCGCCGAGGACAGTTCAGCGGTGACCCCGCCGCTGAACTCGTGCTGGACGCGCAGTCCTCTTGCGTCACCTTTCACCAGGTACCGTCCCGGAGCGGGAAGCGCGATGGAGAGGGCGCTGAACACGAGAAGCATGACCATAAGCACTGCAAGGAACCGCATGGGCACCACCGCACCGAGGAGCGCTGCACTCGCTTAAATACGTTTCGCCAGAGTGGTTCTGCAGAAAACCCCCTATCCCGGCCTGACTGACGTACAAGTTCCGGGCTGTCTCACCTGAATGGCTGGAATTCTCTGCAACGCGGCCGAATCTATGCGGACTTCCGCGAAGCTGCAAGCATGGGGTCGCGGACGTAGGCCCACCAGTTGTTCAGCACGCCGTCCGTCTTGCCGGACTGCCGCGGGAGATGGGAGAACCACCAGTTGAGGTAGCCTCGCGCGGTGCAGCCCCACTCCCGGCAGGACACCATGCGCCATCTCTCCTGCACATCGGGATACGTGAGCCAGCCGTCCGCATTGCTCCACACTTTCTCCGCGCTGCCCCAGTCGTAGTCGCGCCGCCCGTTAGGGGGGAAATGCACACTTCCCACGTGCGCCTCGCCTATCCAGTCGCGGTCAATCATCGTGAAGCGGTCCCAGGGCGTTCCCAGGGAACTCGCGTTCCAACCGCCATAGACCTGGGTCATGGTCGCCTCGGTGCGGTGGCCGAGGTCCTCGAGCATCTCGGCGACCCCGCGCTCGTAGCTGAAGCCCATGATGGGCAGGAGCCTATCCAGCTTTGGGTATTCCAAAGGGGGGGAGTTGTACCAGTACCCCCCCTTTCCCGCAAGCCTCGACTCGTAGAAGCCGAACCACGGAGCGCCGAAGACCCAGAGCTCATCGAACTCTCCGGCGTTCGCGCGGTCGGCAATCCGGTGCTTATCCAGCAGCGCAGCATAATCCACCCCATCGGGCTGGTGGTCTTTCACCTGCTTGCGCGCGACGCGCAGATACTCCTCACCGGTGTAGGCGAAACCATCCTCCTTCACCGGGAAATCAAGGTCAGTCTCCACGGCAACTATGCGATACTCCAGCTCTCCGCCGCTGGCCGTGCGCACATCGGAGATGTACTCTGCCGCAAGGGCCTGCGGGTCGTTCCACCCCATGACCTGGGTGAGAGGCGTGCCGTTCACCAGCGGGTCGATGTTGAGCAGCAGGACTTTTCTCTCCGAAGGCACCATCGTGCAGCTGAGGAGCAGAGCCGCCAATAAAAAGATGGCGGTGCCGGGAGCACTGTTCAGTAAACGTGGTCCCACGGCCGGAATGACGGGCAGTGCCCGCCTGGTTTCGCCGGCATCCCGGACATGCTCAGCAGCGCAGCCGACGTCCATCCGGAAACGTTCTGTGGGGCCGGCGCTACGCTTCATTGACGAGCACCGCGCTCCCGCGCAGCCTGCTCCGCTTGACCGCAAGCAGCGCCTCGTTCGCCTTCTCCAGGGGGAAGAGCGTCACCTCGCTCCGCAGGGGGATGCGCGCAGCGAGACGGAGAAGTTCGCGGACATCATCCCTGGTGGAATTGGCCACGCTCGTCACGGTTTTCTCTTTCCAGAGCAGGGCATACTCCATCGTCGGCAGCGGTGTCATATGGATGTCGGCCAACGCAAGGGTGCCTCCCGGGGCGAGGTTGCGCAATGCGCGCGGGACAAGCTCTCCGACAGGAGCATAGATGACCGCGCTCTCGGAGAGGGAAGGAGCCCTGGCCTTCGGACTGCCGACCCACGACGCGCCCAGGGCACGGGCGTGCCCCTGGTGGGCCCTGCTGCGCGTGAACACCTGCACCTTGCAGTCCCAGTGCCTCAGTATCTGGATGCCGATATGCGCCGAGGAGCCGAATCCCCAGAGAGCCACGGTGCTGCCTCTCTCGATGCGCGCTCTGCGCAGCGCGCGATATCCAACGACGCCCGCGCACAGCAGCGGCGCCACGTGCTCATCCGGGAGCCGCGGCAGCGGGAATGCGCAGTCCGCGCGGACCGTCATGTGCGACGCGAACCCGCCGTCGCGGCTCCATCCGTGGAACGCGAGCCGCTCGCAGAGATTCTCCCTGCCCTGCCGGCAGTGCATGCAGGCTCCGCAGGAGCCCGCAATCCAGGGCACGCCGACGCGCCGTCCGCGCTTGCATCCTGTCACACCACGACCCATTTCCTCAATCACTCCGACGGCCTGATGCCCGGGAACAATCGGCCGCCTGCGCAGCGGCATGTCGCCCTCGACAAGGTGCAAGTCAGTCCGGCAGATTCCGCAATAACGCACCCGAAGCAAGAGCTCACCCGGGCCTGGCTCTGGAGTCTCTCGCTCGACACATGCGAGCGGACGCCGCTCCACAGGCTTCTGCCGTCTGAGCACCATCGCGCGCATGCCATGCCGAAAGCGACGCGATTTTTAAACCTTGACGAAGGGCATATAAGAGCGGCCAGCTCCCCCGGAGCGGACAGCCGGCGCCGTCTCCATACGGCAGGTCCTCGGACCACGCCTTGCAATGCACAGGCCGCAGCTGGCTGTCCATCCGCTCATGGACATCAGCGTCGTCATCCCCGCGCACAATGAGGAGAAGGCCCTGCCCTACACCCTGCAGGCCCTGACCACCCAGAGCAGTCTCCCCACGGAAATCATTGTGGTGGCGAATGCCTGCGCCGACCGCACCGCGGAGATTGCAGAGAGGCACGGCGCCCTCACCGTGGTCACGGAAAGGAGAGGAGTCGCGAACGCCCGCAATCTTGGCGCGAAGCGCGCGAAGGGCGATGTCTTGCTCTTCCTCGACGCGGATGCCATACCGGCACCCGATTTCATCGAGGCGCTCAGGCGGGCAACCGAGGGCAGGGAACGCTTCATAGCATCCGCTCCCAGCCGCGCGGACCACTGGCGCTTCCTCTGGACCGCCGCGCTCATCAACCTCGTGATGCGTGTCTGCCGCCTGTCGAACAGCGGCGTCATTGCCTGTCCCGCATCCCTTTTCCGGGAAATCGGCGGCTTCCCATCGGTGGAGATGGCAGAGGACTATGCATTCATGCGGCGGGCGCAGCTCGCTGGAGCGAAGTATCTCCTCCTGCGCTCGCATTTCCTCTGGAACACGCGTCGGATGCGCAGATTCGGCGCGGTGAGAACCCTCGCGAAATGGCTCGAGGTATGGCTCATTCCCAGCAGGAGAGCCCTTCGCTACCCCCCCGTGCGGTAACTTTATAAACGCAAGAGGCCCTACCTTTGCGGGGGTGCATCCCATGCATAGTGCGGAAACAGCAACGGTAAAAGAATCGATTTCACCGAACTTGTCCCTCTCGAAGCTCCTGCGGAGCTATCCGGAGGCTCTCGATGTCCTGACCAAGTACGGCCTCCTCCACGAGAGCCTGCAGGACGCCGCGAAGTCAAAGTCCATGCCGGACGCGCCTTTCAAGAAGCTGCTCTCGGAACTCGAGGAGTTCTCGAAGCCCATCAAGGTCACCCCCCTTGCGAGGGAGAAAATCCTTGAGATCATGAAGGAAGAGAAGAAGGAGGGCCACGCCCTCCGCGTCCGCGCGGTTCCGGGCGGCATGGGCGGCGTCCAGTACGAGTTCGCCTTCGAGAAGAAGGCGGAGAAGGACGACACCACCCTGGACCTCGGTGAGCTGAAGTTGTTCATCGACTCCATCAGCATGAACGTGATGGAAGGCTCCAAGATTGACTATGTCGAGGGCGCGCACGGCGCCGGCTTCAAGGTGGACAACCCCAACGCATCAGCGGGCGGCGGCGGCGGTGGATGCTGCAGCTCCGGCGGCGGGAGTTCCGGCGGCGGGGGCGGCGGCGGATGCGGGTGCGGCTAGAGCCGCCAGTACGGCTCCTGCATCGCATCGACAGAGATGGCGAGGCGTTCTTTCCAGAGGAGCACCTGATGCTCTGAGCGCGCCTCGATTTCCACGAACCCCTGGCCCTTGACAGTATCCAGGCAGATTCTGCATCCCTGGTCGCCGAGGGGGATGTAGGTCTCTCGGGTCTTCTCATAGCTCCCTATCTGCGGCAGCAGTCTCAGCGTGTGGCAGAGACTTCGCGGGATTTCCCATTCCCGCTCGCTCCGCACGCTCAGTCGTTCGCTCGTGTTCTGCCCCTTGATGGTGAGGGTGCATGAGCCGCTCTCGCGGACGCGGAGGGTGTAGCCGAGGTGCCGCAGCAGCCCGAACAGGTCGTGGATGGTGTTCGTTTCGGAATCCACCGAGACAAGGTCCACGCAATACGGCCGGAGGCGCTCGCGCATAGCCGCCAGGTCCGTAGGATATTTCCCCTCAATCTCCCGGCCGGTTTCCCGGACAAGACTCGAGAGGACCAGCCGGGTCCGCTCATCCACAGTCCCGGGAGGGACGCGCACGATATCACATCCCAATCGGTCGTACACCTCGTAGAGCTTGGCATGGATGCGCTCGGCGAGATTGCGGTCCTCGCGGCGCTCGGCGTCCTGGTCGAAGCTCGGCAGCTGCTCCAGGAAGAACACGCGTGTGTAGTCCGCTGCGCGGATGAGGTCGTAGACGCGGCTGTCGATGCCGCATCCGAGCACCTCCGTGTACGCGATGCCATCGGCGAATCCCCTGTCGAGGAACACCTCGCCTTCAAGGCTTCGTTCTGCCTCCTCCTGCCTCTGCAGCACCAGTTCCTGGAACGCGCCAGGGTCCGTCCAGGGCAGTGCGCCGTCCGGCTGCTGCTCCCGGATGACCTGCCGCGCAGACTCCGGGACCGTAGCAAACCCCTCGGTCGCAAGACGTTCGAGCAGCGTTGTCTTTCCCGTTCCCGGGCCGCCGGTGAGGACGTACTTCCTCATCTCAGCGCCTCCGGTAGATCTCAGTGACGTGGTGCTGCTTGCGCTCCTCCTCCCTCCACGCCTCCTGCTTCGCGGGATCGTAGCCGTAAAAATAGGGCTCCGCTGCCTCCGCTTCGAGCGCATCGATGAGGCCGGAGGCATCAAGCTCCTCCATGCCCTTCAGCAAGAGGAGCACATCTGCATCCTCCGCTGGCGGCATCCTGTTCTCCGACCACCGCACGAGTTCTCCGCTCTCGCAGTCGACGTACAGCTTCGTATACCCAACGGTCAGGACCGGAAGGTATCCCCTTCGGTACACGATTCCCTCGCCGAAGCCAGTTCGGCCGTCCGCTTCCAGCGCCAGCCAGGGCACCTGCCGCCAGAGCTCGCGCTGGCTCCGCGCATAGTCCCTTATTTCGCCCGCGAGCTTCTTCACCTGTCCGTCCAGAGAGGGCATCGGCCGGCGGCTCAAAACCTCAGCACTCCCTGGCGCGCCCTTCGCATCTCGCCTCGGCGAGTCGTCTGCAACCTCGCGGGGCGCGTACGTCGGCGCCCGGGAGAACTGCCGCGCATCGACCCTCCGCGATGCAGCACGGGCCTCCCCGGGAATGCGACGCCTCTCACCATGTTTCTCGTGGTCGTCCTCCACGGCCCATCACCTCCGTTGGGGCTCCTCCGTGGAGCCACCGGCGAACTGCGAGATATAATCCATCCCGGCCGCGCGAGCCCTCCGCTTGTTCTCGGCCGAAGTGGTGAAGGCCTCGAAGCGCTCACGATACTCCTCGGGGAGCTGCTTCTCCCCAACGGTGAGCACGCACTCCCGTTCCTTTCCAGGGGGTGCGAAGAGCACGCTGTATCCGCTGGTGAATGTCTCTCGCACCGCTGGCTCCTCCAGGACGCACCCGTAGAGGATGAGCGAGGGATGCTTCTCCAGTCCCTCGTAGACATCGCCGGCCTCGCTCACGCTCAGCTTCCGCTCGAGGTTCACGTAATCTACCTCAATGAGGTCGTAATGATAGAGCTGCTTCCCCCTGGAGTGTGTCTCCTTGTCCAGCAATCGCATACGCCCCAGCCGTTGTGCCAAGTCCCATCCCATTGCGTTCACCTCAGAAGATATGTATAGTTTCATTTTTAATCTCAATTTGCTTTATTTTCTTATAGTATAGTTAGAAAACTATAAGAAGCTCCGCAGACTCCCCGCCGCCGTGGCACTCACCCCGGAGGATACCGAGAAGCTCCTCGCCTTCGTGAAGCGGGAGCCTCGCACCATGCAGGACATCGCGCATCTCCTCGGGAGAAGCTGGCTCACGGCGGACTCCTACGTGCAGCAGGTCAAGGAGCGCACCGGGCTCGTCAGCGTGAAGGTCTTCCGCAAGGGCTCACCGGGAGCGCTCAAGCTGGTGTACTACAACCATGCAGATTCCCTCGCAGGAGAGGACCTGCGCACGGAGCTCTTCCGGCAGATACGCGCCGGACGCCGCAAGACCGACTTCGACTTCTTCGAGGTGTATCAGCACGTTCTCGATGAGAAGAAGTCCTCGGCACTGCAAGCCCCGCTCATCCCTCTCCTGCGGCAGGCCTCGCGGAGCGTGCTCTGCTTCTCCGGCAATCTCTCGTTCCTCACCGCGAGGGAAGGGAAGCAGCGCGTTCTTTCGGCAGTGGACGAACTCGTGGAACGCGGAGTGCGTGTCAAGGTGCTGTGCCGTGTCAACGCGGCAACGATGAGCAACCTCTCTCTGCTGCGGCCGCTCATGGGAAAGGGTCTCATCGAGGTGCGGCACTGCTACCAGCCCCTGCGCGGCTTCGTCATCGACGACAGCCTCGCGAGCTTCCGGACCGAGGAGAGCGCGGGCATGTACCGGGCGGGAGAGCTCGCCGCGGATGCGAGCGTGGTGTACGAGGTGCGCGATGCCGAATGGGTGGCATGGCTCCAGAAGGTCTTCTGGCAGCTCTACAGGACCGCGCCGGACCACGAGACGCGCGTCAGGCAGCTCGAGCGGCTGTAAGCCAGAGAGGCGCGCGGGCGGCCACATTGTGGAGAATATCTGCCCTTCCTGCAAGACAACCCGAAACTCCCACCGCCTTCCGGCCGCGGTCTGCACCGTCCTTAATGAACTGCGGAAAAAATATAAGCTGACCCATCCAGGCCACGCCCGTGGCGACCATCAAGGTGGACATGCATTTCCACCCGAGCATGGGCTCCTCTCCGAGCGGCGGCCGATGCCTTCAGATTCTCCAGAAGTGCCAGGCCTTCCAGCTGAACGCCCTGGTCGTCACGGACCATCCCTACAAGTACCCGCGGCAGCAGTTCCAGGCGCTGTACAACACCCAGCAGCAACTCCTCAAGCAGGACAAACTGGAATGGGGCTGGCTGAAGTTCTTCCATCTCTATCCTGGCATCGAAGTGATGACCCTGGAGCAAGTCGAGCTGATCATCTTCGACTACCGGGTGAGAGGGAACGGGAGCGCAAAGCTCTACCGCATCCATGAGGCTGACACGCTCATCAACAGCTGCTACCGGCACACCATTGAGGATGCGATACTCATCGCCAAGAGCTACGGCTTTCCCGTTTTCGCCCCCCACCCCTATCTCCCGGGAGGCTACAATCCCACAAAAATACTGGGAAAGACCCCCGAAGGGAGAGAGAAACTTGCCGCCATCATCGAGAAATACCACATTGGTGTGGAGATGCACAACAACGGCTGGGGGGCGATACAGGATGTGCTGCATCACCTTGGCCTTGCGGACAAGCTGACGCTCTTCGCGGGTCTCAACGACCGGTTGGAGATGGTCAGGAGCACTCCTCTGGATTTCATCGCAGACGCGAAGGCCGCCTTCGTCGGCGGTGGGTCCGACTCGCATACCCCGGGCACCATGGGCAGTGGCCTCCAGTTTCCCCACAACGGGCCGCTCACCAGGGAAGCGGTCTTCGCGACCATCTGCACGAGCCATAAGGCCGCTATCGCCTTGCCTGACCGCGGCCTGCTCGGCTCCTTCAAGGCGGCGGCCGCCCTGTTCGGCTCCCTGGGGCTCGTGGTCAAGGAGTGTCTCACAGACGAGAACATCAGGAAGGAGGTCATGCGAGAACGAGACCTCATCCTGGAGGCCTATGTCCAGGCGCACGAGCATCCGGAGATTGATATCAATAAGATCAACCAGTTCAAGGCAGTCTTCCCCGGTGACAACATCATGAACCATCTCACCGCGGAGCAGCGCGCACGTCTGAAGAGGTCATGGGTGATGAGAATCCTCGCGCAGATTGCCCAGGGCCGCCACCTCAATGTGGACAGCACGGTCACTAAGGAACTGCTGCTGGAGGCCTACGCGAGAGCCTGGGAGCTGCGCGTCCCGGGAGTCGAACAGATTGAGCAGGTCTTCGGAGGGAAGGAGCAGCTCGCGAAGCAACTCTCCGCGGACCAGAGGAATCGCATTGAAGGAGCGCAGTCTAGGGCCTGAACCCAGGGTCCTTGCCTGTCCTCTTCTTCCTGTTGGACGCGATGAGAATCTTCTGAATCTCTGAGGTTCCTTCGCCGGTCACCGCGACGCCGGCGTCATGGATGAGCTGCACACAGCGATACTCCTTCGCGAGGCCGTAGGAGCCATGCACCCGACGGTTGAAATCGGCAAGCTCCGCAGCGAGCTCTGAGCCGAGAAGCTTCGCCTTGGACGCCTCGGCGTTCTCCATCCTGCCGGCCTGCATGCGCTTCGCAGCGGTGTAGGTCATGAGCCTCGCGGCGTCCAATCGCGCGTCGAACTCCGCGAGAGGAAGCGCGATTGCCTGTTTCTCGATAAGGGCCTCACCCTGCGATTCCCTCGTGCGGGTGTAATCCAACGCCATCTCGAAGGCCTCGCTCGCGATGCCCAGGCCGAACGATGCGATGGTGATGCGCCCGCCCTCGAGAAGCCGCTTGGCGTCCATGAAGCCGGTGTCCACGCTGCCCACGAGCCGGGCCGCCCCATCGGCCGCAGGCACCACACTATCCGCAAACGTCAGCGTAGCCGTGTAGGAGCCGGGCACGGTATACTTGGGAATCTGCTCGATGGCAGCAATCTCCTCCTTGTGCACCATGAGCACGCTGAGTCCCGCAGGACCGAGGTTCCTGTCGGGGTTCGTCCTGCACACCACAAAATAATAGTCGGCCCATCCGCCGTTGGTGGTCCAGGTCTTCTGGCCGTTCAGCTTCCAGGACGCGCCATCGGTCGTGGCACGCGTCTCGAGATTCCCCGCGTCGCTCCCGTATCCCGGCTCCGTCAGCGCGAACGCGGTCATCCTCTTGTCCCGCAGCGCATCCCGGACATACCGACCGAGCTGCTGCTCATCGCCCAGCCTCGAAAGCGCTGAGAGCACGCTGCCGTCAATCGCGAGGGAGAGCGCAACGCTCGCATTGCCCTGGGAGAGCATCTCCAGTCCCATCATGTACGCGGGAATGGACAGGTCAATGCCTCCCAGGTCCTCCGGAAGGAAGCTGCCCCGGAAACCGAGCTGCTTCGGGTCGATAAGTGAGTCCATTGCGGCATGAAACGCCCTACGGTCCGCGTTGATTGCCTCGTACTGCGGCCAGAGTTTCTCCGCAGCGTACCTTCCGACCAGTTCAAGAGCAGCAGTGTCCGTCTCCGAGAGACCAGTCAGGTCCTCAAGAAGCGTCCTGCGCTCCGGAGTGAAGAAGCTCTTCGGTTGGCGTGCCATGCTGCCGGGAATGGAGTCAGCTTTTTAAATCGCACTCCCGTCCACAGCGGCATGGAAGACTTCAGTGACCCCTGCGAACTTCGTGTTTTCGTCTGTGTCAACGACCGTTCAGGCAATCCCGAGGGAACGCCCAGCTGCTCTCCCTCTGTCTCGCAGGATGATATCTCCGCGGTGAAGGCCTGGCTCCAGGGCAAGGGCCTCTGGGGCAAGGTCAAGCTCACCAAAGTGCTGTGCTTCGGCCACTGCAGCCCGGAAGGAGGGAACGCCTGCGTGCTGCAGAAGCAGCGCTGGGTCAGAGGACTGCACGGCGCAGAGGACCTCAAGGCGCTGCTTCTTCAGGAACTCCCTAGCGCGGGTCCATGATCCTGTTGAGGAACAGCACCGTGTCCCCGAGCAGGACCAGCTCCAGGAAAGGCCGGTCAGCGACGAACTCGACTGCAGGGGGAGGCTGCGCGGCGAATGTCGCACGCATCCCGCCGAATCCGGTCGCCGCTGCGCCTTCTGAGCCTTCCTCGTCCGTCTTGAAGTAGCTCTCGTGCTGGCCGCTGGTGATATATATCGCCTCCCTGCTGATGCCATGGAGCTCGGCGTACTCGGTGAAGACCTGCGAGATGCCCATCGCCCGCAGCGGAGCAAGAAGCTCGTAGCTGCCACGCACCTCGTGCTTCGGCAGCTCCAGCCGCGAGAACGTCTCGTATCCCATATGGGAGCGCCAGGTGGCGAGCGTTTCGGGATGCTCTCTCAACTCGGTCTCCAGAGAGGCAACGCTGCTTCTCTTCGGTGGGAGGAGCATGAGCTTGCTCACCGCATCACCTGTGTAAGGCAGGATCACCGCATCGCCTTTGTAAGGCAGGAGCACGGCCTTGACTCCATCGAAGTAACCGTAGGAGAAGCTCGGCTCGCGTCCTTCGACCTGTCCCTTGCGCATCATCTCGACCTGGACGACCGTGCGGTCCTCCAGGGTGAAGTCCTGCGGCCGGGTATGCTCTGGGTTGAATTTCTTTTTCCAGGACCCCTTGAAGTACAGCGCGTTGGCGAGGGCGATGACCGTCTCATCGGTAATCGTCCCCTCCTTGAACAGCTCGGGAATCTTCTGCTCGGTCTTCCCGCTGACCCAGTCGTTGATGTTGCCGCGCCATGCCTCAGCTCTGTGCTTGAAATCGGCGGACGTCGCCTCTGCAGCATACGCCTCCGTCAGCAGTCGCGTGTAGGAGTCCAGTACCGGGAACGCCCGGTCCGCCCACAGCCCGTTCCCGGTCGCCAGCGTGAAACCCTCATGCTGAGCGTTCAGCGCGAGCAGCACCTTCTGCAGCTCCACTTGCCTTCTGGCGCCCTTGGGGAACTTCGCGACCTGGGCGATTTCCTCGGCAGTCTGGCCTTCAGCCCCCTCATAGACCATCGAGAGCGCGGTGCGGATGCTGAAGGGAGAGAGCGATGCATTCCCACCGTCAAGATGAGAGAGCAGTCCGAATCCGAATGCGATATCCCCAGAGTCCATTGTCACACCCCTGCATGCCCGGTCCGGTAGGGCTAGATAAACCTTCCGCTGTCTGGCGCGAAAGGGTATTCCATCAGTATTGCTTCACCTTGGAGTCGAACTCTCCCCAGGCCATGATACCCCCGGTGAGATTCCAGGCGTCATAGCCCTTCTGCTGGAGCATGCCTGCGACCGCCTCGCTCCTCCCACCGGTATGGCAGTACACCACGATGCGCTTCCCCTTCGGGAGGTCCCCCATGCGGTTGGCCACGTCCCGCATGGGAATCCATGTGTAGCCTGGAATCGCGCCATAGAGCAGCTCCATCCGCTCCCGGACATCGAGGACATACGGCGCGGCTCCCTTGTCGAGCAGCGCCTTCAACTCGGTCGCGCTTATGGATGGCACGCTCATTGCCTGGCCTCCAGCCGCGCGATGCGCTTCTCCAGCTGCAGCAGCTTGTGGATGATGATGATGTGCGTCTTCTTCGCGTCGATGCCCACCGGGCTGTCCGCGTTCGCGAGCATCCTGCCAAGCGCCGCGTACTCCTCATCCGGAATCACGATACCCATTTCCCCCTGCATGGCGTTCACCCCGACGCGGGATACCAGGACGCCTTAAGAAGCTTTCTGCAACTCCATAGAAACCATCAGGTCCTCCGGCCGCAGTGACGGAAGCCAAGCGCGATGTTCCGCAGGTCACGCGGATATCCCCCGCATTGCTGCCGATTGGCCCCCCTACCTGGGCTCCATCAGCTCACCGAGCGCCCGGTAGCCGCGCATCGCGTCCTTCTGGCTCACGATGAAGGTCAGCTCGGTATAGGTGGAGACTATCTCGTAGATGTTGATGCCTTCCCAGGCGAACTGACGCACCGCGCGGGCAATCACCCCCGGAGTGTGCATGAAATCCTCCCCGAAGCGAAGGGACAGGGAGACGAGCTGCTTCTCGACATTGATGATGGTGTGCCCCTCGAGGTGCTTGAGGACCTTCTTCCGGTGCTTCTCGTTCGTCACGATGCTCACCTCGAAGTTGCCATGGATGACGTGCAGGGTGTCTCCCTGCTCCAGGTCCACGGCGTGATAGAGCGTCTTCAGGAGGGATGCGAGCTCCGGAGACCGCTCCACGGCGATGTCGCAGAGCGGGCTCTTCATGATAATCTCCGAGGAGAACCGGAAGCGCGTCACTTCCTTCTTCGTCAGGGTGTCCGCCAGCCTGCGGACCGCCATCATCACCGCGGGCAGCTTGACCTTCTTGCCAAGAACTTCCTCGATGGAAGGCTTCAGGTGCTCCGCGACCGCGGTGTAGTTCGCGAGACCCCGCGAGAGGACCTCCTGGAGCTGGGGATGCTCGTCAACCGCAGAGCGCACCGCCTTGCTAATGCTCATCGCGCTCCGAGAGCGCTAACGCTTTATGAAATTATCTGTTACTGGACTAAAATCCTGTTACTCGGCCCTGCGCTCCCAGGGGACGATGCGAAGGCCGGCGATGCAGCTAAAGAGAATGGAGAAGATGATGACCAGCTGCAGCACACATGTATGGCAGTAGCGCGCCTCCTCAAGCTCCATCAGGAGCATCCACGCCGTGACCGCCGCGCCGAACAGGGCGACGTAAAAGACAGCGGCGCCAAAGCGGTACTTCGAGTCCGGCCGGAGCAGCTTGAGAAAGGAGAGGATAAGGATTGTCCCGTAGCCAACGACGCCGACGAGCGTCGAGGTAGTGCGCGCCAAGGGAATCGCGCTCCCGATGGCCTCCATATACAGGGAGAGGAAGAGGCCGAAGCCCGCAAGGGCGATGATGACCACGAAGGGGACCTTACGCATGCGGCTCCCCAGGGGAGTGGACTTTTTATACCTTCCTGTCCAGGGAGAGCGTGGCGTCGCGAACCAGCGCGCGGACATCCGCGCTCCTTCGGAGGGGGATGGCTGCCTTGGACAGCGCCTCCAGCGGATAGGGCCACCCCCAGCAGAACGCCTCGTACCCTGCGAAGGCGCCGAGCATCGGGAGCAGGCCGAGATTCCCCTCGCTCACCTGAGAGATGCCCGCAATCAGTCCTACCATGCCTCCCAGGAATCCTCCGGCAAACGCCGTGAAGGCGTACCAGCCGTTGTCTCCGCGGAACTTCTTCCAGTGCTCACGCTTCCTTCCGGGCTCCGCATCGTAGTACGCCTGAAGCTTCGCGTATGGCGCGACGAACTCCTCCTGGACGAGCGCCTCGAGCTTCGGGTCGGCGCCGACGTAGGCGAGGTATTCCGCAGCGGCTTTCTTGTAGAGCGGCCGGTAGTCCTTCGTCGCATCGTCCTTCGGGCTGTCCCAGCGCCGCTCCCTTTCTGACCTCCACGCAGCAGCCTCTTGCTGGAGAGCGGTCGTGCGCGCGGCTCCTCGAACAGCTCGCCGACCTGCTGGTCGAGACTCTGGGACTGCCTCATCCCTTCACTCCGAGCGCATCATAGCGGTCGAGCGCCTCGATGGCGATGCCCTTCACGCGCCGGGGCGCGCTCAAGGAGGACAGGACGTTCCTCGCTCGCGCATAGCCTGCCGCGGCCAGCGGCCAGGCGAAACATCCCACGGTGAGACTCCCCACGACCGCGTGATAGGTCGCGCTCAGCTGCAGCTCGGCAGGGTCCATGGCGGCAATCATGGCTGGCAGACCCCAGACTAGTGATCCTATCAGCAGCCCCGCGAGGGCGCTCCATGCGTAGCGCTCGCCCAGATAGCTCAGCACCGAGGGCGCTTCCTCGCGTCTCCCACGCAGTGCTGCGTAGCGGTCCACGAGCTCCTCCAGAAGCACGGCTTCCTTGCTCTGGTCGCAGGGGACGCCCTGGACCCGGAGATAGTCCAGATGGTCCGATGCCCAGGCGCGGTAATCCTTATGCACGCGGACGCCTTTCACAGCGGAGTCGAACTCCGCGATGCTCTCTCGCCGTCCGAGCTCGCGGACGACGCTCGCGACGAGCTTCCGGTTGGACCAGCGCCGCCTCGCCGACCTGCTGGTCGAGACTCTGGGACTGCCTCATCCCTTCACCCCACGCTGGTCGTAGCGAGTGAGCTTCTCCGCAATGTCACGCTTCATCCATCTGAAGGAGTGAGCGCGCTCAATCTCCAGCTTAGGCTTCGCGATGGCGTACGCGACGAGCGGCCCGCCGAAGATGAGCCCCTCAACACCGCCGAGACCCCACCACCAGCCGGGTCCGGCTCCCAGCACCCCCATGAAAAGCGCTGCGACGAAGCCTCCGCATAGGCCTATAGCGAGTGCCACATTCCAGTATTCGCCATCCTCATAGATGCCGAACGTCTCGCCGGGCAGCCGCGCCGCCTTCACATCATACTTGCTCCTCCATGCCTTGTAGTCCGTGACCAGCTCGCCGAGCATCTTGCGCTTCGGGACGTCGAGGGCGAGACCGCGGGTGTCGCTCAGGTGGTCAATATACGTGTCGAGCGTCTTCTCGTAGCTGACACTCTTCGCCTGGTCGTGCAGGGCATTCTGCCGTTCCACCCTGCCTTCTTCCCGCCGGAACTCCTGAAGCAGCTCGTGCACGAGTTTCTTGTTCGACCAGCGCTCGTGTCTTGCCAGCGCCTCGGGCCGCTCTTCCAGCAGCTCGCTCACCTGGTCGTCCAGTCCTTGCCTCTGCTTCATGGCTTCCCCCTCGCGTCAAGCCTCTCCAGTTTCGTGACCAGCTCGCTCCGCATCGCGCCAAGGTGGAGGCTGCGGTCCGTCGCGGTCTTCGCGCTGCGGACGCCATATGCGAGCGCGGGCCAGCCGCACACCAGCGCCTCATAGGCGCCGAGGCCAGTCCACCATGCGGGGTTGCCTCCTATCCCGCTGATGGCTGCCGCAGCAGCACCCCCGATGACCACACCGGCGAAAAAGAGGCCTCCGAACAGGTACTCGAAACTGCCGAAGTATCCTAGGACATCACGCGCCTCCCGGGATTTACGCTCATACAAGGAGCGCCAGCTCGCGTACTGCTCCGCGAATTCCACGAGCAGCTGCTCCTTCTCCGGGCTGCAATCCAGTGCTCGAGCCTCCCGGAGATAGCCGAGATGCTCTTCAAGTGTCTCCGTATAGCTGACTCGGTACCCGCTCTGGAGCCTCGACTGCCATCCGGCGGCGTTCTCCGCCCGGCGGAACTCGCGCAGGACCTCCTTGACGAGCTTGCCGTTGGACCAGCGCCCACGCTGCACAGGCACATCCTCCTCAGCGAATATCTCGCTCACCTGCTGCTCCAGTCGCTGGGTCATCTTGCACCTGCCATCTCGTCATAGCGGTCGAGCAGGAAACGCGTGTCTTTCTTGAGGAACGAGAGCGCCCGTGCGCGCTTCGCGGCAAGGATAGGCCTGCCGAGCGCGTACCCGAGCAGGGGCCAGCCGAAGACAAGAGCTTCCACCCCTCCGAAGGCATAAGCCCCCGCCGGACCGCCCTCCACGGCAACAATTATTCCGACTGTCGCAGCAGCAAAACCGATACAGAGACTTGCACCCCAGAATTCTTCCTCCAAATATCGTTCGATGGTGTCTTGCTGGAATCCACGCGCATCGCTGTCGTACTTCCGCTTCCATGCCTGGTAACCCTGCAGGAACTCCTCCAGCAGCGGCCGCTTCTTCGGGTCCACGGACTGGTCGTGAGCGGCGCTCGCGTAGCCGAGGTAATCGTCGAGAACCCTGCCATAGTCCATGTCAAGGGCACGGCCTTCCAAGGCATTCCGTCTCCGGACGCGCTGCTCCTCCCTGCGAAGCTCCTTCGCGAGGCCATTGAGGAGCTTTCCGTTCGACCAGGACTTTCCAGACCGTGGGCTCTTCTGGAAGCTCTCGCTGGTGAGCTGCTCCTCAAGGCTCTCCTGAATGGTGGTCATCTCTTCTCCCCGGCGAAGGGGGTGCCGCGGCCCTTATAAGAGTTTTCAGCTCGGACAGTCGTTCCTGCCGGAATGCTCTCCACTCTCATGCCCCGTTCACGCGTTTTGCGGTCTTCTTTCCCTCATTTCCCGAGCTCATCGAGCGCTATCCTCCGGATGGCACGCTGGTCCCGGGCAGCGCGCAGCCCGAGTCCGACCCTACGCGCCGCATACCTGCCGAGGGGCCAGGTGATGGCAGCCGCGCTCACCGGCCACACGGCGTACCAGATTCCCTCCGGGAAACTGAATCCCTGGGCAAGCTGGGCTTCCTGCACCAGCCATGTAAAGAGGGGCATCACAACCCCCGCGAGGCAGCCCGCGCTGTAGGGAGTCATGTCCCTGTATCTCGAGAGGGCGGCATCCTCCCTGAGGCACTGCACAAGCCTGTCGCGTCTTGCGGCATATCCCTCCTCCCATGCCTGATAGCGATCTAGGAAATCCTCCAGCACGGACTGCTCCTTTCCCAGAGAGTAGCCGTGCTCCTGCAGCGCTGCCGCGTAGGAGCGGAGAACATCATCAGGGGAAATCTGCTCAGGATTGCGGCCGAGCCTCCTATCTAGGTCGCCGATGCGCTCCATGCGGTCCCTCTCCCGGAGCAGGCCGTGCAGCAGCTTCTTGCCGGAGATGCGCTTCTGAGGAGCCTCCTCGAACACGGAGTCCAGCGTCTCCTGCTGCGCCTGTCTCATGGCATCTCCTCGCGCAGCGTCCGGTAGAACTCCTGGAACTCCGCCTCGCGCTCCTCGCCGGTGAGGCCGAGCGCCCGCTCGCGCTCCGCCTCGGGGTCCACCTGCTCTCTCCGTGCATCATCCGCTTGAGAAGAGGCCTCGTACGCGTTGATGACAATGCCATACTCGAACTCCGCATCGTCCCATTCCGCGTGCGCCTTGTACACCCTGCCCAGCTGAAGATGGACAGAGGGCAGCCAGGGCGCGTAGGTGAAATCCTCCTCACTGTAAATAGGGGAGTCCACCGTGGCTCCCGCATGGTAGAGCGACGCGCGCAGCAGTGTTGCGCGTTCATCGTCCCCCGTGAGCATCGCGGCGTGATACAGCCCGCGCGAGACCCGGAGCGCGTCTCCCTGGGCACTCGACAGGAAGAGCTCCTTCGAGTTCCCGAGGCCCTCCGCTCCATCAACCAGCCGCGCATCGAGCATCTGGAGGTCTTCGCTGTCCCGTAGGTACATCGAGAGCGGAGCCCTCTCGCCAGAGGCGAGGAGCCCTGCGATATAGGTGAGCTCTCCGGCGGCGTGCGTGCCCTCCGCGCGGGAAGCCAGGGCAAGGAGCCAGTCAAAAGTCTGCTGTGGGTCATCGAAGAGCGTGTAGTGCCGGTTCGCCAGGTCCACGATGGTGTCCGTGGTGAGCTCATCGCTGTCCGCGTACTCGAGCACGTAGTTCTCGAAGAGTGCCTCGACCGTCTCCGGCATGAACTCCTGGGTCATCTGGGCGGTCAGCACCGCCTTGCTCCGGGCGTCAAACCCCCGCGTCGTGCCTGGGAAAAGGTCGGCGACCTCCATCAGCTGGCTGAAGTCCTCAGCGTCCAGATACGGCATTTCCGCCTCAATGTCCATCCCCAGCATCCGGAACGGGACTTCCTCGTAGGGGACCGCATAGCCGGGAAGCGATTCGATGAACGTGCTGTCCGCCGGCGCCTGAAGTGGGTACTGCGCGTCAAACACCTCGCGCGCCGCGTTCTCTTCCGCTTGCGACATGGACTCGACGCGGCCAAGGTACTCCTTTCCACCGAGGAAACCGCCCACGAGGAGTGCCAGGGCTGCGATGCCGGTGCTGATATTCTTCACCCTGGAGGCCCGCTTCCGGTACTCCTGAGCGATGGGCTTGCCGCGCCGCTTGTCCTGCATGAGGGAGACGAGTGCAGCGTCCTTCACCCGTCTGCCCTCAAGAAGGGAGCGAATCGACCTGCCGTTGAGCTTCCCTGCCGCTTCGGCGCCCAGAAGCCGCGTCACCTCCTCAGCATCAGAGGAGAGCAGCGCCTGCTCCAGCGCGGTGAGAGCGTCCCCCGAGAGCCGCGAGCGCTCAGAGAGTTCTTTCGCCAGGAGCATGACGTCGAGCTTCCCGCCGCTGGCAGTGACGTAGCGTCCTAGCTCAGATGGGTCGAGCAGCGCGCCCGCGGCGAGGAGCTGATTCAGCGGGAGCCCGGATGCGTCATCGGAAAGACCCCCCTCCTTGCGCTGGGTGGCCAGCGCGCGGGCGACTTTCCGCGCCAGGTCCTCCTTCACGGCATCTCCTCCTGAATGTATTCGATGCGCTGCTCACTGCGCTCCGCGCGCTGCGAAAGGTCATGGCTGCCCCAGAGGTAGGCGCCCACCAGCGCGCCAGCAGCGAGCAGGACACGCACTGCGGCGGGGAGAAGCGACCGCCGAGTCGCCCGCTCGCGCGCATAGACCGTGGCGTTCTCGACACTGAGAGGCGCCGCCGCCGCGACGCGCTTCTCCAGCGCTGATATCATCTCCTGGACGTCATCCTTCCCAAGTCCTTTTCCATACTCCACAAGGAGGCGAGCGCCCAGCTCGGCTGAAGGGACTGACGCGTCCGCCATACACGCGTCGTACGCATTCGGATTCTGCCTGCATATGAAGGAGGCGAGCAGCAGCGAACGGACCTCATCGCCATTCACGGCCAGAGAGAGTCTCTCCTCAAGGGCCGGATGCGCCTCCAGGGCAGGTCGGGCGTACCCGAGCAGCTCTTCCGCCCCCACGATGTCCCACGCGGAGAGCGGGGCGAACCTCACTGCGTTGTATTCCCTCCTGGGCTGCTGCTCCGGCTCCTCCAGGGAGCGCAGCACGTCCAGCGCCCTGATGCGCTTCTGGCTCATGGTGAACCTCTGCATCGGCAGCTTCCCTCAAGTGCGGGAGACTGCTCGGTATAGGGGTAGTGCAGCCGCTGGCTGATCAGGTGATTGTCATACTTGATGATGTTCTTCGGCACCGCGTCTCCCGCAGCGAACCGCTCGAAGAGCGCGAGGCCGAGATACGCCGCGACCATGTTGGTAGTGATGACGCTCGGGTCCGGCGCGGCCGTGCATCCGATAGGCTGCGCGTTCGCCGCTATCTGCTTATCGACGCCAAACATGCATTCGAGGCAGTAATTGTCTCCAGGCTTGAAGAGGTACGCCTGGCCCACCGTCGGGTCGGTGCCGCAGAACACCGCAGGGATGCCCTCGCGGACCGCAGCGTCGTTGATGGAACGCGTGCTCTCCCAGTTGTCCGTGCATCGGAACACGACGTCAGGCTTCCTGGCGAACGCGCCCTCGAAAGGCTCCGCCCGGACCGTGTACTGCACCTCGGGGAACATGGTGGAGAGGACCTGGACAACGGTTTCGGCCTTTCCTCTCCCCACCGCATCCTCGTGCAGCGTCGCCATGAGCTGCCTGGAGAGGTTGCTCTCCTCGAAGACGTCCGGGTCCCAGACCTCGATGGATCCGACGCCCATCTGCGATAGCCCAGGAATGACCCAATTGCCCAGCGCTCCTGCGCCGATGACCGCGGCCCGCATTCCGGAGAGGTCGAGGCTGTCATACTTCTCCTGCGCCAGCTCGTCGTACACCCCGAGCAGGTTTCCGCTCAGGCCGTTGAAGCGCACCGTGCGCTCGATGGGCCGCTCGGTGCCGAGGGGCATGAGGACTTTCCGCGCCTCGTCAGCCGCGATGCCCGCGATGAGTCCTGCAGTGAGGGGATGCTGCCCTTTCCCGTGGTAGTCCGGGGAGAGGCGCTCCTCAAGGCCGCCCGACCCGCGGTCGAGCGATAGCTCAGCGTGCATTCGCTTCGCCGACGCGTTGAGCAGCGGGATATTCCTCGCACGGGCGTAATCGAGCAGGACTCGCTCTGCGAACGGATCGTTGGTCGCGTCGATGATGAGATTCGGCGCTCCGAGAATGCACGCGCTCGCCGGGTCCACGAATTTCCAGGGAGTGCTCTCCACCCGGAGCAGCGGCTCGCCGGTGCCCGCGTCGCGGGACATGTGCAGCAGCACGTCTCTCAGCGAGTCCGCCGCGAAGGCATGGCCGTTCCTCCGGAAGAGGGCCAGGAACTCCCCGGGATCCCGTCCCTTGGCCGCGCGGTTGTCGTAGAGCGAGAGCCACCCCACTCCGAGACCCACGAGCGCAGCAGCGATGTTCTGGCTCAGCACTCCTGAGCCGACGATGGCCACCTTGCTCTTCAGGAGCTTCTGCTGGTCCCAGCTCTCGCCGTCCACCTGGATGCGCTCCTGGCGGTCGAAGCGGTCCATCTCAGTCCTCGTCCTCCTTCTCGGCGGGTTCCGCGGACAGCGACTGCTTGGGCAGCAGGCCGTTCAGCCAGGAGACGATGCGCTGGATGAAGCGCTGGCTCCAGTTGTACTGCGCGATGGGCTGCTCCACCTGCACCGGAACCATCACGTCCGCGGGCTCCACGATGGGAATGGGTGTTGCTGCCTCCTTGATTGCCTTCTCCACCTCGGTCGCCCGGCGGGTCCTGCGGTCGAGGTTGATGCGCTTCCGCACCTCGGCCTCCAGCGCGCCGAGATATTTCGGAGCGAGCGTCCCCTCCGCGGTCAGCTCGAAGTCTCCCGCGACGGGAACGACCCGGACGGGAACTTCCTGGCAGAAATAGGAGTCCTGCACAATCCTGCCGTGGCTGTCGAGGAGGTATCCGAACACTTCCCCGTAGAGATGGCTCTCGTCGGTCCTTCCGCTCTCGGGGGAGAAGAGCCCTGCCAGCTCCGCGGGAGACGCCCGGCAATTGAAGATGAGGCTCTTGCTGTACGCGATGTACACCGGAGAGTGGTCCTCCAGGGACGCGACGAGCCCCGAATGCTCCAGCGCCTCCTGCAACGCAGCGTCCGTCTTCTCCTTGTCTGCCTTGAGTCCCCGCTTGCCGAGGCTTTCCTGCAGGGCAGCCGAAAGCCCGCTGCGGTCCAGCCGGACGCGGTAGACGTTCAGGCTGGTCTCGTCCGAAAGCTCCAGGACCTCGCCTTCGAGCGTCCTCTTGAGGGACGGCATCTTGGTCACGTCATAGCCGCGGAGGCGGCTGCCCTCCTGGCCTGCGAGCCAGCTCAGGATGCGCTTGTTGTTCTCCCTGTCGGTCGAACTCGGGTGAACTACAGAGGCATAGGACTGCGGCCATGGATGGATATGCGTCCAGCAGTACACCTCGAGGTCGGTTCCTTCGAGATACTGCCTCAGGTCGGAGGTGAGCGCCTCCTCCAGCGGGTCGAAGTTCGTGCGGACGGTGGTGTTCTCCGTCTGGTGCGGCAGGTAGAAGTCCCGTGTGATGTCCTCTCCTCGCTGGCGGACTCCCCAGGTATAGAACTCCTGGCTCGCCTCCACTTCGCTCCTCGCGCCGGACTCCCGGAGCATGTCCCGGTAGATGTCCCGTATGGCGTAGAATTTCGCCACTGCCCCTGGAGAGATGCGGACCATCTCTATCTCCTGCGTCGCGGGGATGATGATTGTGCGCTCCTTGCCGCGCTCCTGCATCTTCTTCGTCATATAGGCAGCGATGTCACTCATGTTCATACCTCCTCCTGGGTGTTGCTGACGACCATGCCATGCTCTCTGAGCCATTTCTCGTCTTTCTTGAGCGGAAGGTAGGCCTGCCTGTCATAGACGAAGGCGCTGCGCGGCCTGTTGAGCAGCTTGTACTTACCAGGACTGCCCTCCAGCTTGTAGCCGGTGACCAGGATGTCGCGGCCGAGCATCAGATATCCTGCGACCTTCTGGCCGAGGGACATGCTCTCCAGCCGCGCGGTCGCCCATCGCGAGCGGTCCTTCTCCAGGTCATCATCGAGGCAGATGGACTTGTTCTCCTCGATGATGCCCTGCTCAAGCTTCCTGTGGTGCTGCACGAAGGGATGGAGATACGCCCCTTTGACAAAGGGCTTCACATAGCGGATATCGCAGGGCTTGCCCGGCTGGACTCGTACCGCGTAAAGCGCCACGGAGACCTCGCACGGGGGGAAGACGTAGATACCGCCGTCCTCCCCTCGGTTCGCGAACTGGGGCACCCCCAGGGTGAGCAGGTACTTGTCCGGCGCGAGGCGCTCCACCCTGAGGTCCTGCACCTTCGAGACACTCTCCCGGACGCGCTGCTCCAGCGTGCGTTTCTCGCTCAACGCATCAGCAGCGCCCTCCTCGCCCGCAAGGGCATCCTGCTGGAGCTTCCTCGCGAGCCGCTGATTGTACGCCTGCGCGAACTTCTCAAACGGCATCCGGTACACGAGCGAGTAAATCCTGCCGCCGACGGAGACCGACGGCCCGCTCGGAGCATCCGTGAGGGCAAGCGAGTATACGAGCGTCCCGCCTCCCGCGCGCGCGGTGCACACGTCGCCGAGGGAAAGCTCGGCAAGGGTATCTTCGAGGAGGCTGGCCTCTCGAAGCGGTGCGGGTCTCTGGCGCGTGGGCCGGACGCCGAGAGCGCGCAGCCCCTTTGAGGACTTCTTCTCCTTCGCGGGCTGGAGCCTGCGTCCCGCGATGCGGGCAAGCTCATCTCCGCTCGTCGCGAAGTACGGGAGAACTTCCTCTGAGATGAACGCGAGCAGCTCCTGCTCGATGAACAGGTCCTTGACCTTGGTCCCGAGCTGCGAGGAGTACTTCTTCAGCAGTTTCATCTGCATCTCCTGCATCTGCTCGCTCACGACCGGGTCCTCGAAGTACGCGCGCTCGATATCGAAGGCCAGTGCGAGCGGCTCCAGCTTCAGGCTCCTCGCGCCGATGGCGAGCACCGCATCACCCTCCATCGCTTGCTCGTTCCCGCTCGGCTTGTACAACCGTCCTCCGAGAACGACGGCTCCGTCCTCGAGCAGATGCCTGATGTAGGGTTCTTCCAGTGCCATGCGCTCACTTCGTATAATGCTCGGAGAGCCTCGCTATCTCCTCTCCCCCGAGAGGTCCGATGATGAGCCCGCCTGCCTGATGCTCCGAGTACACGAGGCGAAAGCCGTACATCCACATCGCGACCTCGTCGTCGCTCGGCGGGTGGCCAAGGTTGCTCGGCACCAGCTTCGTGAGCCAGCAGTTCTCGCCCACCTGCTCATCCAGCGAGGTGATTGGCTTCGGCTTGTCCATCCCGGAGAGCGGAGTGAGGGTGTACACGATGTCCTGACGCTGATCTTGGACGCCGGGCTCACGCAGGCTTCTTCCACCACGCTGCTCCCTTCCAATAAAATCCCTCGCTGTCCTCCAGAGCAGCTTCTGCTGGGCGTCCGCGATGCGGTCGCCCTGGAAGTTCATCACGTACTCGGTGAGCAGTTCCCGGAGAGTCATCCCCAGCGGGCCCTTGCCACGGAGCGTCGGGGCCTTCGCAAGCTCCGGCTCGCTCAGCCGCCAGACGGTATCTCCGGCGCGGGATTCGGCCTCCCACGCGACGCGGTAGTTCTCCTCGACTCTCGCGACGCCCGGACCGATGAGGAAGACGTACAGCGCGTCGTCGGTGCGGAATTCGAGCGGCCGCTCGGGCGGCAGGTCTTGAAGCGGGTCAGCCGGCGCATCGTTCATTCTTGGTCCCTCCCTATTTGGTATCTGACAGTGGTGATTTTAGGAATTTTCATTGCAATATAAAGGTTCCGCCTCCGCTTCCTGATTTTCCCTCACTGGCGACGGCAAGTCCCGCCACCATTTGAATGCTCTGCCAAAGATTCCCGTGAAATCAGATATGAACAGCCTGCAAATTCCGATTACGCTGAATTTTCAGTGGGAATGTTTTTAACGCGGCCACGCCCACCGACGAGATGCACCCTGAAAGGGCGGTAATCCCTACGCGGGGTGAGAGGCGCATTGTACAGGAGGGTGCCAACCATAGTAAACCTTTTAAGTGAATATAGATTCACCCCTGCGTAGTACATATTTAGTGTACAAACGGGGGATGGCGTCATCGCCCGGTATCCAAATGAGGTGAGGAAGGGATGGCCAAGAAGCAGGACACCGCAATGGAAGATTTGAAGCAGGTTCGCCGCGGGGGGATGAGCCTCTACGACACGCTCTCGGGCGAGCGCAGCATGGAGAATCCGCGCGACGTGCTGGAGCGCGGCCGCCGGAGCAGAGCTGACCAGCAGCAGTCCCTCGGCGAGCAGACCACGCTTTTCGGGAAGAGCGGCATCACTGTCGAGAACTTCGCAAGGATGATGGCCGAGTACGCCCTTGAGCTCGACGACCTCGTTGAGCAGCACAAGGACCTCTCCTCCAACTGGCAGGGCGCGTTGGGCAGGATGCGCGCGAAGGGCGTCATGTGGGGCCTGTACCGCTCGATGCATCGGGGCTTCCTCAGCGGGGTGCCGTTCCTGAAGACCTACGGCAAGAACAAGATGCTCGACCGCGCGGAGCGGAGCGGCGGCCTCCTGGACTCTATCATCGGGGACACTATACGCAACTTCACCGGCGCAGGGAACAGTATCAAGGGCTCGCTCAAGCAGCTCCAGACGCTCGAGGCAGATGGCCATTCCCATCTCGACTACCTCCATGAAGAGTCAGACCACTGGCGAGGAGAATCCACCAGGCTCGACCAGGTGGTGCTCGGCGCCGAGCGCGAGATGGAAACCAAGAAAGGAGAGTATGACACACTGGTCTCCCAGTGGGAGCAGATGCCGATGCTCAACGATGCGGAGAAGCTCGCCAGGGAAGAGTTCGGGCGCAGCGTGACCGCTGCGCAGGGCGAACTCCAGCAGAAGGAGCTGACGGTGAACAACCTGCGGAATGAGCGCAACCGCGCGGACAAGCTGCTGGACCAGTCCGAGAACTCCAGTCGCGCACAGGAGGCGACTCTCCTGACGGTGCAGAGTCTCGTCGCGTCGTATGAGATGATGCAGATAGGGTACGAGGCGCAAATCAAGTACTCGATGCCCATCTTCCAGCAGAACGGCAAGACCGCAGCGAGCGCGATGCACGCGACGCGTCTCATCAACCTCTACAACCGCACCATGAAGGCGGCCAACGAGGTCATGATGATGAATGTGCTTGCTGCGCGGGGAATCGCCCACGAGGCGATGGAGATGCTCGCGAAACCCTTCTTCGAGGAAGAAGTTATGGAGCAGGTCAAGGCCTACTCCCGCGAGACCCAGGATGAGCAGCGGCGTTTCTCCAACGCGTACCATCTCACGCAGCAGGGAATCTATGTGGACCCTGCCTACGTGGCGGACCCCACGAAGGCGGAGAAGCCCAAGCGCATCGACCAGATCCTCGCCGATATCGAGCGGCAGGAGAAGGAGGAGACCGCGCCGCAGGGAGGCTGAATACATGAGCCCCTCGGGCTTTGTCTCCCTCAAGGGAGAGGAGAAAGAGCGCTACCTCGCGAAGCTGCTCGGACAGACCGGGCAGCTTGCGGAGCAGCTCGCGTCGGACCCTGGACTTCCCACCGCCCCAGGCATCCCCGAAGAGAGCAGGAAGCTGCATCGCGGGGTGCTGGCTGACCTCGCAAAAGAACTCAACCGAGTCCGGGCCGCGATGGGAGCGCTGCGGTACATCAGCGGAGCTGAGGACTTCCACGAGAACACAGGAGTCTGGCGCGAGGTAAGCGTGGATACCGAGAGCGGCCTGCCGCGTTTCGACTATCTCCTGACCAGGCTGTCGGACGTGCGCAACGCTCCGGAGCCCCATCGGGAAGCCGCGCTTGCTGCTGCCCTGGAGGACCTGCTCTTCGACGAGAATCTCCCGGGGAATGCGTACGCGGGGCGCTTCGAGGAGCTTACGGCTGCGGTCCGGGAACTCGACTTCTCGCGCCGGACAAAGACGCTGGACATCCCCCTTGCGTCGAAGAGCGACCTGCACACCGACCTGCGCGCAATGCGCGTGGGCAAGGGTAATCTCACCCCTGACGGGATGTCGACCGAGCGCTTCAAGCTGGTGTTCACCGCATACAATCTGCCGCAGGCTGCATACAACAGCTGCATCATCATCCTTGACCAGGATATCCCGATGCGCGGGACGGCGAAGGATCTCCGCATGGAAGGAAAGAGCGCGGTCATCTCCGCGGAACTCTCCGATATGCTCACCCGGAAATTCTGGGGAACTCCCTACGACCTCATGGAGGGCCTGGACAGCATCGAGGCGCTGCACCCGAAGCACGTCTCCATCGGGGTGTACGGGCCTTTCTACAGCGCAAACGTCCGCGACCTCAGCACCATGCGGGGAAGGGAAGGGCGCGCGCTGCGCGAGCTTCTCGAAGCGAATCCTGACATCGCATTCCTCCGCTACCGGCGGGACTACCTCTCGAGCAGGGGGACGATACGGAAGCCCCTCCGCCTCCGCAAGGACTCCTTCCGCGAGGATTACCGCAGGGAGGACGTCGCGTCGGACGAGCTTGCGGTCTGCGACGCGCAGGCGAGAGCGGTCCTGGCGGAGCTCACCAAGGGAAGCCCGCTCAAGATATACCATGAGGTGGCACGATGAGCACAGCACGTAGAGTGAAGCCAGCGACTTGGAAGCAGTGCGAGAAGGCAGTGCGCGTCTGGCTGAAGGGCAACGCGTTCTTCCCGTATGCGGAGTTCACTCCGGACAAGCTCCCGCCGGGAATCCAACAGAACCGGAAGTTCTCCCTCTACCAGTACGTCCTGGAGCAGGTCGGCGACCCAGGGACCGCAGACCAGTGCATGAACAGCCCCGAGCAGATAGCCGCGCTCACCAGCTACAAGCGCGCCCTCGGCACCTACCTCGCGGTACACGACGGTCTCGAGCAGCTCATCAAGCCCGAAGGCGACGCGGCAGCGGCCAAGCAGGAGCGCGCGTTCATCAACGCCTACGCCCTCTTCTCCGGGGCGTGCGCGGGCCTCCAGAGCCTCGAGGCGGACCTCCTCGACCGGGATAACGACTATCTCAACGTGGATTTCAGCCTGGAGAAGGACGAGCTGATGGACAACCTGACGCACATCGTGCTCAGGGGCCTCGCGCGCCAGCACGTCAAGCTTGGCACCATCGACGACGAGAACCTGCGCAAGGTCCTCCAGGGCGCGTACAGCTTCCTCATCAACCAGGTGCGCTGGGAGAAGGACCGCTTCAGCGACGTGGTGCAGCGGTACAATCTTGGCAACGCGAGCTGGGTCCTCGAGGGCGAGCCCTGGGGAGTCAGCGATGTGGTCATCACCGGCTTCGAGTTCCGCCCGGGATTCTCCCAGGCGACCGTGGTGGAGCGCGTGGAATGGGACCAGATCATCGGGAACACCGACCTCAAGGAGTCGCTCATCTCCATCGCGGACAACTTCCTGGGATGGTACGACAAGGGCGGGAATCCTGCGCTCGACGTCGTGCGGCTGCCGAACACCTACCTCCTGAAAGGGAGGCCGGGAACGGGGAAGACGCTGACCATCCAGGGGATGGTCTCCCACCTGAGCCGGATGTCCGAGGAGCGCAGTCTTCCCTTCGAGACGCTGTTCATCGACTCCCGCATCAAGAGCAAGTGGTTCGGAGAGGGGGAAGACCTCATCCGGAAGGAATTCGCCAAGGTGCACAGCGGGGACAAGGTCTACCTCATCGTCGTGGAGGACATCGACGCGCTGCTCGCCTCCCGCGAGGATATGCGTGAGGACTCCCCGGAACGGGGGCTCATGCAGGAGCTGCTCAACCAGCTCGAGGGAGTCGCATCGAGCACCCTGGGCAACTACCTCCTCATCGCGACGACCAACAAGCCGCTCACGCTGGACGACGCGCTCTCATCGCGCCTGAGGCAGAACGAGATGTTCGTCACCGGCCCGGAGACACCCGAGGACTTCGGGAAGCTCCTCCAGCTGGAGCTCAAGCGAGGCATCAAGCATGGCTACGTCCGCCTGAGCAAGAAGAGCGCAGAGATCCCGGAGAAGAAGTGGACGGACCTCGGGGCGCTGTGCTTCCATCCGGACTTCCCGGACGATTACGCGCACAGCCTCTCCGGCAGGGACGTCCGGAACCTCTGCCGCCGGCTCGAGCTGGAGGCTGCCAAGGGGCTCAAGATACCCGCGGAGGCCAGGAGCGAGCTGGACGAGCTCCGGCGCACGGACATCCCCGCTTTCCAGACGAAGTACGCGACCTTCCTCACCCAGGTCTATACGGACGCCATCGAGAGTGGAATCCGCAGCTACCATGAGACGCGCGACAAGGATGTGGTGGCGGCGGACGAAGCGGAGTTCCAGCGCCACGTGAAGCAGTACCGCCTCGCCGCCATGGCGCGGGGAGACCCAAGCGTCGTGGCTGCAGAGTACAGCTTCGAGACCATGCCCATGGAGATGCTGGACAAGCTCATGACCGAGCTGGAGAAGGCCAAGAAGCAGAGGAAGCAATGACGCGGAAGCCTAGCGACCTGGGAGAGTACGCGCGCAGCCTGCGCACGAAGAAGGAGGCAAGCAAGCCTGCCGGCGCTGTCCCTCCAGCAGGAAGGAATATCCTGCAGGACATCGCGGGTAAGCACCTGCGCAAGCGCTACCTCAACTCCCGCGAGCACGTGGAAGACAGCGTGCTGCTCATACCCGACAAGCGTCTGCTCACCCTCACCGGGCGCGACGCCGAGAGATACCGAGCCGCGCTCCAGGACATCCTCGGCCGAGAGGTCGCGGACGAGAGCTTCCGCATCGACAAGGGGGGCAGCGCCCTGGGCTATGATCTCGACGACTGGCTCATCATCGTCTCCCCGCAGCAGCGGGAATGCGACATCATCAGCGACGAGTTCTCCTTCATGGAGCAGCTCCTCAGCGAGGTGCATGCGAAGGCGGGCCCGCTCATCCAGCAGGTGACCCTCGGAGAGGCGCTCTACGGAAGAGTCACGGGGCCCGCGCTGACCCCCACGGCGCTCATCGCGTCGGCAATGCTCGGCGAGGGAGGTCTCTCCCTCTCGGTGACCCTCGAGACTCCGACTCGCGCCCTCGAGGCGTTCGCGAAGCTCCATCGCGTGGTGCAGGACGCGAAAGAGGACTACCGCTCCATCCTCTCCGCGGAGACGCAGCAGGCCGTGCTGGACGCCTTCACCCTCAAGTACGGCGCAGAGGGCAGCCGCCCGGGCCTGGGGAACCTGAGGCTCATCCGGCCGGACGGGGTATTCCCGGTGAAGATGCAATCTGCGAGCTACAAACTCCGCGGAGACAGCATGGACCTGTATTCTCTCACCGGGACGAAGCCGCTCATGGTTTACTTCCAGCACGGCGCAGGGAACGGCGAGAGCCGCCGCACCGAACAGTATGCCGTCGTGAACGGCAGAGAGACCGATGACCTTCTCGACGCGCTCATCCGGGAGGGCTTCCTCTTCTACTCTGCCTCTGCCGGCAGGGAACGGCTCCAGACCCTCCGCCGAGCCGCGCGCCAGGCTGAGGCAGGGGACCTCAAGAGCGCCGCGAGCGTCTCCGACCTCTTCAGGCGGGTGGACAGCGCCCGGGCTCCGGAGACTGTGCGGGAATTGGAGGAGGCAATCGCAGCCATCGAGGGCGCCAGGGATGAAGCTGCAGCATACGGGCACTTCTCCTCATGCTCAGGAGATGTCAAGCTCTCCATGGTCTATCCGGTGCGCAAGGACCCGGTGCTCTTCGACCTTCTGTCCAGGATGCAGGACCAGGACCCTGACGTGGTGCGCTACCGGTCCACCGGGGAGGCCATCGCGTTCATCGAGAAGGCCGGCGACCAGATGGTAGGGGAGTGGCTCCGAGCGGTGTCATCGCGCTGGAGCTACGCCGACGAGCAGAATCCCTGGGTCAATCTCTATCTCGCGGAAACGCGTCCCGGCGCCGTGGAGCTCGCCGGGCTGCAAGTCGAGAAGCGCTGAGCGGCCGCTTTGCGGAGAATGTCCGGCATGCCGGCGTCGCACGGTATCGCGGCCGGCTGCTGAGAAATCTATTTAAACCATGCCTTCCCAGTGGGAGGCATGCCGGGCCCGCTCGAGAGTTTCAAGGAGATGCACTCTCTCATCGAGGGCGACGTCCGGGTTCTGGAGGAGTACCTGTCCTCGGTCACGCGCGAGATTGACGGCCTGCAGAAGGAGCTCTCCTCCCGGGAGGCGCATATCAGGCGCCTGGAGCGGGAGAAGGACGAGAAGCAGCAGCGCCTCTCCGCGCTGGACGAAGCGCTTGCCAGGAAGGAGAAGGCGCTTGCCGGGCAGAAGTCGGCGTTCCAGGAGGAGAAGCGCCGCGAGGAAGCACAGCTTGCGGCACTCGGGGAGCAGATGGCCGCTTCCCGCGATGAGGAGCAGCGCCTCGAGCGCCGGATTGCCGGCCTGAAGAGGAAATCCGAGGGGCTGCAGAAGCGCACGGATGCTCGGGAGAAGGAGTTCCTCTCCGCATCCAAGCAGACGGACTCAGCGGAGAAGGATCTCTCCGAAAAGAAGGCCGCGCTCGCCGCCCTGCAGAAGGAGCTCGGCTCAGCGCGCGAGAAGCTCCATGTGCTCGGCCAGCGCCATGAGGAGAAGGATGAGCGACTCAAGCAAGAGGAGTCATCCTTGCGGGCGCACATCGCCGCACAGGAAGAGTCCCTGAAGGATGCCGAGCGGCATCACGCCCAGCTCGCCACCGACGCGGACAGGCTCCGGAAGGAGAAAGAGAAGCTCCGTCTTTCCCTCGAGGAGGCCAGACAGCAGCTCCTCGCCGCACGCAAGGAGGAGACGGACGAGCATCAGCGCCTTGCATCCCTCGAAGCCAAGCGGAAGGAGCTATCCAACAAGCTCTCCGCGGCGAGGCGTGCCGTCGACGGCCGGAATGCCGCGCTGGTCAGCGCCGGCCAGGACCTGAAGCACGCGCGGACCATGCTCAACGAGCGCCAGGAGCGCCTTGTCCAGATGGAAGCCCGGCTGAAGGAGACCAGGGCACAGATGCGGCAGAACGCCTCCGCGGCCCGCATGGAGCGCAAGGACGCAGCGTCGGTCGAGAAGAAGGCCGCGCAGAAACAGAGCGAGCTGGACGCACTGCGGCGCGAGCTTGCATCTCAGCGCAATGCGGCTCTCCGCTCCTCTCGGGATTTCACGAAGGGGAAAGCCCTCCTGACCTCGCTCCGCCACAGGCTGACCGCGATGGAGCGCAGGCATCGTGCCGCCCTCGCGGCGGCCTCGGCCGAGAAACGCAAGGCACACTCCGCTCTCTCGCATATCGCATCCCTGCGCGGCCGGGAAAGGGCTCTAGGCTCATCAGTCTCGGCGCTTCGGAAGAAGGAAGCGGACGCCTCACGGCGCGCCCAGGCCCAGGGCGCGCTGGTCTCCCGACAGGATACCGTCTTACGCTCGGCACACGCCGAGGTGCGGAAGCTGCAGGTACTGAAGGAACGGCTTGCCCAGCAGAGCGCAGCTCTCCGGGCACAGCAGGCCCGTCTTCGGGAGCGGCTGGTCGCCCTCAACGCCGCGCTGCCATCCCTCGAGAAGAAGAAAGCGCAGCTGCAGCGAGCTGCGCGCTCCGCCCAGGCTAGCATGCCGAAGAACGAGCAGGAGGTAGCCTCGCTGAAAGCCGCGCTCCGGAAGAGGGAGGAGGAGCTCTCCCGGCAGAAGCGCCCGGAACCGGCCAAGCGGATTACCCTTTCGCAGGTCGGCGGCGCTGTCTCGGTGGAAGGCGCACCTGACGCGGTGAGGAAGCAACTCGAGCGGTACAACAGCGCGGCGGCCTCGGCAGCGGCGGACGCGGTGAGCCTGGCGCGGGCCATCTCGGAGGAAATCTCCCGGAGAGTCCGCTCCCGCGAGCCCGGAGTGAAGGAGCTCTACCATCTCGCGAACGAGCTGTACAAGGGCTCTGCGGGCCCGACGAGACAGCTGCTCCTGAAGGAGATTGAGCGCCTGCGGAAGGAGATACTCAACGCGACATGAGGGAGCGCACTGCCTCAGCGAGCAGCTCCCTCCGCTTTCCTTTCGTTCCCAGTAGATGCACCGGAACCGTGCTCTCTATGTCCGGCAGCGCGCAGTAGGCCGACTGCAGCACGTCCGGCAGGGCGTCCAGCTTCGCATAGCTCCTGGGAATCGCCTCTCTCCGCTCCAGATGTCCGCTCGGCAGCGCGCTGTCCAGCAGCACCACAAGGTCGAGCGTTGCCTCGCGCAGCGGACTTCGAGGCTCGACCAGGATGCGGGCCGTCTCCACTTCATCGGTCACGGTCCCGCGCTTTCCTGTCACCAGCATCCTCCCCCCGAGCGTATCCAGCATCAGGATATCATCATCGAGGACCTGCGCACGGGGGTGCAGCTCGCGCATGAGCGATTTCCCGGAGCCGGAATTGCCGGAGAAGAGGATCCCGGCTCCATCCGCGACGAGTCCGCAACCGTGCACCGCCTGGTAGCGCTCCGAGTGGAAGCAGCCGAGATAGAGCGCCAGCTGCCGCGCCAGTTGCTCCAGGTTCCCTGGAGTGGAGCAGCGCAGCTCCCGGTATGGAGGCTCGAACACCGCGGAATAGCTGTCCGCGTCCTGCAAGATGATGCTCAGCTCGGACGATTCCGCAGTCTCGTAGTAGCGTGAGAGGTCCAGCTTCCACGGGGAAAGGATGCGGACCGCGCTGTCCGCCACCGCGACGATGGTCTCATGCATTCCTGTCCAAGATGCCACTCATGGAATCGGCCGGGTTCTTAAGGGTTTCCAGGAGAGTTTCCATCGACAGCGGGGACCGGCACGGGATGAGCTCGCGTTCAGCGCCTGACCCGCTTTTCCCGCAGGTGCTTGTCATGGATATGAAGCTCCAGGGCCTGGACATGCTTGTGGCAATAGGGGCATGTCCCTTCCGTGCTCCTCTTGACCTGCCTCGGCAACGGCTTCTCGTACGATGCCAGTGTTCTCTTGGTCATGCCGCTCAGTCGGGGACGGTGCTTATTAACTATTGCGCTGCCTGGTGTCCACGGCGGTGAACCATGCCCCGACCGGAATCCGAGTTCACCGCCGACCCCAGCAATGGGCGCCTCAGAGACCAAAACATTTATATGGACAACTGTCCAACAAGATGAACAGTTACCCTAAAAAATGGACAGAAACCACAACAGGCTGCTCGAAACCTTCCTCCGCGATCCCGGGACCGAGTTCCATGTACGTAACCTTGCGCTGAGACTGGGCATCTCTCCAACGACAGCCTCGAAGTACCTTCGCAGCCTGGAGAGGCAGGGACTTCTGGTCCGTGAGAAAAGGCTCCAGGCACAGGTATTCAGGGCAAATGCCCAGAATCCCCTTTATCGTCACCGGAAACTCTGCTTCCACATTGAGCAGCTGTGGTCCTCCGGACTCATTGATTACCTGATTGACCGATTCAACAATCCTGAGGCCATCGTGCTCTTCGGTTCATGCAGGAAAGGCGAGAGCACCCCGCAGAGCGATGTCGACCTGCTTATTATCACTCCCGCGAAGAGGACTGCTGATGTTTCGGCCTTCGAGAAGAAGATAGGCCAGGAAATTCAGTTGTTCGTGCATTCCAGGCAGGAGATTGACAGACTGAAGGACCAGAATATGGAGTTGCTGAACAATTTCGTGAATGGCGTGGTGCTCCATGGTTTCTGGGAGGTCTTCTTGTGACGTTCTCGGATTTCCTGAAGAGCGGCTCTGTCAGGAAATCATCCCGCGACGTCCAGCTCGCAAGATCGCTTCTGACCACCGCACACGAGGACCTGGCGTTCCTCGATACCGTCCCCCTGGACGAAAAGGCCGCGCGCAAGATGATGAGCAATTACTACGACACCTTGAGAGCCATCGTAGAGGCAATGGCCGTGCTGGATGGCTACAAGGTCTATTCCCATGAGGCGTTCACCTTCTATCTCAAGGAGAAGGGCGAGTCGCTGGCAGCAGAAAAGTATGACCGCTTCAGACGCATCAGGAACCGGATCAACTACTATGGTCAGAACATTTCCGTAGCGGAAGTGGCGGAGCACGCTGAAGGAATCCAGAAACTCATCCGCACCCTCACGGAGGCATATCTGAAGGACCTGTGAGTATGCCCCGGCCGGGATTACTAACATAAGTTTAGGATGTTCTGTTTACGAAGTTAGGTTAGGGATTCACTTTCCCAGGAGTGTATGTCGTTTCAGCCGATGGCTCACAGCACTTTAACTTACTCCAAGAACTTTAAGGCTTAAAATCCTTAAAGCAACCTACGACTTCGTGTAGTGGGCGCCGCGGTATGTCCCAACTTTCTTCAGCCTTCCCTGCCGGACGAGCTCGTTGAGGTCCTTCACTGCTGTGACGGTGGAGACTTCTACGATGCGTGCATACTCGCTGGTGCGGATTGACTTGTGCCTCTCCAGGTAGGCTATCGCCTTCGCCTGGCGCTCGTTCACCACATCCATCGGTTTCCGCTTCCTGTGCGACCGTGCAGTGTGAAGGACAACCCTGAAATAGCCGCCCAGGTCCTGGAACTCGGGGTCGGGAAAGCCACCCTCCCGCATCTTGCGGTACATCAGCTTGATGCCGAAGTACAGGCCTTCCCCCCAGCCAGCATCATTCAGCAGCCTGTGCACAGTAGGGTTGCGGTGGCGCCTTGTGTCAGCAAAGTTCTTGATGGTCTGGCCGGAGAGCAGGCTGCCAGGATTCGTAATCTGCAGCCTGTCGTCATATACCTCCACGAGAATCCCATTGGGGTCGATATAATCGCGATGGCCGACCGCATTGGTCAGCGCCTCTCTGACCACCTCAGCGGGGAGGGCGGGGATGTCGGCCCTCTGGCCGTGCTTGATGGCAGAAACTGCACCGACCATCCGGATGATAGCATCGAATGCCGTCCGCAGGAGTTCCGGTATCGTGTCCACATGCCGTTTGTCCTCATCCTTCGCCTCGAGGGTATGCTCGCCGCCCCGGAACCTTACAATCCTGACTTCGCAGTTGGGCTGGAATTTCGATACATCCTTCGCGAAGAAGAGGGGTGCGGACTTCTTGAGGATGAACCTGTCAAGGGTGACCGCAACACCCATGCTCTCAAGGACTGTCCGGTAGTTGATTGGCTCATGCTCTTCCGGCACGACGCGCCTCGCACGGAGGAGATTCCTAATCTTCCCGGTATCCATGTCCCCCAGGCGGGCAGGGGAGTGCAGCTCCTCAAAGGACAGCATGCCCCTCTCGCGCAGGAAGGTGACGAGATGCTCCCCTGAAAGCTCGATATTCGCAGAGCCCGACCTCCGCCAGACGCCATGCTTGAACGAGCATATCTCGGAGAGGGGAAGCGGCTCGATGGTGAGCAGCACGAACTGCCTGCCTTCCAAGCGGGCGGTGTCAAGGCTGTAGCGGAGCTGCGGCCTGAGATTGTTGTGAATCCAGTTCTGGAGTTCCCTCTGCGCTGCGTCCGTATCTCCTATCCCGGCGAAGATAGGCTTTCTTCCCTGCTTCTGTATGCCGAAGACGACGAGGCCGCCCGTGGTGTTGGCAAAGGCGCAGATTGTCTGGCATATCTTGTCGGAATCAGAAAGGGACCGCTTGAATTCAAGCGAGGCGCCCTCATCCAGTGCGGCAAGCTCCTTGAAAAGGCTCTGTTCCATACTTTAACCAATAATGACTTAAAGTATTTAAAGTTATTTAAAGTAACTCATCATCCAGCAGCAGAACCTATAACCCTGGTTAGGATGTTCTGTTAGCAATCTCTTGCGTTGTGGCGCTGCGGAGTTATGCCCTTCTTTGTAAGAAAAACTAGGTATGCCCCGGCCGGGATTTGAACCCGGGTCTCCGCCTCGAGAGGGCGGAATGATTGACCGGACTACACCACCAGGGCGTGCCGTGGCGGAAGCGCAGGTGCTTTTTAAACGTGTCGGCAGGGCGTTGCAGGAAAAGTATGGAGACAGCCTGATGCTGAGAACGAATCACTGCGAGACAACGCAGCGCGCGTCATCGCGTCCCGCTGGATTCACAGCAGCCTATCGAGTGCCACCAACAGGGAACGCTCGGTGACGATTCCCACCACTTTCCCCTTGTAGAGGACAGGGGCGCGGCGCACTCCGCTCGCGACCAGTTCCCTGGCGGCCTGGAGCGCGGTGTCGGCGCTCTGGACAGTGAGCACGCCCTTGCACATGATGTGCTCCGCAAGGGCGGACCGGAGCCCCGAGGGGCTTCGCAGGTACTCCTTGAGGATATCACGGTCCGTGATGATGCCCGTGACATGCGCATCGTCCATCACCAGGATGCAGTCCGCCGTCTCCTGCACCATCTTCTCCACAAGGGTGCCCATCGGCTGGCTTCCGTCGGCTGTCAGGTAGTTGTAGACCCTCGCCTGGCTGGCTGAGGGAATCTCGCCGGGTCGGAACTGCCTGCGCGACAGCATCTCCACCACCTGCCGGAGAAACTCGCTCCTGCTCAGTACTCCGGTGATTGCACTCCCGCGCCGGACGGGAGTTGCAGCCTGCCGGACGGCGATGCGCAGGACAGCCCGCATGGAGGCACCGGGTGACACGGACTGGACCGGCCTGACGAGCTCCCGGACATGGATGCTCCGAGGGTCCCGTCCGGCAGCCACCTCGCGGACGACGGTGCGCCGCATGAGGATGCCAAGCGCACGGCCTTCCTGCATGACGAGTATGTCGCGCGACCCCTCGACCGCCATGAGCTCCAGCGCGCTCTCCGCGGTCGAAGCGCCTTCCAGCGTCGCGGCGTCCGCAGAACCTGCGTCATCCCAGGACGCGCGCACGCGGCTCCGCCGGAGCACGGCGTAGAGCAGGCCCGTGACGACCGCTCCGATTGCCAGGAGCGCGACCCAGGGGAAAGCGCCCGCACGCTCCGTACTGCCGGTGAGATTGGCGGCGGTCTGGTTGTCCCTCCCGGCGGTCGGAACGAAATAGCTCTCCATCCCGCTGGCCTCGCTTTCTGCGGGAGCATCACCCTGCTCCCTGATGATTTCCACGCTCGAGCCCGGGACGGCATAGCCGTCAGACGCCGCTCCGCTGCGGTTCGCGAGCCGCTCCCTCTGCTCCTCGGTGATGGTCATGACGATGGATGCATTCTCCATCCGGCGGAGGAAGACAGGAGCGCGGCGGCCGCTCAGGAACACCTCGACGTCCAGTCCGCCGATGACCCGGACCGGAAGGTAGACCCCGCTGAGGTCCGGCTGCGGGGCCTCACCGAGCAGGACAAAGAGCCCGGGAGAGCTGAGATTGCCCGAGCGGACCGTGTTGCCCACGCTGTCCAGCTCATTGGAGAGGGCATACCACGCGCCACGCGCGGGGTCATACTGAAAGAGGGTGATGGTTGCTTCCATGACTCGGAGGGTGTCCTCATAGCCGAGAGAGAAGTCCACCAGGCCCTGTCCGAGCTCCCGCACCCCGAGCGCGGTGGTGAGCTCGACGAGACCTGGCTTCAGCACCGCCGTGACATCGCGGTAGAGCGCGCGAGAGGCAATCTCATGCACCGAGAGAGACAGGCCATCAAGGGAGACATCCTCCAGCCGGTTTCCTGCGGAGCCCGGCAGGACGAGGAGCGCCTCCTGGCCGCTTGCGCTTCCACCGGCGAAGAGATTGCCGCTTGAGCGGTCGAGCACGATGGAGTCGCCGTGCGCAGCAATCGAGAGGTCGTCAAAGCGGTTCCCGCGCGAGCTCAGAATGAACACGCCATGCGCACTCTGGCCCAGGGTGCGCACCGAGGTGTTGAGGACGCGGTTGTTTCTCCCCCCGGAGACGGCGATGCCGTGCCCCCACGCCCCGCGCGTCACGATGGAGCTGTGCTGGAGGAGGTTCTCCTCGCTCTGTTCGAGCACGACGCCGTAGCTGTTCGGCGCGTCGAGCGTCTCCACCAGGATGGAATCCAGGAGGGAGAAGCGCATCCCCCTGGCCCAGAGCCCCACCGTGACGTTGGTGAGCCGCAGGTTCTCGACAGTCAGGCCGTGGCCCGCCCGGTTGTCGATGCCGATGCCCCCCCTGCCGATGAGGGTGTGGTTGCGGCCATCGATGCGCAGCGGGGCATTGACGATGTAGCAGTCCGCCACGTCTCCGGCGAGGAAGATGTCGGCGTTCAGCACGCGGCAGTCGGCGGCCGCGCTTCCCGCGAGGAGCAGGAATGCAAGGAGGATGCCCGCGCGCCTCATGGGGATATACGCGCGGACGGCATATATAAACCCTATCGCCGGGCGATGTAGTCGGCGTTTCTCGGCCGCAATGCCGCGCAATATCCGGGTTGTCTCACCGGAATGACGGACATTCTCCGCAATGCGGCCGATTGTCCTTACGGAGTCCGCCGCGGCACGATCTGGATGAGCGTCGGCTGGTCGTCCATCGCGATGCTCGCGTGCACATCCTTCTTCGTGATGCGCCAGCTGCAGCGTTCACCTGAGCAGGTGCTGGAGTCGATGACCTTGAACTCATGGCGCGTCGCACGTCCTACGACGAAGAAGTGGCTGTCCTCCCGCTCGGGGTCCCAGCGGAGGGCGCGCGCGGTGCGCAGGAAATCCTTGCCCCGGCGCATCTGCGGGTGCAGCAGCATCGGAAGGCAGCTCGCGAGCAGCGGCGCGCGGTCGGTCCGCCGCTCCAGCACGTCAAGGGTGATCTGCTCGGTGGTGATCTTCCATTTCCACTTCCGCATCAGCTCGAGATAGCTCTTCGCCTGGCGCTTCGCATGCGTCTCCCGGAACGAGCCCTTGTGGCGGAGAATCTTTTCCAGGTGCTTCCTGACCTCTCTGGCGTTGCAGTTGGGCGGGAAGATGTTCCAGTCGTTGCTGATGAGATGCGCATCGTATCCCTTGGGGAGGTGCTCCGAGATGACCATGGCAAGCTGCTCCGGATAGAGTCCCTGCCCGGGATAGAAGCGATAGTTCGCCACACACAACTCCCGTTCCGAAAGGATGCGGCGTATCTCAGCCCTCGTCGGGAGGTGGAGCTCGTTGGCAAGGTTGTAATACGAGTACAGACCGCACCGGTTGCCCTTCTGCTTCAGGTACATCGATCTCACCCGCTTCTCCGGGGGTAGAGCCAACCCCTATTTGAATATTTCGGGAGTAAATTTGGTGGTATAGGTGCTTTTGTTTATTTTAAGGGGATATACTCGCTATTTCCATCTTGTTTAAAAATGGGCAATCTCCCGCGACTCTGCAGGAAATCTTCCGTATCCAGGCCGGAATCCCGTGCAAGTTCCGGTCTGTCTCGCAGGAATCCCGGAAATTCTTCGCAGTGCGGCCGTCGTGTGCGCTCCCAGAGCCATCCCCATTCACAGCATACTGACCAGCTTGGGGTCGCTGAGGAATCCCTCGCGCTTCACCTCGTCCGTGACGTAGTAGACCTTCTTCCTTTTCACCCTGAAGCGCTCCTCGGTGCGCTCCATGAACTCCTCGATGTCACGTATCTGCTTGCAGATGAGCTCCGCGAGATAATCGTACTCGTCGTTGATCTTGATGAGGGTGTTCACGCTGTGATGCGTGGCGAGATAATCGCGGAGCGCATCGCGCTGCTCGCGCGCGACCGACAGCAGGACAATAGCACGCGTGGAGTATCCCAGCTTCGCGAAGTCGATGAGCGAAGTGTGCCTGGTGATGAGGTCCCGCTCATGGTGCTTCAGCCGGTCGTAGATGGTGCTGATCGGAATGTTGGTCTTGCGGCTCATCCTCGTGAGCGTCTCCCGCGCGTTCTGGCGCAGGTTGCACACGATGAGCAAATCTCTTTTCTGCAACGCATCTCTTTTCTGTGACATGTTCCCACCTCTGCTTCCGGAGAATGCGGGGTGGATGATGAACCTACCCTTGCAGTAAATCAACCATCTGGTTGATTTCATCCGAAGATTCTTATACCCCGGGCGCTTCCCCTCCGGCATGGCCGGAGCGGACGCGATGCAGCCGGAGGGTCTCGGAGGGGCGATGCTCGACGTGCTGCTGCTCGCTCAGCCTCTCACCGCGCGCCAGATCTACTACAAGGTCCGCTCGCGGTGCGGCATCTCGGTGAGCTACCAGGCGGTGCACAAGAAGCTGCAACACATGCGCGAGCAGGGACAGCTCCGGAAAGACCGTCTTGAATACAGCATCGACGAGGATTGGCTTGGCGAGATGGAGTCCTTCGTCGCGTCCGCGCGGGGGAGGCTGAAGGAACGCGACCGCATGCTGCACGAGCTCGAGCGCAGGAAACCCCTGTTCAGGAGCAGACGCATCAAGGTCCTGTGCCTCGACATGGACGACACCCTGTTCGACACGCAGTTTGACGAGCTGCTCTGGAGGCGGGAATTCCCGAACGCGTACGCGAAGCAGTACAGGGTCACCAAGGAGAAGGCTTTCTCCATCGTCACGGGTGAATACCGGAGACTGTGGGGCAAGGTCCGCGCATGGCGCGACCCGGATTTCTGGATAAAGCATTTCCGGCTGAAAACGACGTTCGAGACCCTCATCTGCGGGCTGAGGAAGGACATCACCCTCTACCCGGACGTGCAGCCGACGCTCGAGCGCCTTTCCCGGAGATATCACCTGGTCCTCCTCACCCACGCCGAGCGCAAGATGCTGGACATCAAGCTCTCGGCCGGAAAGATGCAGAAGCGGTTCCTCCGGGTGTACAGCGTCTCATCCGACTTCAGGAAGATGGTCATCACCCCGGCGGTGTGCCGGGAATTATGCGAGGAACTCGGAGTTCTGCCCGAGGAGGTGTGCCACCTCGGGGACGACGCGGAGCGCGACTATGCGGTGCCCACCGCGGCCGGTATGCACGCCTTCCTCATCGACCGGCGCGGCTACCGGAAGGAGCCGCATGTCGTGCGCGACCTCTACGAGTTCGAGGAGAAGCTCAGCGAGCTCGAGAGGTGAACGGGCTGAAGGCCGGGGTATGAAACCCTCGGCAACAATCACTCCCCACTGGACATCCGCGCGCAGGGGTTATAAGGGCGTCTTCCCCGACAATACGTATGCTCGCAGCCTTCCGGGGCAAGACGAGGGAGGTCAACGCACGGCTCCTCAGGCTCGCGTTCGAGCGGCTGCCATCGCTGGTGCTGGACTGCGCTGCATGCGCAGACCCCATGGCGCTGCCGTTCGCGAGCCAGGAGGAGCTTGAGGCAGTCTTCGTGGTGGAGATTGACCTGCTCTACTCCCTGCGGGACGCCCTCTTGCAGGCAGATGCGCTGGCTTCTGCGCTCGATGCGCGCGTCGTCATCGTCACGACGTTCCACCACCTGTTCCATTACCAGGACGAGGCAGAGAACGCCGCGGTGGTGGGGCACATCTGGGAGCTCTTCTCCGCTCTTGGAGAGCGCCGCGACGTCTTGGTGGGGGTGAAGGAGGGGCACCCATGGGGCACATCGTGTCCAGCCAGCGCGTTGCTCTCGACCTGCTGATGGTCGAGATGCGCGCCTTCGGCCGGGCCCTCCGGCCGGAGGAGCAGGAACTCCTTGACGGCCTGCTCGCCCAGGCGTACCGGCATTACGGGGCAGTCTCTTCCGCGAGCAGCTTCCACTCCTGGGCCTTCCTCGTCCTGAGCGTGATGCTGGAACAGGAGAAGCGCCTGCGCCAGCTCGAGGGCCGGCCATGTGGCTGATGGACGCGTATCCCAAGGGCAGGAGCGTGGTGCTCTGGCTGAAGGGGAAGCGGGACGAGCGCGTCGAGGTCCCCTTCGTCGCGACGCTCTACGCCGCCCCTGGCGCGAGGCCGGTGCTGGAGAGGGCGAACGTCGCGTTCAGCGCGGTCAAGCGGCAGACCTGCTTCGGCTGGAAAGAGGTGCTTGCCATCCCCGTGGAGCGGCTGGACCGCTTCTCTGCGTTCGTGCGCTGGCTCGAGCGCGAGACCGGATGGCGCGTCCCGCTGTACGACGCGGACATCGCTCCCGAGATGCAGTACCTCTTCGCGAACAACCTGCTACCGTGCGCAGCGGTGCGCATCCATCACGGCAGCGTCCTTCCCGCAGAGGGCGGCTATCCCCCCCTGCGCGTCATGGAACTCTCTCGGGAAGGGGCGCAGCTCTTCGTGGACAATGAGCCAGCCGCGCTGGAGGAGCTTCCCGCGCTGCTCCGCGAGCGCGACCCGGACGCGCTGGTGATGCCCCGCGCCTTCCGGGAGCTCCCGAAGCTGAGCGGCTGCGACTTCCACCGCTGGGACGCCATGCCGCTGCGCTATCGCGGAGGCCGCGCTTTTTTCACCTACGGCAGGGTCGACTTCCGGGACTACGCATTCAGGCTCCATGGACGGTTCCTCCTCGACAGCGCGAGCACGCTCGGCCATCTCGAGCCGGACGCGCTGATGGAACTCTGCCGCCTGTCCGGAGCGAGATTGCAGCAGCTCGCCTCACGAAGCGCCGGGGCGGTGTTCCAGTTCGCCCTCCTCCGCGAGATGTATCAACGGGGATACCTCATCCCCCACAAGGAAAAACCCCTCTCTCCACCGTTGAGCATGGCGACCCTCCTCAAGGGAGACCGCGCGGGGCTGACCCTCGACCCGATGCTCGGCTTCCACCGAGACGTCGCCGAGCTGGACTTCGCGAGCATGTTCCCCTGGCTTATGGTCAACCGCAACGTGAGCGCGGAGATGCTCCTCTCGGCCGAGGAGCCGCTGGAGCATGTTCCAGGATTGCCGCTCACCATATCGCGCCATCACGAGGGGCTGGTGCCCATCGCCGTGCGCCCGTTCCTGGAGCGCAGGATGGAGTACAAGCGGAATCCGACTGCGGTGAACAAGCGGCGCGCGGCAGGCCTCAAGGCGGTTCTCGTGAGCAGCAACGGCTACCTGCGCTTCCGGGAGTTCAAGCTCGGCCTCCCCGCGAGCCACATGGCGGTCTGCGCGTACGCCCGGGAGACCCTTCTGCAGGCGAAGCAGCTCGCGGAGGAGCGCGGCTTCGAGGTGGTGCATGGCATCGTGGACGCGCTCTACGTGAAGAAGCGGGGGATGACCGAGCTGGAAGGGCTCCGCGATGATATCGCGGCGCTCGCAGGCATCCCCGTCAGCTTGGAAGGGGTGTTCAGGTGGGTGGTGTTCCTGCCGAGCGTCAACGACTCCAGGCGCCCGGTGCCCGCACGGTATTTCGGGGTCTTTTCCGACGGGAGAATCAAGGCGCGGGGCATCGAGGTCAGGCAGCGGTCCTCTCCGCGTGCGGTGCGCGCGTTCCAGCAGCGCTGCCTGGAGACGCTCGCGCCCTGCGAGACCGCGAGAGACATCAAGGCGCGCATCCCTCAGCTCGGGGGGCTGCTGCGCGAGACCATCGCCACCATCCCCGGAATGGGCGCAGAGGAGCTCGCGTGCACCATCACCCTCTCGAAGACGGAGTATTCGCGAGACATTCCGCAGAAGGCCATCGTGGAGCAGCTCCGTGGAACGGAGTGGCATGCGGGGGAACCTGCCAGCTTTGTCTTCACCGAGGACGGGGTGCAGCTCGCGGAGCGCTTCTCAGCGCGGCCGGACATCGAGCGCTATACCAGGCTGCTCGCGCGCTCGCTCCATGTGCTGCTGCAGCCCTTCGGCCTCTCCAGAAAGGACGTCCTTGCGCTCGCGGCGCAGGAGCGCCAGGCTCTCCTGCAGGACTACGCGCCACGCGTCCGTGAGCGCACTCTTCCTGTGCACGACAGTCCGAAGAGGACCGGGCTCTCGGAGCGCCTGGCGAGACGCCGGCTAGAGAAGCGGGGGTATGAGGTCTGGCGCGGGGGCATCCTGGACATCACGCGACGCCTCGGCAGCGAGTATCCTGCGGTGCGCAGGAAGTACGCGCGGCTCTGCGCCCTGCTCAACGCGCACCATCCCGGAAAGCTGGAGGAGCTCCAGTACCTCTGCGCGGTGCATCACGGCATGCCGGATTTCCTGTGCCTCAAGTCTGGCAGGTTCGTGTTCGTCGAGTGCAAGCTGCAGCACGAGCAGCTCTCCCTACGGCAGAAGAAGTGCTTCCCGAAGCTGCTCGCGCTCGGATTCGAGGTCGAGGTGCACCGCATCGCCGATGCCCGGGTGAGGACGCGCGCCGCTGAGTTCCTGCCCGACGGGAGGAAGCGCGTGCTGGAGCGGCAGCGCATCATCGCGCGGCGTCGTAAACCTTAATTAGCCTGGCAGCCCTTTCCCTCTGATGGACCTCAGGCAACTGGTCATCGATGAGTTCTCCGGGGAGAACGCGCAGAAATTCTACGCCCAGAAGGCCGAGGAGGGACTCTGGGACTCCGAACGGCATTTCATCCAGAAATATTTCACCAACCGCCGCGGGAAACTGCTCGACATGGGCTGCGGCACTGGCCGCACGACTCTCCCCCTCCATGAGAAGGGTTACCGGGTGGTTGGTGTGGACCTGGTGCCTGCGATGGTGGAGAGCGCGAGACGCATCGCGCGCGCCAAGGGCAAAGAAATCCATTATGAAGCGGGAGATGCCACCTCCCTGCGCTTCCCGGACTGCTCCTTCGATTACGTGCTGTTCTCCAACCAGGGATGGACCCAGATTCCCGGGAGCGCACAGCGTCTTGCGGCGCTGCGGGAGATGCGTCGAGTCCTCCGCCCCGAGGGGGTGCTCATCTTCACCGCGCATCCGCGCGTGTACGCGCGAAGGTTCGCCCTGTTCTGGCTGCAACAGGCGCTGCGCTTCTCTGTGATGAAGCCGCTCGGCTTCGATATCCCTGAGGTGGACTACGGGGACCGGTTCTTCGAGCGAGAGCCCAGCGAGCCTGGCAGCACGCACCGCACCACGCAGTACATCCACATCCCCTCGCGCGGGGAGGTCTGCGCCCAGATTGCGGACGCCGGACTCGCCCTTCTCGAGGCGAACGGCGAGCTGCAGATTTCTGCACAGGACATCATGACGCATCCTCCGGTGTTCTATGTCTGCCGCAGGGAATAACCTAGACCTTTCCCGGGCGGCGCCGGAAGGCTTCCGCGTGGGATGCAGCAACCTATTTAAAGCGCGGCCGCCCTCTGTCACCCATGCCAAAGAAGCCTGTCACCGTGGATTTCCAGGACGAAAGGCTCCAGTGCCTCTACGAAGAGTTGGTCGCCGGATACAGGAAGGCGGGCCTTACTCTCAAGAAGCTAAAGCTCTCCTGAGCGGGGGTCGATTATCTTCAGGCCGAGCTGGGCCATCCTATTTCCGTTCTTCCTGCTGGTCAACTCATTGTCAATCGTGACGAATTCGCGTATGCCGTGCGCCTGCATCTCTGCCAGATGCACCGCATCGTCGCTGGTGACATAGGGAAGCTTTTCTCTCACTTTTTCAAGCCGCTCAGGGGGTATCCACACGATGGGCAGCACCGCGAGGCGCCGCAGAGCAATCAGCTCCGCGAGGTACACGAGCAGCTGGTGCCGCAGATGGACTTCAGGAATGTTCTCGCATGCCCCGTGCACCACCTCTCCGAGGAGCTGATGAGTGATATAGCCATGGAACTCAAAAGACAGCCCTACAAGACATCGGGCGCAGGAAGGCTCTACCGGAGAGGCAAGAATGACGCACGCGTCGACGACGCGCTTCGGTCTATGGGCGTGCCGCCGCGCAAAAGAACTTCCCTCCACGGGACGCAGACCATCCGGCCTGAATTTATACTCTGCGCTCCCGACAACGGAAGGATTCCGGGCTCAGAGGCGGCCCGCGCGCATCAGTCCCCGCACCTTCTCGATGTCCGGCGCGAGGGAGCGGTCGCGCCTCAGCGGCGGAACATCCCGGCGAATGTTCCTCAGCGCGGCCGAGACCCCCCTTCCGGGCTTTCCGTCGCGCAGCTCGACACCCTGCAGGGCCGCGAGCAACTCGATGGCAACAACGCTCCTCGTGTTCTCAAGGACGCGCAGGCACTTCCTTCCGGCCACGAGGGACATGCTCACGTGGTCCTCCTGGCCCGCGCTCGTCGGGATGCTGTCCACCGACGCGGGATGGCAGAGAATCTTGCTCTCGCTCACGAGCGACGCGGCAGTGTAGTGCGCCACCATGAAGCCGCTCTCTCTCCCAGGATTTCCGGCGAGGAACGCGGGAAGCCCGCGGCTGTGATGCTTGTCCATGAGCAGCGCGACCCTTCGCTCGGCGATGCTGGCCGCCTCCGCGAGAGCGATGGCGAGGTAGTCGAGCACCAGGGCGAGGGGCTGGCCGTGGAAATTGCCGCCGCTCAACGCGCCATCAAAAAAGAGCGGGTTGTCGGTGACGCTGTTCAGCTCGGTCTCCACCACGCGCGTCGCATGGTGGAGCGCGGCGAGGGATGCGCCGAGCACCTGGGGGGCGCATCTGAGCGAGTACGGGTCCTGCACGTGCGGGACGCTGTCCAGCAGGGCGCTGCCCTGCAGGAGGGAGCGGAGGAGCGCGGCGCTCTCCTGCTGGCCACGGTGCGGCCTCGCGCGGTGGATGCGGCTGTCGAGCGGCGCGCGGTGCGCCAGCAGCGCCTCGAAGCTCGCCGCTGCGGCAAGATGCGCCTGCCGCAGGAGCGCCGCAGCGTCATGGACCGCGAGGGCTGCCATCGACGCGCTGACGTGAGTGCCGTTGACCAGGGCGAGGCCCTCCTTCGGCCGCAATGTCAGGGGTTTCAGACGAGCGATGCGCAGCGCCTGCTTTCCGGAGACGCGCCTTCTCTGGACGATTGCCTCGCCCTCTCCGATGAGCACGAGCGCGATGTGCGCGAGTGGCGCGAGGTCCCCGCTCGCTCCGAGGGAGCCGTGCTCCGGCACGAGCGGGGTGACGCCGCGGTTGAGGAAAGCGATGAGCGACTGCGCGACCGCCGGACGCACTCCGGACAGGCCCTTACCGAAGCTGTTCGCCGCGAGGAGCATCGCTCCGCGGACTGCCTCTTCTGGCAGCGGCTCACCTGCGCCCGAGGCGTGGCTACGCACGAGGCTGCGCTGGAGTTCCACGAGCCTGTCCGCGGGGATGCTGACATCGGCGAGCGCCCCGAAACCGGTGTTCACTCCGTAGACGCGCTCACCGCTTTCCACGATGCGTGCGACGTGCGCTGAAGAGCGTGCCATCCGTTCTCTTGCGGCCACAGAGAGCGCCACGTGTCCGCGGTCCCGTGCCACGGACACGACGTCCGCCACCGAGAGCCTGCCACCAATGCGCATGCCTTCCCCTGGACAGCGCCGTTAATAAACATTGCCGCGAAACGTTTAAAAGCGGCCGGCCATCACCGGAGTGCATGCCTGGTGGTTGTCTTCATAGGCGCTGATTCTCGCGCCACCGGCAGGTATGGCGGTAGTAGTTTAGTGGTAAAATGGGGGACTGTGGATCCCTTGTCGCGAGTTCGATTCTCGCCTACCGCTTTCCGGCAGCTGGCCCATCATCCCCACGATTCTCCGCGGCCGCGAGACGCAAGATTTATGAAGGCCAACGGCATGATGCCTTCGTGGCTGAACCGACCAGCATCCGCGGCATCCTGGACACCCTGAACGCCATCGGCCTCTACGATGTGGTGTTGCCCTTCCTCATCGTCTTCACCCTCATGTTCGCGCTGCTGCAGAAGACGCGCATCCTCGGCACGGTGGACGGAGAGCCGAACAAGCGGCTGAATTTCATGCTCGCGTTCCTCCTCGCGCTGCTCTGCGTCGCTCTCCTCGCCAATATCCTCGGGCGCTGATTCTCGCTCCATCGTGAAACAACCCGGCCGGAATGCCGCAGGGGCTCCGGATGGCCTCACAGGAATGCCGGATATTCCCTGCAATGCGGCCGCTTCGGGACCTGCACCATGCGTAACATTTTTAAGTAGCTACTCCTTTTTGCGAGGAGATGGGGGGGATATACATCGAGCTCCGCCTGCTGGCGGAGCTTCTCGCTCACGGGCAGAAGCCGGTATCGACGGCGGAGCTGGGCATACTCTGGGGAGTCTCCCAGCAGAGCGCCTCGCGCCACATCCGCGCGATGGAGGAGCGCGGCCTCATCGCGCGCAAGCTCGCCTCGCAGGGCCAGCAGCTCTCCCTGACCGAGCAGGGCTGGTCCACGCTGCGCGAGGAGAAGGGCCGCCTCGAGGGGCTTCTTGACCGGAAGACCCCCGCCCTCGCCGGCAAGGTGGCCAGCGGCCTCGGAGAAGGGGCCTTCTACGTGAAGGTGTACAGCAGCCGCATCGCAAAGGCGCTGGGCTTCACGCCCTATCCCGGGACGCTCAACCTCCAGGTCCGCGAAGAGGACGCTCGCCGCTTCCTCTCCCCCCTGCGGAAAGTCACCGTCGACGGGTTCTCCACCAGCCAGCGCACCTACGGAGCGGTGCACTGCTACCCCCTGAGCATCCAGCGCAGGGTGCATGGCGCAGCGCTCGTTCCGGACCGGACTGCGCACAAGAGGGACACTCTTGAGCTCATCGCGCCTGTCTTCCTCAGGAAGGCGCTCAACCTGAAGGATGGCCAGACAGTGGAGGTGTCCCCATGAAAATAGGCATCGCAGACACCACCTTCGCGCGCGTGGACATGGCAGCAGAGGCCATAGATGCGCTCCGCAGCGCGACCGTGGAGCTCTCCCGCTACACGGTCCCGGGGATGAAGGACCTTCCCGCAGCCTCGGTGCGGCTCCTCCGGGAGCAGGGCTGCGACCTGGTCATCGCCCTGGGGTGGGTAGGAGGCAAGGATATCGACGAGCGCTGCGCGCACGAGGCGAACATCGGTCTCATCATGGCCGAGGTCCAGGAGGGCAAGCACATCCTCAAGGTCTTCTTCCATGAGAGCGAGGCGCCCGGGGACGAGCGGCGCCAGGCGGAAATCGCGCTGGACCGCGCGCGGAAGCACGCGCTCAACGCGCTGCTGCTGCGGGACGGCACGGGCCTGACGCCCTTCGCCGGCCAGGGCCGAAGGCAGGGCTATCCGGACGCAGGGGCAATCGAGGTGCGCCCATGAAACTTGGCATTGTGGTCGCGGATTTCAACGAAGGAATCACCTCCCTCATGCTCGCGGCAGCGCAGGCTGAGGCGAAGCGCAGGAAGGCCGAGTGCGTCATCGCGCATGTCCCGGGCGCGTTCGAGCTCCCTCTTGCCGTGCAGCGTATGCTCTCATGCAAAGAGGTCGGCGCGGTCGTCGTGCTCGGAGCCATCATCAAGGGAGAGACGTCCCACGACGAGGTCATCGCGAAGTCGGTGGCGAACGCCCTGATGGAGCTGATGCTCCGCTTCGACACTCCGGTGACGCTGAGCATCATCGGCCCCGATGTCACCTGGGACCAGGCGACGAAGCGCGCGGAGCCCTACGCCCAGCACGGAGTCGAGGCGGCGCTGGCCATGGTGAAGCAATGAGCGAGTTCATGGAGCTGGCGCTGGCCCTCGCGGAGCGCGGACTCGGCCGGACCTCGCCGAATCCTCCGGTCGGGGCGGTGCTGGTCCGCGATGGCAGGGTCATCGGTGAAGGCTTCCACTGCAAGGCGGGACTGCCGCACGCCGAGGTCGAGGCGATTGCCGACGCGGCCTCGCGCGGCAACGATGTCCAAGGAGCGACTCTTTTCTGCACCCTGGAGCCCTGCTGCCACACCGGACGGACCGGACCGTGCACCGAGGCCATCATCCGCGCGGGAATCTCGCAGGTGGTCTTCGGCTGCACCGACCCCAACCCGAAGGTGAGCGGCAGGGGAGCCGCGGCATTGCGCGCCGCAGGCATCGAGGTCACCACCGGGGTCCTCGAGGAACGGTGCCGGGATATCATCCGCTTCTTCGCCAAGCACGTCACCACCGCGATGCCGTTCGTCACCATGAAGGCAGCGACCTCGCTCGACGGCAAGCTCACGGCCGCGCACGGAGAGTCCCGCTGGATATCCTGCGAGGAGAGCCGCGAGGCAGCCCACCGCCTGCGGGACCAGCACGATGCCGTGATGGTGGGCATCGGGACCGCCCTCCGTGACAATCCAAGACTGACCTGCCGCATCCCTGAAGGACGCAGTCCCGTGCGCGTGGTGGTGGACAGCTCCGCCCGACTTCCGCCGGATGCGTCCATGCTTCACGAAACCGGCAGGACCATCGTGGCGGTGACGGAGCATGCGCCGCTCCTCCGGGCAGAGGCGCTGGCTGCGGCCGGAGCGGAGGTGCTGCTCTGCGATGCGGTGAACGGCAGGGTGAGCCTGAAGGACCTGCTCGGCAAGCTGGGCCAGCAAGGCATCGCAAGCGTGCTCCTCGAAGGCGGCAGCGAGCTCAACGCCGCGATGCTCGCAGAAGGCCTGGTGGACCGGGTGCTGCTCTTCGTCGCGCCCCTGCTCATCGGCGGCGATGCCAAGGGCCTCGTCGGCGGGGAGACTCCCGCGCTCGCGGACGCTCTCCGCCTCACGTCGCTCTCCGTCAGCAGGAGCGGAACGGACATCTTGGTGGAGGCGCGGCCATGAGCTGCCCCATCCCCGAGGCGCTCGATGCGCTGCGCCGAGGAGAGATGCTCATCGTGGTGGACAGCACCGAGCGCGAGAACGAAGGCGACCTGCTCCTTGCAGCGCAGTTCGCCTCTGCTGAGAAACTGACGTTCATGATGCGCCATGCTTCCGGACTGGTCTGCGTCCCGATGAACGCTCAGCGTCTCGCTGCGCTGGAGCTGCCGGAGATGGTCGCAGCGAACACCGAGAGCCAGCAGTGCAAGTTCACCGTCAGCGTGGACGCCCGGCACGGGACGGCCAGCGGGGTCTCCGCAGCAGACCGGGCGCGGACCATCCTGGCCCTGCTCGCTCCGGACACCAAGCCCGGAGACCTCCGGAGGCCAGGGCATGTCTTCCCCCTGCACGCCGAAACGGGAGGGGTGCTCTCGCGTCCAGGGCATACCGAGGCTGCGGTGGACCTCTGCTCCCTCGCCGGCCTCTCTCCCGCGGGAGTCATCTGCGAGCTCTGCGCGGACGATGGCGGGATGATGCGCATACCGCAGCTTGAGGAGTTCTCACATCGGCATGGGCTCAAGATAGTCTCCATCGCGGACCTCATCGCCTTCCGGAAGCGCTCCGCATGGGAGGCCCTGACTGTCCTGCCGACGCCGTTCGGCAGCTTCGACCTGCATCTCTACCGCGCGGACACCCACCACCTCGCGCTCGTCAGCGGCGAGGTCAAGGACGGAGCGCTTGTCCGCGTGCACTCGGAATGCCTCACCGGAGAGGCGCTGCTCTCGCAGCGCTGCGACTGCGGGCCCCAGCTCCGGCAGGCGATGCGCGCTGTCGCAAAAGAGGGGGGAGTGCTGCTCTACATCCGGCAGGAGGGCCGCGGCATCGGGCTCGCGAACAAGCTCCGTGCGTACGCCCTACAGGACCGCGGGCTCGATACGGTGCAGGCCAATGAGCATCTCGGCTTCCGCCCGGACGAGCGTGACTACGGCGTCGCGGCGGCGATGCTGGCCGACCTCGGGGTGCGCTCCGTGCGGCTGATGACCAACAATCCCGCGAAAATCTCCGCTCTGGAAGAAGCGGGAATCCGCGTGATTGAGCGCGTTCCTCTCGAGGTCCGGCCCACGCGGACCAACCGGGCGTATCTCCGCTCGAAGAAGGAGAAGCTCGGCCACCTCCTCGCGCAGGTCTAGCGGTTTCGGGCGCGGTACTCGCGACGGCAGAAGAGGCCCGCAAGCACCGCAGCAACCACGAAGAGGTACTTCAGCCAGGACGCGACCACGAGCACGTGCAGGCTGACCGGGTTCTCCTTGGTGACGAGGTCGTTTGTCACGGTGACCTGCTTGCCGAGCTCGGGAATCTCCAGTTTCACCGGGAGGACGCCCTCGCGCGTGGGCACGGTGATTGCGGCTTCCTCATCCGCGCCTATCTTCCTCATGCCCTCGAAGAATGGAGCGGGCGCTGAGGCCATGATGCCGCTGTCCGCCGAGCTCTCGTACACCCCGCTCGCAGCGTACTGAGTTCCCCCGAGGCCTCCCAGGAGGGAGATCAGCCCTCCGACAACGAGGACGATGACGAGGAGAATCCCCGCACCTGCGAGGAGCCACTTGAGGACGCCAGCAGAGAGGCGGTCGCGCACCTTGAGGTAAATCGTCCCCGCGATGAGCAGCAGCAGCAGACGGCCGTCCAGGATGAGGAGGCTCGTCGCCAACAACACGTACGCCGCGATGAACCTCCTGTCGTTGACCAGCAGGTAGCCGAGGAACGCGAGGATTGCGACCAGGACGACGACCGTCCACAGGTCCGGCAGCTCGCTCCCGCCCTGCGCGCCGAAAGTCTCCAGGACGAAGACATCCCCAGGCAGGTGAATCTGCGTCGTCATCGTGGTGATGGGGAGCTCGGTCCTCGCGAGCGGCACGCTGATGAGGTCGACAGGAAGGATGGAGTGCCTGGTCGTGAAGTACACGAGGTCCAGGGTGCCGTACTCGTCCTTGGGGAAGGCGAGCAGGAGCTTCTCTTCCTTCGTGAGCTTGACAGGACTGCTCGCGGTCGAGGCATACAGGGGCTGGCCCGGCGTGTCCACCTCGAGGTAATCGACCCCAGTGTTGGCATAGTTATAAATCATCTCGCCGATGATGCTGCCCTTCGGGGTCACCGCGACGACGTTCGTGGCGCTCCGGACTGCGGCAGCGAGCGAGGGCAGGAGGCCGAGCTTCTGCACGCTCACCTCAAAGTTGTCGTTCGCGTCCGCAAGGAAGGCGCGCGCGTTGCCGTACTGGGGGACGAGGGGTATCTCCTGGAGGTCGATCTCCTTCGCGGCCGTCGAGACCGTGAGCTTCTTCTCAGGGTCGGACTCTATCAGGACATGGTGCGTGTCCTCGGAGAGCGGGACCCGCAGCGAGGCTGAGCTGAAGAAGCCCCTGACGATGACCTCCGCCTGGCTGTCCGCGAGATCGAGAAGGAGCTGGCTTCCCTGCTGGTCCCAGTTGAGCGCGCCGCTCACCGACGTGACGGTCTCCCCGTTGCGGAGGGGGAGGACGTAGCTGCCCAGGGACTTGCCGAAGGCCCTGAACGCGATATCGTAGGTGAACTCGTTGCGCAGGCCGTAGGAGAAGCGGAAATTGCCGTTCGAGAGCATCGCAACCTTCTCGGAGCGCTGGATGATGACATCCTCATCCTTGACGCCGAAGCGGTCACCATCGATGGCGTAGCCGTGCTGGAGCTTGAAGGTGAGCTCGTTCATCGGGCCGGGCACGTGCAGGCGGACCTGGCCGATGGTGCGAATCTCCATGTCCGCAGAGAAGCCGAAGTCGCCCTTCTCCGCGAGGAAGTAGTAGCCCTGCTCGTCGAAGGAGAGGGAGCGGGACCTGCCGTTCACCGAGAGGCCCTTGATGAGCAGGTCCCGGCTCGGCCCGAAGAGATAGACCTTCACCAGGCTGCCGGAAAGGACTTCCCCGCCGCCGATGACGCTCAGGGAGTTCGCGCCGAGGTCTCCCGAGACCAGGACGCTCTGCAGGGAATAGATCTGCGGTTCGGTCTCGTTGAGGACAATGACCGTGGCGGCGGAGGCGAGCTGCATCGCGAAGAGGGCGGCAAGGAGCATCATCAGGACTGCGGATTTCATGAGTCTCATCTCTCGCGGCTCTGCCGCAGGGTGCTCAGCGCGTCGCGCGTTTATATAGTTTGTTGCGCTGGTGAAAGTTGCCGTCAGCGCGGTTGCCTAGTACGGATAGCAATTGCCGTCGGTCCCGAGATAGTACCCCGGGTCGCAGCTCAGGCATCGGCCGTAGTAGCAGATGGAGCCCCCGATGCAGTACGTCCCGCTGTTGCCGCACTCCGGATGGCACAGGTCATCGTTCCCAAGGATATAACCCGAGTTGCAGCTGCTGCCACCGTTTTCGGGATAGCAATTCCCATCGGTCCCGAGATAGTACCCATAGTCGCAGCTCAGGCATCGGCCGTTGAGGCACTGGGAATCGCCCGTACAGTACGTCCCGCTGTTGCCACATTCCGGATGGCACAGGTCATCGTTGCCGAGGATATAACCCGAGTTGCAGCTGCTGCCGCCTTCGGGATAGCAGTTGCCATCGGTCCCGAGGTAGTACCCATAGTCGCAAGAGAGGCACCGGCCGTTGAGGCACTGCGCATCGCCCGTGCAGTACGTCCCGCTGCTGCCGCACTCACGGTGGCACAGGTCGTCGGTGCCGAGGATATAACCCGAGTTGCAGCTGCTGCCACCGTTTTCGGGATAGCAACTGCCGTCAGTCCCGAGGTAGTACCCTGGGTCACAGGAGAGGCATCGCCCGAAGAAGCACTGGGAATCGCCGGTGCAGTACGTGTCGCTGATGCCGCATTCCTTGTGGCACAGGCCGTCGTCGCCCAGGATGTAGCCGTAATCGCAGTCACCTTCGGGATAGCAGTTGCCGTCGCTCCCGAGGTAGTACCCTGGGTCGCAGGAGAGGCACTCCCCGTTGTAGCAGAAGGAATCGCCGATGCAGTAGGTCCCGCTGCCGCACTCCAGATGGCACAGGCCGTCGTCCCCGGGAATGTAGCCTGCGGCACAGGAGCCCGCGCCGCCGTCCTCGGGATAGCACATGCCATCGGTTCCTAGGTAATACCCCCCGTCGCAGGAGAGGCATTCCCCGTCGAAGCAGAGAGAATCGCCTGCGCAGTAGGTCTCGCTGCCGCACTCCGGATAGCACAGGTCGTCGTTCCCCAGGAGATAGCCGTCATCGCAGGTTCTCTCCGGATAGCACATCCCGTCGGTTCCGAGATAATTGCCCGGGTCGCAGATGAGGCATGCTCCGTTGTAGCATTCGGACCCCCCGACGCAGTAGGTCTCGCTCCCGCATTCGAGGTGGCAGAGCCCGTCCTCGCCGGGGACATAGCCTACTGGGCAGGAGCTTCCGTCCCCATCGTCCGGATAGCACAGGCCATCGGTCCCGAGATAATGACCCCCGTCGCAGGAGAGGCATGCTCCGTCGTAGCAGACCGCACCGTCCGCGCAGTACGTCCCGCTGCCGCACTCCGGATGGCAGAGCTCATCATCGCCATAGACGTAACCCGTGGGGCATGCATCGTCTTCCCCCCCGTTGTACGGATAGCAGAGCCCGTCCGTTCCCAGGTAATAGCCCGGGTCGCAGGAGAGGCATTCTCCGCCGAGGCAGACGGCATCGCCTATGCAGTACTCCCTGCTGCCGCATTCCGGATGGCAGCGTTCGTCCTCACCCAGGAGATATCCTGCCTCGCAGGTGCTCGCACGCTCGGGATAGCACAGGCCATCTTCCCCGAGGGCATGGCCGGAGTCGCAGGAGAGGCACTGGCCGTTGTAGCACTCGGAATCGCCTCCGCAGTAGGTACCGCTGCCGCATTCGGGGTGGCAGCGCCGGTCGCTCCCGTAGAGGTATCCGTCCTGGCAATTCCGCACGATGACCCTGAAGACGATTGGCAGGTACCTCTGGATGGCGGTGCTGACGCGGTCATTGCAGGAGAACAGATACCCGCTCTCGCATCCTTCCGGAGCAGGGACCGTGGGCGGCTGCTTTTGTTCGCACGTGTGCGTGCTGAGGTCGCACTCCTTTCCCGGCCCGCAAAGGCCGTTCTCGGTGCAATAGTCAGAGCTGACATCCAGACAGCCCAGGAGTTGCCTCGTCTGCACCCTGTGTGATTCGAAGAGCTGGAGGAAATCGCCTGCCTTGCCGGAGAAGTCGTCCGCGTAGCCGCTTCCCCCGTTTATCTTCTTGCCGACCGTGCGGTACTCACTGTTCTGCGCCAGCTGGACAAGGTTGCTGCCATCGGACCTGGTCCCGAGGTAATACGCGGCAAAGATTCTCCCGGCATACTCCGGACGCAGGGCTATGACCTGCGGGCAGATGCTTTCGTCAGTCTGGGTGCAGCGCTTCTGGTGCTTGCAGCCGCAGACGTCAAGCTCCGGAGCCGACGTTCCTACGCATTCCGGACCGCAGTACTTCGCGTAGTTCTCCTTGTGGGTTATCTGGATATACCCTCGTCCCTTGTAGTCCGCCCCACCGCCATAGGGACTACTCCTGCAGTTCCCGCCTATCCGGTAGGCGCAGCTGTCGCCCATGCCGTAATCGCCGTTCTCCTCGACAGGCAGGAAAGCGTCCCCGCCGACTTCCTTCGCGAGGGTGGCCATGACCGCCGCGAGCAGTTCCCGCGTCATGGCCACGTCCTTTTCCTTGAACGCTGCGCTGATGGAGTACAACGCCGTGGCGAGGTTCCTGTTCTTGGCCTCGCCGTAAGAGAACAACTCCGGGAAATCCTTCAGGTCGCAAGATGCATCCGGAGCGGCGGCTGCGTAGCCCGCCAGGAGCAACGCGGCGAGAAGCAGTGCTGCCTTCATCGCGCCTTTCGGCATGAGCGAGCATAAATATCTTGTGCCGACTGTCTTTTAGAGGGGGAGATCGGCCGCGTTGCTGAGGATATCCGGTATTCCTACGAGACAACCTGGATATTGCCCAGCATGGCGACCGAAAGATACTCCCTTTTTGCGGCGCGAGCGCTCAGCGCTTCTGGCTCCGCAGCGGGCCGCCCTGGCGGTAGCTCCGGTAGCGCTGCTTTCCGTTGCCAGACGGACTTTCGCCCTCCTCCATCGCCCGGCAGCGGGGACAGCGCCAGAACCGCTGCTCGTACACCATCTCCGCGCCGCAGGCGATGCAGATGCGCGCCATGCCTGTCTCTTTACGGCGAGGTTAATAACCTTAATGCTTATAAGCGGTGAGGCCTTCTCCCGGCCGGGGGGATTGTATGGAACGCTTCGGCATGCCTGTCGGGTACCATTCTCTCAGCTGGAACTGGGGCCAGGGACTCTTCACCGCCATCAGCGACCTCTCCGCGCTGGGATATGCGGGCACGGAGAGCTTCGCGGACATCGCGCAGTGGGACGACTTCCGGCTTCTGGACCTCGAGGAGCATTTGTCTTCGCACCGCATGACGCTCGCCTCTCTCTACTACGATGGCGCGCTCGGCCATCCTGGCCAGCGAAGCCTCCATGTCGAGAACGCCGCGAGAGCCGCGGGACTGCTCGAACGCCTCGGTGGGAGCACACTGGTCGTTGGCGGGGGACAGCTGCAGTCGCTGCCGCAGGAGCTAGAGGAGATGGCGAAGACGCTCGATGCCATGGCGCAGGCTGCCTGGCCCCATGCGGTGACCCTCGCGCTCCATCCCCACCAGGGCTGCCTGGTCTACGACGAGCAGAGCATCGAGAAGGTGCTGTCACTCACCGACCCTAAAGCGGTGTTGCTCTGCCCGGACACCGCGCATCTCGCCCTCGCGGGGATGGACCCCGCGCAGGTGGTCAAGCGGCATGCCGGACGCATCGGCTATGTGCACCTCAAGGACTACGCGTCAGGAGAGTTCCGGCCGCTGGGCGAGGGCCAGCTGGACATTCCCCGCGTGCTTGGCACTCTCGCCTATTCAGGCTACAAAGGATGGGTGATGGTCGAATACGACGGCCAGTCCCGGCAGGCGGAGCACGCCAGCCGGGCGCTGGAGGCGCTGAGGGCATGATGCGCGTCGGCATCATCGGCTGCGGCCGCATCGTGGAGGAGGGCCATGTGCCCGCCTACAGGGAGCTCGGCGTCACGGTCACAGCGCTCGCCGACCCGGTGGAGCGAAGGCGCGAGAAAATCGGGGACATGCTCGGGGTTCCGTCGGAGAGGCGCTTCGCGGATTACAAACTCCTGCTCGGCCAGTCCGACGTCGATGTGGTGGACATCGCGGTGCCGCACTTCCACCACCACAAGGTCCTGATGGACGCCGCGCAGTGCAAGAAGCACATCCTCTGCGAGAAGCCCCTCACGACCTCGCTCCGGCAGGCGGACCAGGTGCTTGATGCGGTTGCGGGCGCGGGAGTGCAGCTCTGCGTCGCGCACAACTACCTCTACCAGCCTAGCATGCAGCTCGTCCGAAAGATGGTCCAGCAGGGAGCCATCGGCGAGCCGTTCCTCATCCGCACCGAAGGGCTGGGCGGGTCGCACTGGGACGGCGCGCCGGAATTCAATCCCGAGTGGAGGACGCAGCGGGCTATCGCGGGCTTCGGCTGCCTGCTCGACAACGGCTACCACGACATCTACCTCGCACGGGCGCTGCTCGGCGAGGTCAAGACGGTGACTGCAGCGGTCAGCACGGAACGCGAGGAGCATGAGGTCGAGGACCTCGCGCTGGCCCTGCTGCAGCACGAGTTCGGCACGACGTCCTTGCAGGTCTCGTGGGCCGTGTCCGGCGGAGGACAGTGGGTCTATGAGGTGTATGGCAGCGAGGGCACCCTCTCCCTCTCGCGCAAGAGCGGGAAGCTCATGCACTATCGCGGCGAGTGGAAGGAGCTGAAAGCACCTCCCTGGGAGTGGGGGTTCAAGGGGCTGTTCTCGGACTTCTTCTCCCGGCTGCAGCGCGGCGAGCCGTCGCCGGTGCCTGGCGCAGAGGGCCGGCGCAATCTCGAAGTCATCCTTTCCGCGTACGAGGCGTCGCGGACCGGCGTGCGGCAGACGGTGTGACGCCGCGTTGAACAGGAAGACCCGCGTTGGAGAAGCATTTGCCCCACGGAGAGCGCGGGTTCCTGGACAGCGCCGCCCCGCGAAGGCCTGCTCCATCCAGAGCGTCAAACATTTCTGCGGCTTGGCCATCTCTAAGGGGATGGGCGCGGCGCGAAGGGCGTCTGTCTGTGATTCATGGTTTCACCTCGTCATTCTTTCGGAAGGCAGTAGTTTCTTAAACACGGAAGGGCGGGATGGTTCTGATGATAACCCTCCTGGAGTTGAGAGACGAGGATGTGGGGTTGAAGAGCCGGACGGTGGGTGCGTGGAGGGAACGCAGGGCCGCACGCTGCGTCCTGAGACGTGGAGACAAAATTGCACTTTTGCACGTCCAGAAGCTTTCCTATCACAAGCTTCCAGGAGGAGGGATTGATATTGGAGAGACCTCCGAAGAAGCCCTGCACAGGGAAGTGGAAGAGGAAATCGGCTCAAGAATACGCATAGGCGAACATCTTGGTCACACAGTGGAATACAAGAGTCGGCTTCGTGAGCATCAGACATCAACCTGCTTCCTGGCCACGGAGAGTGAAGAGGGCGAGCCCAGCTATACCCAAGAGGAGCAGATGGAAGGTTTCAGGGTGGAATGGTACCTACTCAAGGAAGCCATCGAACTGCTGAAGAAGGAAAAGCCAACGGATTACCAGGGAAGATTCATCGTCAAGAGGGATTTGAGATTCCTTCAAGAAGCCGAGAAGCACGGGCCTTTTTTTGATTCCTGACTGGATGGTCTTGTAGCAGCTCATTGCGCACGAGACCAGGTATAAGGAAGCGGACTCATCCCCGCCATAACCTTTCAGAAGATTCTTCTGTTGGAGAAGCGCAAGGACATGCTCGCCACCGCCTATCGTTCTGTCACCTCGTAGATTTTCAGGCTTGGCGGCCGGTACGCTTAAGACAAATAGAGCGACCCTCGCATCAGGCGCATCGCGAGCGTCGTGTTCAGCAGGCCAGTCGCGATACGCACTCTTCAGGGCAGCATCAATGAAGGACCTCAAGGCCCGCTGGGGTGACAGTCACGGTCCGCTTGATATGCTTGAACTCCCGGCTCAGTTCCGCGAACGCGTCCCCCCCGGTGGAGGTAAGCGTTGCCTGGTATGCGGTATCCCCCTGGACGAAGTCCACCTCCCGGCTCCCGGACCAGTGATAGAGTTCGGCGCCGCGCCCACGCAGCGCGTGTGCGACAGCGGCTTCGAAGAGGTGCCCCCTGTTGGTCCTGGTGGAGAGCGCGGTCGTCAGACCGTTGTCGATTGAGTAGTACTTGGAGGCCCTACCGGCGCGGTACTTCGTCTTTGCGCTATGGGAGAAGAAGGGCACTTCGAATATCAGGTACGCATCAATCATGTGTGAGAGGTAGTTTTCAGCGGTGCGGCTGTTGATTCCAAGCTCTTTCGCGAACCTGTTTGCGCTGATTTTGAGGCCGGTGTTCGCGAGGATGTATTGCGCGGAAGCCTTGAACTGCTGTGTCGGCGCGATGCCGTGCTTCTCGAGAATGTCCCGGAGGAGGATGTCGTTGAAGTACTGCGTGAGGAGCTGCCGCTTCTTGGCAGGGTCCGGCTCGAGCACCACCTCAGGGAACCCGCCCCATTCCAAGTAGGTCTCGAGCGATGCTCCGCCGAACGTGCAGAATTCCGCGAAGTCAAGCGGGAAGACCTCAAAGGTGATGTTCCTGCCAGTGAGGACAGTGCCGAGACCGGGCGAGAGCAACGAGATGCTTGATCCGCTGATGATGAATTTCTTGTGCGTCTTGATGTCATAGTGGGTACGCAGCCAGCTCTCGAACTGCGGAATCTTCTGCACTTCATCGAAGAAGAAGTAATCCACCTCGGGATACGCTGCCAGAATCTCATCCAGCAGCGACAGGTCAAGGTGCATGAGCAGGCGATAGTCGTCGAAATTCACATATGCTGCCTTCTCCTGCAGGCGGGATGCCACCTGCTGCAGGATGATGGATTTGCCGCAGCGGCGAACGCCTTTGACGACAATGATTTCAGGACGGGAGAGCCAAGCTTCGATGGGTGCGACGTATTTCTCCCGCAGGATTCCGGTGCTGGCGAACGTTGTCTGCGCTACCGCGCGTATTGCCTCTCGCATACTGCCAAAGGAGGTTCTTTATTTATAAGTGTTTGTATTCAAGTACAATCTTATTTAAATAGGAGTAGGCGCACGTTGGGCATTGCCCAACCTGGCGCGTGTCCGCGGGGGCGCGTTCTGGGTGTATAGTTTCCATCAATGAGTAGTAAAATATATAAAGCTCTTCGGAATCCTCGTCTCGTGGCGAGTCTGTACGAGATGCTCATCCAGCACCGGGGGGATGCCCCGCTCGGCACGGAGCTTGCCCTGATGGCGACCGACAAGACCGGCCATCTGCTCCGCGCCTCGGCGAAATACACCCGGCCGGACCGGGAGCTCGGCAATGTCTCGCTGGCGATGGTCTCCCATAATGCTCCGCTCCTCAACAGGGAGGGCGCAGCCGAATTCTTCCAGCGCTTCGGCGGGGACAACTTCCAACTCACTGCATGGCGGCAGCTTACCGCGCAGGAGACCACGCTGGAGCAGATTCCTGAGCTGGAGAGCGGCAACCACTGGCTGTTCACCGAGGGCGAGGACCTTGACCTCTGCAAGAGGCTGTTCGGCATCCTGGAGCTGCCACGCACCCCCGAGAAGGGCGGGGCGTACCAGCTCTCCGCTCCTCTCAGCGCGGAGCAGCAGGCCGTAGCTTACCGGGCAGCGCAGGGCTCCGGCAACGACGTCGAGGTTCGCTCCTTTCCCAGCAGGATAGGTGCCCCCCACTATGCCGCGCACATTAAGGACGTGCACAGCATGACGGCGATAGGCCTTACGCGCATATGCGTCGCGATGACACAGTGCTGGCATCCGGACGGCAGGCCGCTGACGGCGAGGGACCTCGGCCCGCTCGAAGAGTTCCTCGAGCGGTACGTGAGCAGCCCAGCGAAGCTCCAGTGGGGCCCGAACTCCTAGAGCGGCTTCCAGCGGAAGAAGCGGCGCTTCAGGAATTCCGCTGACGCGACGTACCCGACGACAACCACACCTATCGCAGCCAGGAACACCGGCGGCAGGGGCACGAACTCCAGGAACTTCTGCCCGAACGCGGTGAACGGCAGCCCCACGATTGCCACTCCGGCAAAGACACTCGCCACCACCAGCAACGAACTCGGCCTGCTCCGGAAGAGCGGCTTCTGCGTGCGGATGGCGAACGTCACCGCAACCTCCGAGAGAGCGGACTCGACGAACCACGCGGTGCGGAAGAGCGCCGGACTCACCCCAAGGAAGTACAGCGGCACCACGAGGGTGAGGTCGAAGAAGGCGCTGAGCAGCCCAAACACCACCATGAAGCTGCCGATGAACCGCAGGTCCCACCTGCGCGGCCTGCGCAGCGACTCCTGATCGACGCGGTCAGTCGCGAGCGCCAGCAGGGGGATGTCGCTGAGCAGGTTGAGGAGCAGGATCTGGGACCAGAGCATGGGGAAGAAGGGCAGCGCGAGGGAGCTGAGCGCCAGGGTCAGCATGCTGCCGTAGTTCCCGCTGGTGATGTTGAGGACGTACTTGGTGATGTTGCCGAAGGTCCTCCGCCCCTCGGTGATGCCGTGCACCAGGGCGCGGAGGCTCTTCTTCGTGAGGATGATGTCCGCGGACTCCTTCGCGATTCCCACGCCCGAGTCCACCGAGATGCCCACGTCCGCGGCGCGGAGGGCCGGCGCGTCGTTGATGCCATCGCCGAGAAATCCCACGACGTGGTCCGCGAGCTCCAGGGCGGCGACGATCTGGTGCTTCTGCTCGGGCGTCACCCGGGCGAAGACATTGTAGCGCTTCACCACCACGAGAAAATCCGCCTCGCTCATGCCGTACAGCTCTTCTCCGGTCAGGATGCGGTCCTCCACGATGGGCAGCTCCACATCCCGGCAGATCTTCCGGGTCACCGTCGGGCTGTCTCCGGAGAGGATGCGTATCTCGACTCCGAGGTCGCGCAGCATCCGGAGGGAGCGCTTGGCAGTGCGTTTCGCGGGGTCGAGGAAGAGGAGGAAACCCAGCATCACGAGGTCGCATTCGTCGTCCTTGCTCCCCTTGACCGCCCCGATGGCCTTCTCCGCGACCGCGATGGTGCGGTAGCCGTCGCGCTCGTGGGATTCGGCGACCTCCAGGAGACGCCGCCGCTCGGCGGGAGTGATGAGCCTCCCTCCGGGAAGGAAGCTGCTCACCGCGAGGACCGATTCCACGGCGCCCTTGCAGATGAGGCGTATGCCGCGCTTCCCGCGGACCAGGACGCTCATCCTCCTCCGCTGGAAGTCGAAATCGTTGTGGGAGAGGATGGTGTGCTCCCTGAGCTGCGGCTCGAAGCGCTTCGCCAGGCCGCTCTCCCGGATGGCCGCATCCGTCGGATTGCCGAACGCATGGTGCCCGCGCCCCCGCCATGCCGCGTTGCAGAGCAGGCCGCGCAGCACGAGTGTGTCGTCCTGCTCTCCCCTGACTCCTATGGCCTGCCTCAGCGCAATCTTTCCCGTGGTGAGCGTCCCCGTCTTGTCGCAGCACAGCACGTCGATGTTGCCCAGGTCCTCCACCGACGCGAGTTTCTTCGTGATGACCTTCTCACGGGCCATCCTGAGCGCGCCCGCGGAGAGGGTCAGGGTCATGATGACCGGAAGCACCTCCGGGGTGATGCCCACCGCAATCGCGATGGCGAAGAGGAAGGAAGGGAAGATGCCCTTGCCCAGCAGTGCGTTCGTGAGGAAGACGAACAGCGTCATGGCGATGATGACCCGGAGGAGGAAGGCGCTGAACCGCCGGATATTCCGCTGGAAGTCCCCCGCGTGCGGGGTCTTCTGCAGGTGCGCCGCGGTCCTCCCGAAGAATGTCCGCATCCCGGTGAACACGACCACCCCCGTGGCGGAGCCGGACGCGACCGAGGTGCCCATGAAGGCCATGTTCCCCAGGTACTGCGGCAGCGGCCTCTCCGCCTCCAGCGGGGCGATGTGCTTCGGCTCCGGCACGCTCTCCCCGGTGAGCGAGCTCTCGTCCACCGAGCAGGAGTTCACCTGCAGCAGCCTGATGTCCGCCGGAACCATGTCGCCCACCCCGAGATGGACGATGTCACCCGGGACGAGCGATTCGCTGTCCGTCTCGCGCACCGTTCCTGCCCGCTCCACCGTGACTCGGTCCGTCAGGTAGCTCCGCAGCTCCCGCAGCGCCCTCTCCGCGCGGTACTCCTGGAAGAAGCCAAGAACGACCGTGAGCAGCACCGTCATGAGCAGGATGGCGAACGTCACCCTGTCACCGAGGAACAAGGAGACGGTGCCCGAGAACACGAGCACCAGGATGAGCGGATTCATCACCTGCATGAGCAGGATGGCCGGAGCCCTGCGATGCCCGGAGTGCGGGATGCGGTTGGCGCCATGCTCCTTCCCGCGGCCCGCTGCCTCCTGCTCCGACAGCCCGGAGAGGGAGGTGGCGAGGCCAGCGAGCACCTCTTCAGCGTTGAACGCCCAGGGTGATTCTGCAGGTTGCACCGCTCCTCCCCGGGCGCGGGTGCATTTAAAGGTTGTGCCGCCAAAAATCTTCTCGGTGCCGCGCGCCGCATGGCCGGAATCCCGGACATTGTCCGCAATGCGGCCGAATTCACCTGCGCGCGGGCCAGTCTCCGGCCTCGCGGAGCCGCATCGCCAAATACGGGTCGTACATCGGGGCCGTGGCCATCATCACCGCATCTGCCCCGACGCGGAGATGCGCCATGGCGTCCGCCGGCGTCATGATGCCCCCGACACCAACGACCGCGAACTCGGCAAGGAGCTTCTCGCGAAGGGAGCAGAGCTGCTCCACGGTGCCGAGCGCGGCGCTCCGGATTGCCGCTCCGCAGATGCCGCTGCGCTCCCTCCCCGGCAGCGCGACCTTCCCATCGGGAGAACGGACCGGGCGCGAGACGGTGTTGATGGCGGCTATCCCATCGACGTGCGGCAGCACCGCGCGCAGGACCATCTCCAGCCTCGGCCGCTCCTCATAGTAACCGAGCTTGACCAGGACCTTCTGTTTTCCCACGGCGCCCCGCACCGCCCGGGAGACTGCCTCGGCGCTCTCGGGGTCGAGGTACACCGAGGCGCAGGCGCCGTGCACATTGGGGCAGGAGAGATTCAGCTCGATGAGATGGGCTCCGGCCTCGAAGGCGAGCTCCGCGCAGCGGGCGTAGTCCGATGCGAGCGCCTGCAAGCTGGAGGTGTCGCTGCCCACCACGCTGACGGAGAGGAGCTGGCCCTCCCGGAGCGATGCGCGCGCCTTCCGCACGTCCGGAATCCAGCGCTCCGGGTCCCACGAGGGCATGCCGAAAGAGTTCGTGATGCTCACCGGATACCGGCTCCTCTCGGAAGAGGCGACCAGAGGCGCCTCCCCCGGATAGACCTGTCCCTCGGGCTTGAGGAAGAGGATGTTCGGCAGGCTGTGCGCCTTCGCCTCCCTGGTGCGCACGGTCTTGTAGGTGAGGATGTCAAAGCCGAGCTTCGCGTACAGCGCAATCCATTTCGAGTCCAGCAGGGGGCCGGCGGCGATGCCCACCGGGGAGTTCACCGGGAACCCGAGGAAGCGCACGCGCCGCGAGGGAATCTTCCGTCGAGGAACCGGGCCCGAGAAGAACGGCCCCTCATCCCTGTTCTCCTCGTAGGAGCGCAGATGGTCATAGGTCGGCGGCAGCGTCCCGGGCCCGGGAAGCTCAGCGGGCATACCGCACCTCCCTGCCAGAGGACTGCAGCACTTCACCCTGGCGGAAGACGAGCTGGCCGCGCACGAAGGTCATCACCGGCCAGCCTTTCAGCAGCCTGCCGTGGAACGGGGACCAGCCACACTTGGTGTGCAGCTTCCCATTCTGGACCTTCTGCTCAAGGCCGGGGTCCACGAGCACAAGGTCCGCATCGAAGCCCTCGGCGATGCGCCCCTTTTCCTTGAGGCCGAAGACGCTCGCAGGAGACTCGCTGCACAGCCGCTGGATGTCCTGCAGGGAAAGCAGTCCGCGGTGCTGCGCGTCGAGGAGGAGCGGCAGGGTGGTCTCCAGCCCGGGGACTCCGAAGGGGGCCTTGTCCAGCAGCTTCTCCGCGGAGGTGTGCGGGGCGTGGTCGCTGGCGATGAGGTCCGCCGTTCGCGAGCGCACCGCGTCCCAGAGCGCGGTCTGGTCGAGCCTGCTTCCCAGAGGCGGCTTCATCACCGCAAATGTCCCGAGCTGGCGAAGGTTCTCCTTGCTGAGGAAGAGGTGATGGGGAGCCACCTCGCAGCGGACCGACGCGCCGCGCGACCGGGCCTCGGCGATGTGCGAGAGCTCCGCCCTTCCCGGGGTGTGCGCAACGACCGCACTGCACCCTGCGCGCCTGACCAGCTCCAGGGCATCGCGCGCGGCATTTCCCTCTGCGTGCAGCACCGCAGGAACGCGCGACTTGACGAGGGCGCGCATCATCGACGTCACCCGGTCGCGGCCGTTGTCGTAGAGCGCGATGCGCAGGTTTCCCGTGGTCTCGTTGAAGTAGAACTTGACTCCGGCCACCTGCTCCAGCAGGGGATGGTCTGCGCAGGCGTTCGGGTGAGCGAGCGACGCCCCGAGGTGGAAGCCGTAGTCCACGAGGCTCTTCCGGGCAAGGCCGCGCTTGCGCTCCAGCTCGGCGAACGTCAGGGTGGGAGGAAGCGTGTTGGGCATGTCCAGCACCGTCGTGACCCCTCCCGCCGCGGCCGCTGCGCTTCCCGTATACCAGTCCTCCTTGTGCGAGGAACCGGGCTCCCGGAAGTGCACATGCGCGTCGATGAGCCCGGGAAGAGCGATGAGATTCCTGCAGTCCATCCGCCCTCCGCTGAACTGCGCGCTCTTGCTCGCCTTGAACACTCGCGAGAACTTCCCGCGCTCTATGAGAATGTCGCGCCGGAGCAGCCTTCCCCGCACGAGCATCCGTGCGCCGTGCAGAAGACAGCTCTGCGCATCCCGCACCTCAGATGCGCTGCTCCCCATCAAGGTACACGATGGGGGGTCGGGAGTTTTTAATGATTTCCATCGAAGCATATCTCGCAGTCATCGAGACCCTGGTTCGAGCTGCGGCACATCTCGCAGACAATGCGCTTCACCGAGATGGTGCGGCTGACGCGCTCGAGCTCACGGAACAGCTCTGCCTTGCCGCCCACGATGGCGGCGGCAGACTTGCGCACCTCCTCGAGCACCTTCTCGCTGAAGTGCACCACATCCCCGCGCTTGCCATTGATGTACTGCGATATCGCCGCCTCAGTCACCTTGAGCCTGGCAGCGACCTGCCTCTGGCTGAGATGGTGCTCGGAGATGAAGACTTTCGCATACTCCCGGCGCAACGCAGGAAGGACATACCATACTTCAATCTCCTGGGGGAGCTGCTTCTTGCGTATCGGTCCGTGGATGACTGCCTCCATGGTCTTCGGCCGCGTGCCGTCGGATGCATGGGTTCGCATCGCCTCTTAAATGTTTGGATGGCTGTGCAAGAGACAGGAACTGACCGAAACGCTTTTAAGTGTTTAACCATTCCATAGTGGCGATATTCAGGAGGTGAATGATATGGACACCGGCCGCAGAATCGCGCTCTATGGCGCCCTGGGCATCGCCGCGCTCGGCGCCGCGTACGGCGTGGGGAGACTCACCCTCGGGCCTGCGCTCGCGGAAGCGAGGTCTGGAAATACGCTCATCAACCAGGAGGTCCCATCTCACTATCTGCTTGCGTTCCGCGAGGTGCGCGTGGGCCCGGACGGGCAGGAGTCCGCGGACGGAAGTCCCTATGTCACCGGCGGGATGTTCCTCAGCTTTGACCGCGGGCGTTTTCAGGAGTGGCTCGGCGCGGAGCAGCGCGCGGACTCCCCTTTCAGCGACGGCATCCAGCTGCCATTCCTCGCGAATGCCTGCGCCCAGCTCGGCCCGTGGTGCCAGGCCGAACTCAGCGTGGACGGGAAGCGCATCGCCGCATATGCTTCGCCCGACCTCGCCACCCTCATCAGGCGGGACGCCTTCGGCGCGGCCATCGCGGAGCTGAGCGACGACGAGCGCGAGACGCTCGGCTTCTACACCGAGCTGGTGCGGCGCGCAGCCGACCTCCCGAAGGAGCCCATGCTGCAGGAGTCTAGCGAGCAGCCGACGCCACCGGACAGCGGTCCGGGCGATACCGTGCACCTCTCCTACGACGAAGTACGGCGCTCGGGCGAGTGGCTCAAGAGCGGCTATGGCGACTACATCTGGACTTCCTCCGGAAGCGCGGAGGCAGTGCTCAATGGACTCGCTCCGGGCTCGGTCCGTGTCCTTGTGCGCTACCAGCCCGGAGTGGACAGCGGCTTCGGCACCATCGAGGCATGCGTCAATGGCTCCTGCGAGAGCGAGAGCATGTACGGCGACGGCACCCTCGCCCTTGACGGGACGGTCCCGGCAGGGGGAGAGCTCCGCATCGAGGTGAAGGCGCATGGCACCATCACCCTGAGCGGCATCGACGTGGAGAGGTGAGCAGCATGGCACTTATGGAAAAGGTCCGGAATCTCGGCGAGAGGCGCATCGCGCTTCTCGGCGGCGCGGCCCTCGCCCTCGCTGCGGCGTACGCCATCGGCGGGGTACAGGGCTCGCAGGCGATCCTCGACGATGAACGCAGCAGGATGACCTCATCATATGTGGTGATGCTTCCCATGGAAGGGGAGCAGGGGGCGATGCTCCAGTTCCGCTCCCACGACAGCGACGGGCTCGCGCTCGAGGCGGCTGCCATGGAGGACACAACGATACCCTATGCCCCGGAGTGCGATGCCTCACTGGAGCCTGGCGTGTACGTCATGCTCTCCCCCGCGGCGCGCGCTGACATCCTGTCGTGCCGGGAGCGCGTCACCGAGAGGCTCCAGGCGGCGCGCCTCTCCGAGGACACCGAGGCAATCCGCAGCACCCTCGGGCTCACCGGCCAGGCGCCGGAGGACAGCAGGATACCCCTCGCATGCTGGGCGGGTCTCAGCGCAGCAGCCCTCGGTGGAGCCTATGCACTTCGGAAGCGCAGGCGCTAGGCGCCTCGCCGCAGGGGCGCTTGCGGCGGCGCTCCTCGGATACGGCGCGCACCGCGCGTCCTCCCTGTTCGCGCGGCCGGAACCGCAGGTCCCCGAGTACATGCAGGGCTTCCTCCTCGACCCGGCCATGCTCGACGACGCCTGGCAACTGGTCGAGCAGGAGACGCCCATTCTGATGGCCCCGCAGGAGGTCCCTCAGGACGAGCCGGAGAGGGCGGCGCCGCAGAACAGCTGCGGCATCCCTGCGGAGGCCGGCTCCGTCGAGGAGCGCATCGCGAGCGTCGGATGCCTCTATGGCATCCGCGAGGATTTCCTCACCGACCTCTGGCGCATCGAATCCAACCTGCAACACACCAGCGGAGGAGAGGTCAAGCGTTCGTACGCCGGAGCGATAGGAATCGGCCAGGTCATGCCCGGCGTCACCGGAGAGAGTATCGTTGATGGCCATCGGCTCGACGCGTATGACGAGTCGGACAACGTGGAGCTCGGCGCCCAGGTGCTGCTCCGCAAGCGAAGCCAGGGAGTCGCCATCGCGTCCGCGAACGGCTTCGAGACCAGGCCGGCAAGCGCCGCAGAACCCGCTGGAGCCATTCATTACGTCTGCGTCGGCGTCTTCGGGAATGCGGGCCCTTTTTTCGGTGACCCTGACGGCAGGGATGACGTGCTCATCGACCGCTGGTACACCGCTCCGGAGGAGGTCATGGCTCGCGCGTACAACGGCGTCTCGTGCGGGGGCGACCTGCTCGGCTACATGACGGAGCGTTACGGCACGGAGCGGGGAGGCATGTTCGGCCGAGTGGCCAGCTGCGCGACGATGTACTATGTGGAGAAAGTCTTCGGCCGGGACGAGCCGGCAGCATGCGTGAGGTGAACGCAATGGACAAGGACATAGATTCCAGCGGCGATGTCTTCTCATATGACCCCCATCGGATTGGCATCGATGATACCGTCACGCGCGAGGATGACGGCACCCTCGTGGTGAAGAGCACCCAGGGATGGGAGCAGCGGCGCCATCCTGACGGGAAGGTTGAAATTCTCAGGAACGGCCAGCCAGCGCTGAGCTTCGAGCCAGCTCCTCCGACGTGCTACCAACGTCTTGTGGGCGCCGCCTTCAGAGTGGCACTGCCGCTTTTCCTCGCCGGAGCCGGATGCGGGATTGCATTGAGCTACCTCCCCCAGGAGGAACCGCAGTCCTCACGTACGGCTGTGGTGTACGAACTCCTGGGAGAGCAGGACATCCGCCTGGACGAAGTGGTCTCCGCGGACAGCGCCCCGCTGGAGTTCCGGCTCTCAGGCCTTCCACCGGGCGAGGCGCGTGTTCAGTTGTACACCCCCTGGGGACAGCTCGGCACGGGAGAGCTGTGGTGCGGTAAAAACAGCGTGCTCGTGAAGGGCATGCTCCTCCTCCCGGCGAGCGCGGACATCGCCTGTCCTGTCGACGCTGACGGCCAGCTGGTCCTGCGCTACCACGCGCGGACGGGCGAGATGGAACTGGAGTACCTGCGAGTCTCGGACTGACTCACTGGGCGGCCATAAACTTTTCTGATACCAGATGGTATCAAAATAGTTCAAGTGGTATCAGTTGATACCACTCACGTCCCCTCCTGCCATCCCGAGAGGTATTTCCGCTGCTCCGCGGTCAGGGTGTCCTTCCGCACGCCGAGGGCCCTGAGCTGGAGCTCCGCGATGGCGTCGTCCACCTCCTGGGACAGCACGATGACTCCGGGCGAGAGCTTCCCGCGCTGCTTCGCGAGGAACTCGAGCGCGAGGGCCTGGCCGCAGAAGGAGAAGCTCATGACCTCCGAAGGATGCCCCTCGGCTGCGGCGAGATTGATGAGCCTCCCCTCGCCGCCGACGTAGAGCCTCTTTCCCGACGCGAGGGTGTACTCCTCGAGCGAGGGCCGCATCTGCCGCTGCTTCTTCGCCAGGGACTTGAGGGACGCGAGGTCAATCTCCACATCGAAGTGGCCCGCGTTCACGAGCACCGCGCCGTCGCGCATCTGGCCGAAGTGCTCCTTCCGGATGACGTGCTTGTTCCCGGTGACGGTGATGAAGACGTCTCCCTCCTTCACCGCGTCGGCGATAGGCAGCACCCGGAAGCCGTCGAGCACCGCCTGCAGCGCGCGGAAGGCGTCTATCTCGGTGACGAGCACATTCGCGCCAAGACCGCGCGAGCGCTGCGCGACTCCCTTGCCGCACTCCCCGTAGCCTACGACCACCACGCTCTTCCCGGCGAAGAGGATGTTTGTCGCGCGGAGAATGCCGTCGAGAGCGCTCTGCCCCGTGCCGTAGTAGTTATCCACGAGATGCTTGGTGCGGTTGTCGTTCACCGCGACGACAGGATACTTCAGGCTGCCCTCTTCAGCCATGGCCCGCAGACGTATGACCCCTGTGGTCGTCTCCTCGGTGCCGCCGATGATGGAGGGGATGAGCTTCGGGTGGTTCTTGTGGATCTCGCTGACCAGGTCGCAGCCGTCGTCCACCGTGAGGTGCGGATTCGTGGCGATGACCGCCCGGATGTACTCGTAATATTCTTCTACCGACTCGCCCTTCTTGCCGTGAACCGCGATGCCCTCCTTGGCGAGCGCAGCGGCGACGTCGTCCTGGGTGCTCAGCGGGTTGCAGCTTGCGATAGCCACGCTGCCGCCGCCAGCCTTGAGGGTCTCCACCAGCACCGCGGTCTCCTTGGTGATGTGCAGCGCGAGGCCGATGCGCAGTCCCTTGAACGGCTGCTCCTTGACGAAGCGTTCGCGTATCGCGAGCAGGGCGCTCATCCTCGATTCGGCCCACTCGATGTTCTTCCTTCCCTGCTCCGCGAGGGCGATATCCTTCACCTGGTACTGCTGCATGAGCGCCACCTCGCCTGAGCCCGTCCTGCCGTGGTTTAAATAGTTTTCCCGTCGGCAGCGCTGAACTTCATGAAATGCCGGCCGCAGTGACGCGGAAGTCCCGGGGGTCTCGTCATGCCGGAAATTCCCAGCAGCACGGCCGAACGGGTATGTTTTCCCCGGCGTCCGGCGCAACGCTTAAAATCTCGGCCGCGTCACGGAACAGCATGCAGCTCCCCTCCGACGGTGACCTGACGGCCCTCGCCGGCAAGCTCGGCCCCAAGGGCTTCGCGGCCCTCATCGACCACACCAACCTCTCCGCGACCGCGCGCAGGAAGGACATCGAGCTGCTCTGCCAGGAGGCGAGGGAGATGGGCGCCGCGAGCGTCTGCATCAACGGCGACGACGTGCTGCTCGCGCGGAAGGTCCTGGAGAACTCCGCGGTGAGGATATGCACCGTCATCGGCTTCCCTCTCGGCGCAGACACCCCACACGTCAAGGTCAAGCAGGCCGAGGATGCCTTCATGAACGGCGCGCACGAGGTGGACATGGTCATCGACATCTCCTCCGCGCTGGAGCGCGACTTCGAGGATGTGCGCAACGAGATACGCATGGTCCTCGCCGTCCGCGACAGGGTCAACATGCTCGCGCAGGACCCGCGCCTGGTCAAGGTCATCATCGAGACCTGCTACCTCCAGGAGAAGGAGCTCATCCAGGAGGCCTGCCGCATCGCGAAGCAGGAGCATGCTGATTTCGTCAAGAGCTCCACGGGCTTCGGCCAGCCCCAGGCGGGCATCCCCAAGGGCGCGACCTTCGAATTCATCTCCTGGATGCGCGACGCCGTGGGACCCTACCATGCGAGGAACCCTATCGGGGTGAAGGCCTCGGGCGGCATCGGGGATGCGCGGACCGCGCTCCAGATGCTCCTCGCAGCGGGAATCCTCGACTCGAAAGGGCAGCTCAACGGAGACACCGCCCGCGTGGTGCGCATCGGCGCGTCGAAAGGTCCGGATATCCTGAAGGACTTCGCAGAACGATACGTGAAAGGAGGAGCCGGGTCAGCAACTCTCTCCGATTACTAGATGACGTTCGCCACGAGCCAGAGCACCCCGAACGTCAGCGCCGTCGCTGAGAGCGTGCTCATGGCTTCGCGCATAATTCTCCCACGCCTGTCCATCCCGACGGAAGAACGGCATCCGGATATTTAAACGTTGCCTCCGCGCGGTGTAAAAAAATGTGGCGACAGCCGGCCGCGTTGCTGAGCGCGGAATCACGACAGCGCGGAAAGCGCGCGGCAATGCGGCCGATGGGGACTTTCCGGGCGGTAAGCTTTATATGCCACCTCCGGCTGGAAGGCGGCATGGCAAGCGGCCTGCTCCTGCTCGGCGTCATCATCCTGGTCGGCTTCGTGGGGAACGTGCTCTTCAGCAAGACCCGGATTCCCGAGTCCGTCTTCCTGATGGTCATCGGCATCCTCGTCGGGCCGGTCTTCAACGTGGTGGCCCCCGCCTTCTTCCTCGACAAGGCCGGCTTCCTCCTCTCCCTGGCCCTGGTGCTGGTCCTGCTGGAGAGCGGGCTGTCCCTCGACCTCGCCAAGACCATCCGCAACGCGAGCGGGGCGCTCTTCCTCACGGTGCTCGTGCTGCTGCTCACCACGGCGCTGGTCACCCTGGTCACGGTCCTCGGCTTCCACTGGCCGCTGCTCAACGGCATCTTCCTCGGCATCGTCGGGAGCGGCACCACCACCATCACCGTGACCCACCTCCTCGCGCAGCTGAAGGTGGGAGAAGACACCAAGACCCTGCTGGTGCTGGAGAGCATCCTCAATGACGTGACGCTCATCGCTGCGGCGACCATCCTCATCTCCCTGGCGCGGGCAGGCCCCGCCCCCCTAATCCATCGGCTTGTGTTCAATGAACTGGTCATGTCCCCGGCGCTCGGCCTGCTCGCCGGAGGGGTCTGGGCGTTCCTCTTCCTGCGCTACCTTCCCAGCCACCGGCTCACCTATGTCTTCACCCTGGGCATGGCGCTGGTCATCTATGACGGGAGCCAGTTCCTCGGGTACAACGGTGCGCTGGTCGTCCTGGCCTTCAGCCTCTTCCTCGGGAATTATCCCTCGGTCCTGGGCAAGCTGAACAATGCGGCGCTCGTGGGCAGGCTGCTCACCCCCCTGCAGCGCGATGTCTGGATGGTGCGCACCGTGAACAACGAGCTGACCTTCCTGATGCGCACCCTCTTCTTCGTCTTTCTCGGGGTGGTGTTCAGCCCCAGCAGCCTGCGGGGGGAGATTCTCCTGGTGGTGGGGATGCTCACCCTGACGCAGCTCGCCGCCCGCTACCTCGCGGCAAGGGCGCTCGTCCGCCTGTTCCCTCTCTACCAGGGTGGCGTCCCCGTCATCACGGTGATGGTCGCGCGCGGATTCACCTCGACCCTCATCGCGCTGTTCGCCCTCCAGGCGGGCCTGGTCATCGACAACCTCGTGGAGATTGTACTGCTCCTGGTCCTCTCCACCACCCTGTTCGCCACGCTGGGCACCGCGCTGGTGCATGGTCGCATGGAGCGAGTCTCGTAACGCGCCGGACGGCTCAGTGAAAGGCAGAGTCGGCCGCGCTGGGGAGCGTGTCCGGGATTCCGGCGAGACCACCCGGATACCGTACGGCCTTCCGGCCGAGGAAGCGCTCATCTTCCACTCGCGCAGGACGCAAGCTTTTTATTGGCAGCCGGCACCCTCCTTCCATGTTCCTCAGCGGCACGTGGATGTTCGGCATGATGGGCCTCGCCCTCCTCGCTGCCATCTTCTGGATATGGGTCCTTGTCGAGGTCATGCGGAGCGACATGCCGAACGACGAGAAACTGCTCTGGGTCCTGGTCGTCGTGTTCCTGAACATCATCGGCGCCGCGCTCTATCTGCTCATCGCGTACAAGAAGGCGCCCGCCTTGCGGAAAGGCAGGAGACCCGCCCTCGCGCGGCCGAAGGACAACCGCATCGTCGCGGGAGTGTGCGCGGGCGTCGCACGCTATCTTGGCTATGACACCGCCATGGTGCGCCTGGTCTTCGCGCTCCTCACGGTGTTCACGGGCTTCGTCAACGGCATCCTCGCGTACGTCATCGCGTGGGTCATCATCCCGCCGGAGGGAAGGAAATGACCGTCGCGTGCCTCTGCGACGAGCTGTTCTTCAGGGCGAAGCTCGAGGAGATGCTCCGCCAGCTCGGGAAGGAGGCGCATTTCTTCTCCTCGCCCGATGCCATCCCGAGGGGGAGCGAGGTGGTGCTCGTGGACGGCGGCCATCAGCAGGCCCTCTCCGTGGCGAGAATCTTCGGGCCGCGATGCCGGGCCTTCGTGCGCCACACCGCTGAGGAGCGCATCGGCCAGCTCCGGGCGCTCAGCGCGCGCGTCTATGCACGGAGCGAGTTTTTTGCGAAGTTGCCGACGCTGCTCTGACCTCGCGCTTCTTCCGGTCGTAGTGAAGCTGCATGGCCGCGTTCGCCTTCGCGACGACCTGCAGGCGCTCCCCGAGAGTGGAGAGCCTCTCCCCGGAGACGACCGCCAGCATACGGTCGCCGCTGACCTCGGTGAAGGTGCGCATGCCTGCACATCCCAGCGAGACCGCGGAGCCGTGCTCCTTCGCGAAGGGCAGCGCGGCGCAGCCCGGCCTGCCGAAGACCGCGCCCTGGGGCGAGGCGCCCCATTCCGCTCCACCGAGGGCCTCCTGGAGGAGCATCGCGCCGCGCGCATCAAGCCACAGCACCACGGCGTCGGGCTCGAGGGGAAAGCGCGAGAGCGGCCCGTAGACGATGCCATCGGCCGGAGCGGTGTAGTGCGGGATGTGCGGGACCTCGCTCTCCTTGATGTAGCAGACCTCGCACATCTGCTTCACCAACGACATCAGCTCCTGCTGCTTCTCTCCGCTCAGGGAGAAGCCCATGACCATCGCCCCGACCGCGCATTCCATGTGCTGCGCAGCGCTCGCGTAGAATACCCCGTGCTCCGCCCGTCGCCACATGGCGCAGCTGGAGGGGAGTTTCTCCCGGAGCGCCGGGACTCCCGCAGGAGCGGCGGATACTCTCGTGAGGGCCACCGGAGGGCTCTTCAGATGGAGCGTCGTGATGAGCGCTTTGGCAGTCGTTCCCTTGTCAGTTCCCATGTCCTACCTCCCTGCTATGATTGCGTAGTGCCACGGCACGGCGTCGCGCCGCTGCAGCCGGGTGAATCCGGCAGCCCTGGCGAGCCTCTCAAGATCCTCCGGGCGGGGGCGGATGGCCAACGGAGGCCCGCGCGGCGTGGCTCCGTGCAGCCAGTGGACCAGCAGCGCGTTCCCCCCATGCCGGAGAATCCGCCTCGCCTCACCGAGGAGCAGCTCAGGCCGCTCCCCGTGGAGGATATTGCACAGGAGCACCCAGTCCACGCTCCGCTCCTGCAGCGGGCATCCCTCCTCGAGGTCGCAGCGCTCTGCGGTAAGATTGCTGAGCCCGAGCGAAGCGGCGCGTTCCCTGGTGCGGGAGACCATCTCCTCGCTGATGTCGAAGGCCAGCACCCGCTCCGCAAGGCGCGCGGCGGGGATGCTGAAGGTGCCATAGCCGCAGCAGAAATCCGCCACCGTTCCGCGGACGCCGAGCCGCTGCAGCAGGCCTGACGCGAAGAACCCCTCCCAGAGGGTTTCCTCTGGCATCCCGCTCTCGCGCACCAGGGCCATCAGGCGACCTCGATGAGCACGCGCCGGGAATCCTGTTCCCGGAGAGAGTGCCCGTGGCGCTCCGCCCAGGTTCGCACCGCAAAGAGGTGGTCCGCGTTGTCGCTCAGGACCTCGATGCGCTCCCCTCGGTGCGCCGAGGCGATGGCGGCGATGGCGCGAGCCGCGCCGGACTCGCCGCACATCTCCTCGCTCTGCCGCAAATCTATCCTCACCGCTCCACCGGGGTGTTCACGGCGTTGCCCCACTCGGTCCAGGAGCCGTCATAATTCACCACCTTCGGATAGCCGAGCAGCTCCTTGAGCACGAACCAGGTGTGCGAGCTCCGCTCTCCGATGCGGCAGTAGGCGATGATGGACTTGTCCCGCGTGATGCCCTCGGCGCGATACAGCGCCTCCAGCTCCGCCTGGGACTTGAAGGTGCCGTCCTCGTTGACTGCCTTGCCCCACGGGATGCTCTTCGCGCCCGGGATGTGGCCGGCGACCCGGCACTGCTCGTTCTGGTATTCCGGAGGAGCGGTGATCTCGCCCTTGTACTCCGCGGGAGAGCGGACGTCGACGAGTCCCCAGTCTTTCTTCCCGAGGGCGGCCTGCACCTGCGGGAGATACGCCCGCTGGGTCCAGTCAGCCTTGGGCTCCGGATACACGCTCTTGACGAGCTTCGGCGCCTCGGTGGTGTAGGAGCGCTTCTCCTCGGCCCACTTCTTCCGGCCGCCGTTCATCAGGCGCACGTCCTTGTGTCCGTACAGCTTGAAGACCCAGTAGCCGAACGCGGCGAACCAGTTGTTGAAGTCGCCATAGAGGATGACCGTGCTCTCGCGGGTGATGCCATTGCGCGAGAGAAGCGCGGCAAAGCCCTGCGGGCTGACGATGTCGCGCCTCACCCCATCATTGAGGTCCTTCCCCCACTGGATGAGGGCAGCCCCTCCGATGTGGCCCAGCTCATAGGCGCTCTTGGGGTCGTAGTCCACCTCGACGATGCGCACCTTCTGGTCCTTCACACGGTCGGCGACCCATTGCGTTGAAACCACTGCCTGCTCGTTCGCATAGCGTTGCTGCTGCAGCTGTTCTGCCATGTGTTTCACCTCTCCAAGGGATATCCTTTCTCTCTCCAGCCGATGGTGCCTCCGTTCAGGGAGCGCACCTCCTGGAAACCCATCGCTCTCAGGAGGAGCATGCCGGAGATGGAAGCGTTGCCGCGATTGCAGACCGTGATGACCGGGCGCTCTCGCGGAAGCCGCGCCGCACGGCTGGACAGCTCCAGCAGCGGGATGTTCACCGCGCCGGGGAGATGGCCCTGGAGGTACTGTTGCGCGGGCCGGACGTCGACGAGCGCGGCGGCCTGCTGCGTCACCAGCGGGAGAGCCTCCTCCGCCTCCAGGGTGGTGTGGGGATTCCTCGCGGCCTGGAGCATCGCGGCGAGCAGCGGGTCCTGGCCGGCAGGGACTGGCGCGTGCTGCGCAGCGCCGGCGAACTGCGGGAAATGCTTCTCCAGGAAACTGGCGTACTTGAAGATGTTGTCGGGGAATATCACCACTGCCAGCGCGTCCCGCTCGGTGCCGAGCGCCTTGAGCGCACCGGCGAGCGCCAGCCCGCTGCTCGGCCCCGCGATGACGCTCTCCTCACGGTTGAGCCTGAGGCAGAGGTCGTAGGCCTCGTCGTTCGATACCTCGACAAGAGCGTCGTACTCCTCAGGATGGAAGAGCTTCGTCACCTGGAGCTGCTTGATGCTCCGCACTCCCGGTATCTCGTGGCCCTCCTGGGGATGCACCCCGATGACCTTCACGTCCGGATTGCGCTCCTTGAGGAAGCGCCCCGTGCCGGTGATGGTCCCGCAGGTCCCGAGCGCCGCGATGAAGTGCGTCACCCTGCCTGCGGTCTGCCGCCATATCTCCGGCCCCGTGGTGCGGTAGTGCGCCTCGATGTTTGCGTCGTTCTCGTACTGGTTGAGCATGTGCCACTGGTCGGGATTCGAACGAGCGATGCCCTTTGCCGTGGCAATCGCACCATCAGGTGAGCTGGGGTCCGGGCAGAGCGAGTCGGGAATCTCCACGACATCGCTGCCGAGGAAGCGCAGTGTGGTCTTCTTCTCCTGCGGGATGGCCTGGCTCACCGGAGTCCGCAGAGCGAAGCCGCGCGCATTGGCCATCATCGCAAGCCCGATGCCCGTGTTGCCGCTGGTCGGCTCGATGAGCCTCTTCAGCGGAGTGAGGCCGCGACGCTCTGCGTCGCGGAGCATGTTCGCTGCGATGCGGTCCTTCACCGCGCCGAAAGGGTTGTACCACTCGAGCTTCGCATAGACGCGGAACTGCTCCGGCACGGTCTTCTGCAGCCGGACCAAGGGAGTGGGGTTCTCCTCGCTCGGCAGGAGCTCCAGAATGCTCTCATAGACGCGAAGCGTGTGGTCCATCTGCCCCCCCATTTAACTATTGTTAATAACCGGCTCTCTGGTGACGGGAACCCCTTAAAGAATGTTTCGTCAGGACGAACCATCAGACCTCCGGCCGCGTTGCCGTACGCTCCCGGGGAAGCCTCAGTGATACCCAAAACTCATGGAATACGGCCGATGTCGTGCGCCGCGCAGCCGATGGAATCCCTTTCCAGATGCGGGGGAAAAGCTTATTATACTATGACGGACAGCCATGTGTGTGAAATCTCAGCAACATCACAAAAAAGTATACACAAAAATGACTAGAAACCAAATTCTCCATGATGATACCGTGACAGCGGCCGATGTGCACTGCTATCTCAAAGGCCTCTCGGGACGCTTCTTGTTCACCATGGACAGCCCGCACCTGCGAGGACTGGAGCGGCTGTGCATGCAACTCCTGCCAGAAGAGGGCCAGCACCTGGAGCCGCAGGCCCTGGATGCGGTCCGCAGCTACCTCAACGCGCTGGGGAACATGGGGTACCAGTTCCCGGACGGCGCCTATACCGGCGGAACCGGCAAGGACTAGCGCTTCCTCAGGGCTTCCGCCTCGTGCCAGAGGCGTTTCTCCTCGTCCGACTGCAGGAGGAGACGCGGGACCTCAATGGGCTTGCCCTTCCTCACCGCGACATAGGTGAAGTACGCCCAGGCCGCGCGCTCCCGCTTTCCGGTATCGCGCTCCTCTCGGTCCATCTCTATACGGAGGGTCATGGAGGTCCTCCCGACGTAGACCACGCGTCCCGTGATGTGGATGAGATTGCCCACTGCCACCGGCTTCTCGAAGACCATGTCGTGCACCGCAGCCGTGACACAGTGGGACTGCGCGTGGCGCTTCGCCACGATGCCGCTCACCTCGTCAAAGAGGTCCAGAATCCTGCCGCCGTAGATGTCGCCGTTGGCGTTGGCGTCCCGCGGGAACATCTCTCGCACCATGGTCACCGCGGCCTCGGCCGCCGACTTCGCTTGCATGCCTAGACTGTCGGGGCACGCCCTTAATAAAGGTTTTCGCGGCGCGCAGCCGACCAGGAGAACCCGATGCCGCCTCGCGGGTAACATATATATATGCCAGCGTCCTGGGCCCTGCCATGCCATTCGTCACCATTGAGCAGCGCGGGAATGTCCTGGTGGTCACCCTTGACCGGGAGCGGCAGATGAACGCGCTCTCCTCAGCCCTGCTGCGCGAACTCCGGGAGGCCTGCTCGACCGAAGCGAGGGCCATCATCCTCACCGGCAGGGGCAAGGCCTTCAGCGCTGGCGCCGACCTGTCGGAGCTCCGTGACCTCTCCCCGGAGACGGCGCTTGAGTATTCCGGGCTGTTCCACACCCTCCTCCGGCAGATGGAGGAGGACGCTCCACCCATCATCGCCGCGGTCAATGGCCACTGCTTTGGAGGAGGGAACGAGATTGCCATGGCCTGCGACCTGCGCATCGCCTCCGAGAGCGCGATGTTCGGCCAGCCGGAGGTCAAGCTCGGCATCATCCCCGGCGCAGGCGGCACCCAGCGTCTCCCGCGTCTCGTCGGCCTGGGCCGGGCAAAAGAGATGATACTGACCGGAGAGCCGGTGAGCGCGAGCCAAGCGCTGGCCATCGGCCTCGTGGATCATGTCGTGAAGGCTGAGCAGCTCATGCCGGAAGCGGAGCGGCTCGCGCGTCTCATGGCCCGGCACAGCAAGGCCGCCCTCAGGAGAGCGAAGCTGGCAGTCCTCGCAGGGTACGCCCACGGCTTTGTCCGGGAGCAGCAGCTCTTCACCGAATGCTTCTCCTCCGGGGAGCCGAAGCAGAAAATCATCGAGTTCCTGGCTGGTGGCAGATGAAAACGGTCATCGTCTCCGCGGTGCGGACGCCAATCGGGAAATTCCTCGGCTCACTATCTGAGCTGAGCGCCCCTGAACTTGGTGCCGTGGCAGTGCGGGCCGCGGTGGAGCGCGCCGGCCTCTCGGGCAGCGAGGTGGACGAGGTCATCATGGGATGCGCGCTCCAGGCCGGCCTCGCCCAGAATCCAGCTCGCCAGGCTGCGCTCTTCGCGGAGCTGCCGGAGAGCGTGAACGCGTTCACGGTCAACAAGGTGTGCGGCTCCGGCCTCAAGGCGATTGTCCTCGCGAGCCAGGCCCTGGCAGCTGGGGACGCGGATATCATCGTCGCGGGAGGCATGGAGAGCATGAGCAACGCGCCGCACCTCGTACGCAGTTTCCGCCAGTGGCAGAAGCTCGGCGACGCACGCGTGGCAGCGCGGGAAGATTCGCTCATCGCGGCCGATGCCCTGAGCAAGAGAGAGACAGTCATCACGGGGGATATCCAGCTGACGGACGCCATGGTCAGAGACGGGCTCTGGGACTGCTACCAGGACTGCCACATGGGCACCCTTGCCGAGGGGCTCGCTTCGAGAGGCATCACGCGGGAGCAGCAGGACGCGTTCGCGCTGCGAAGCAATCAGAAGGCCGTGGCCGCGATGGACAGCGGCGCATTCAACGCCGAGCTGGCCCCCGCGGGCGGCCTCGAGCACGACGAGGGACCCCGCCGCGACAGCTCGATGGAGAAGCTCGCGTCGCTGAAGCCGGTCTTCTCTCCGAAGGGGACCATCACTGCAGGAAATGCCTCGCAGCTCAGCGACGGCGCCGCGGCGGTGGTGGTGATGTCGGAGAAGAAGGCAGAGGAGCTCGGCTGCAAGATCCTCGCACGCATCGAGGGCTATGCCTCCGCGCATCACCAGCCCTCGCTCTACATGACCGCCCCGACACTCGCGGTGCGGAAGCTCGCCTCGCGCACCGGTCGCAACGTGGGGGACTATGGCCTGGTGGAGCTGAACGAGGCGTTCGCGCTCCAGAGCCTCGCGGTCGTCAGAGAGCTCGGGCTCCAGGAGGAGCGGGTCAATGTCAACGGCGGAGCGGTGGCGCTCGGCCATCCGATAGGGGCCAGCGGGGCGCGCATCCTGGTCACGCTGGCGCATGCGATGCAGAAGCGCGGCGAGAAACGAGGGCTCGCGACCCTCTGCCTCGGCGGCGGCGGCGCGGTGGCGATGGAGGTCAGCAGATGAACGAGGTCTATATGATTGCGGGCGGTGTGACGAAATTCGCAAAGGCGCATCCGGAGAAGAGTTTCCAGGTGCTCGTCAAGGAGGCCTTCGACTACGCTCTTGGAGATGTCGGGATGGAGACAAAGGACATCGACGGGAGCGTCTCCTCGTACTTCTCCGACCATTTCCTGCGGCAGCTCATGGGAGGGGCGATGGTACAGGACTACCTCGGGCTCTGCCCGAAACCCGGCCATCGCGTCGAGGGCGGAGGCGCCACCGGGGGCCTGGGCTTCCAGGCGGCCTGGCGTGAGATTGCGTCCGGAAGGATGAAGTGCTGCGCCGCGCTCGGATGGGAGACGATGGCGCACGTGAACACCTGGAAAGGCAACGAGTTCATCGCGCTCGCGTCCGACACGAACTTCGACTATCCGGTCGGCGGATTCTACACGGGATACTACGCGATGATGGCGGTGCGGCACATGCACGAGTTCCGCACCACGCCCGAGCAGTTCGCCATGGTCTCGGTGAAGAACCACAAGAACGCCGAGCACAACCCCTACGCGCAGTATCCAGGGACGTACACCGTGAAGGAGGTGCGCAGCGCCCCGATGGTATCATATCCCTTGACGCTGCTGGACATCTGCACCATGTCGGAGGGCGCGGCGGTCGCGCTCCTGTGCGACAAGGACACCGCGTTTTCTTTCGCCAAGAGGCCGGTGCGCATCACCGGGGTAGGCACGGGCACGGACGCGATGCGGATGGCGGACCGCCCCCACGGCGAGGTCATGCTCCTGCCGCACGAGAAGAAAAGTGACTATGCCCACCTGAAATACCCAGGGGTGCACTCCTTTCGCGCGGGACGCGCCGCGAGCAGGATGGCATACGAGCAGGCAGACATCAAGAATCCCCTGGAGGAGCTCGACTTCGTGGAGCTGCACGATGCCTACACCAGCAGCGAGATCCAGACCTACGAGGACATGGGCCTCTGCAGATACGGGGAAGGAGGGCCTTTCGTGGAGACAGGCGCGCCGTTCATGCCCAAGGTCCGCTATGGCCTCGAATTCACGGGCGAGCAGGGCGTCGTCCCGGTGAATCCCTCGGGCGGACTGCTGGCGTGCGGCCATCCGGTCGGTGCAACGGGACTGATGCAGTCGGTCTTTGCCCTCTGGCAGCTCCAGGGCACCGTAGGGAAGCATTTCCGTGACGATTCGCTGCAGCTCAAGGACCCGCGCCGGGGAGCGATACACTCGCACGCAGGCACCGGCACCTATGTCGCGGTGAGCGTGCTGGAGAGGGGGTGGTGACGATGTCCAAGAAAATCCAAAAGAAAGCCGGGAAGAGCCCTCCGAGAAGACCGACAAGCAGGAATCGCACGGAGACTCTGCGGCCAGCGCTGGAGAAGGCCCTGCGCAGGATGCCGAAGGCGAAGCCAGCCAAGAGGGCCCAGGGCGTCGGCACGGTGAGCGCGGGAAATCTCCGGGGCAAGGTCAGGCTTCCGGAGACCGAGGACGGAAACTCGGCGTTCCGCATCCCCTTCCCGAAGGACCTCGCCCATCTCGATGGCATGTCGCCGCTGGTCATCCGCTGGCACTACGAGATGGAGTACCTGCACAGCTACGCCCAGGACTCGCCGTTCTTCGCGGGACTCGCCAACGGCAGGCTGCTGGGCACGCGGTGCATCCACTGCCGTTACACCTTTGCGACGCCCAAGGGACACTGCATGCGCTGCGGGGAGAAGACGCGCTGGATTGAGCTTCCGCTGAAGGGGAAGGTGCACTCCTGGACGACATGCTACTTCGGCTCCCAGGAGTTCCTCAAGGAGACGCCGTTCAATCTCGTCCTCGTCGAGTTCGAGGGAGCGGATACCCTGCTGCTCTCGCGGCTCGTGGGCGTCGGGCAGGACGGCATCGCCGTGGGCATGGAGGTGAAGGCGCAGTTCCGTCGCAACGCGAAACTCCTCGCGAGCGACGTCTACTTCGTCCCGGCATGAGCCATCTCGCGGAGCAGAAGAAACTCCTCGTGTCCCTGGGCCTCGAGGCGCACTGCGGCCTGCTGGAGGACTTCGCGGCGTTCTGCGCGAGGGAGATTGCGCCGAGCGCAGCGCGCATCGACGCTGAGCGCGAGTTTCCCGGCGAGAGCCTGAAGAAGCTCGCTGCGAAGGGCTTCACCGCGACGTCCTTCGCGAAGGAGAGCGGCGGCCGGGGGCTTCCCTATCCGGTTGCGCTCGCGTGCACCGAGCACGTCGCGAAGTCCTGCGCTTCGACCGCGCTCGCATCCGGCATCCACGGCGCCGTCGCCAGGGGAGTGGAGCGCTTCGGGTCTCCTGCGCAGAAGAAGCGCTTTCTCACCGGACTGGTCTCCGGGAAGAAGCTCGCGTGCTTCTCCCTCTCTGAACCAGAGGCAGGGTCCGACGCGGGAGGCATCCAGTGCAGCGCGCTGCCGGGAAAGGGAGGCTATACCCTCAGCGGAAAGAAGACCTACGCGACCAATTCCGGCCAGGCCGAGGTGTACCTCATCTTCGCCCGCGCTCCCGAGGGCATCACCGCCTTCCTCACCGAAAAGGTCAAGGGCATGACCTTCGGCCACCGCTTCGAGACCCTGGGAGTGCGGGGCAGCTCCACGCGAGAGATACTGTTCGAGAACGCCAAGCTCCCGGAGGATGCCATGCTGGGCAAGCCCGGAGAGGGCTTCGACATCGCCAAGTCCATCCTCAACCACGGAAGGCTGAGCATCGCCGCCCAGGCGCTCGGTATAGGCCAAGCAGCGTTCGAGAAGACGCTGCTGCACGTCTCCCGACGGAAGCAGTTCGGGAGGCCGCTCGCGGAATTCCAGGAGAGCCAGATGAAGCTCGCGGAGATGCAGAGCTCCCTGGCCGCCGCACGGGCGCTCACCTATCACGCTGGCGCGCTGAAGGGGCGCGGGGACGAGGCCGCGAGCGAGGCAGCGCAGGCGAAGCTCGTGGCGTCGGAAGCGGCGTTGCGCGTCTGCGACCTCGCGCTCCAGTTGCACGGCGGCAGGGGCTACACCGAGGAGGGCGAGGTGCACCGCCACTGGCGCGACGCCCGGCTGATGACCATCGGCGAAGGCACCTCGGAGATTCTCCGGCTCGTCATAGCGAAATTCGCGTTGAAGGAGGCGCAGCATGACCAGGGCTGAGGACTTCAGGAAGCTGCTCGCGGGAAAGGACATCGTGGTGATGCCCGGATGCTTCTCCCCGCTTTCCGCGAAGCTCGCCGAGCGTCTGGGATTCAAGGCCGCGTACATCTCGGGCGCGGCGCTCACCGCGATGCGCGGGCTTCCGGACATCGAACTCCTCACCATGACCGAGATGGCGGAGCTTTCCGGGGCGATCGCCCTCGGGACATCCATGCCGTGCATCGCGGACGCGGACACCGGCTACGGGGGAGTGCTCTCCATCCAGCGGACCGTCCGCGAGTACGAGCGCCGCGGGCTCGCGGGACTGCATCTCGAGGACCAGCTCTCCCCCAAGCGGTGCGGCCACCTGTCGGGGAAGAGGCTCTGCTCTCCAGAGGAGATGGTCCAGCGCGTCGTCGCCGCGGTTGACGCGAAGCAGCAGAAGGACTTTCTCGTCATCGCGCGGACCGACGCGCGCGCAGTCGAAGGGTTCGACGCCGCGGTCGAGCGCGCGAAACTCTACCTCAAGGCGGGCGCGGACGCGATTTTCCCCGAAGCGATGGAGTCAAAGGAGGAATTCGGCGAATTCGCGCGGAAGGTGAAGGCGCCGCTGCTCGCCAACATGACCGAGTTCGGGAAATCTCCGTTGCTGTCTGCTGCGGAGCTGCAGGCGCTCGGCTATCGGATGGTCATCTTCCCCGTGACCGCGCTCCGCGTCGCGCTCAAGGCGGTCGAGGAGACCTACCGGGAGCTCAGGGAGAAAGGAACCCAGGCCGCGCTGCTCCCCCGCATGAAGACGCGGCAGGAACTGTACGATATCATCGGCTACGCGTCCTACGAGAAGAAGGATGCGGAGATTGCGAGACGAGGTGATGGCCATGGCTGAGGAGAATGCCGGACTCAAGGGTGTCGTCGTGGGGAGCAGCGCGCTTTCGGACGTCGAAGAGCAGGGCTCGCTCATCTACCGGGGCTATGACATCCGGGACCTCGCGGAGCACGCGACGTACGAGGAGGTCGCGCATCTCCTGCTGAAGGGCAAGCTCCCCTCCCAGAAGGAGCTGTACGCGTTCAACAGGGAGCTCGGCATGCGGCGCAGCCTGCCCAAGGAACTGGTGAAGGCAATGGAGCTCTTCCGCCGGCGGGCGCACCCCATGGACATGCTCCGCACCTCGGTCTCCCTCCTCGGCTGCGTCGAGAAGAACAACACCGACACCCTCACCAAGGCCATCGACATCCTGGCGAAGATGCCCGCGCTCATCGCCAACAACTGGCGCCTCACCCACGGGAAGAGCTACGTGGCGCCGACGCGCTCCAACGGGCAGGCCTGGAATTTCCTGTACATGCTGAAGGACGAGCGCCCGGACGAGGACGCGGTGAAGCTCCTGGACACCACCCTCATCCTCTATGCCGAACACGGCTTCAACGCCTCCACTTTCGCGGCGAGGGTCACCGCATCGACGCTCAGCGACATCCATGCTGCCATCACCACCGGCATCGGGACCCTGAAGGGCCCGCTCCACGGCGGAGCCAACGAGAAGGCCATGGCCATGCTCAAGGACATCGGGAGCGTGGAGAAGGCAGAGGGCTATGTCCTGAAGAAGCTCGCGGAGCACGAGAAGATCATGGGCTTCGGCCACCGGGAGTACAAGAGCGGGGACCCGCGCGCGAAGCTCCTCAAGGAACTCGGCCGCAAGCTGACCGATGGCACACCCAACGAGAAATGGTACCGCATCGCGGAGAAGGTGGAGGAGGTCATGATGCGGGAGAAGCAACTCTTCCCCAATGTTGACTTTCCGTGCGGGTACGTGTACTACGCGCTGGGCATCCCGATCGAGCTCTACACCCCGCTGTTCGCCATGTCACGCGTCGCCGGATGGAGCGCGCACATCCTGGAGCAGCTGGAGAACAACACGCTCATCCGGCCGAGGAGCGAGTACAGCGGGCCGCGCGGGCTGAAGTACGTGGCTATCGCCGAGCGCAAGGGTTAAGTAGTCCTTCTGCGCAACGAGGCGCATGACACACGCATTCGAATTCCTGAAACTCGAGGACCTGCCACCGAAGCCGCGCACCAGGGGTATCATCGAGATGCGCGGGAGCTACTATACCCCTGTGGTGTATCCCTATCTGAAAGGTCTATTGGATATCGCAGACGAATACATCGACGGCTTCAAGTGGGCAGGCGGCAGCATGCGTCTCCATCCCGTGAAGGAGGTGAAGCGCATCAACGCCCTGTGCCACGAGCACGATGTCTATGTGTCAACCGGCGGGTTTGTCGAGCGGGTGATTGTCGAGGGCAAGGCGGCGGTGGACCGCTATTTCGCAGAGGCGAAGAAGCTCGGCTTCGACATGGTGGAGCTCTCGAACGGGCTGGCGCCCATCCCCCTGGAGGACATGCTCGCGATGGTCCGCGCGGTGCGCAAGCTCGGGATGAAGCCGAAGCCGGAGATATCCTTCATGTCCGGAGCCGGAGCCGGGACGCACATCAAGGACTACAAGCCCCAGTACAAGCGCGAGCAGGATGTCTTCGCGGAGATTGACGGCTACCTCAAGGAAGGGGTAGAGCTGATGATGTTCGAGTCGGAGGGAATCACCGAGGACCTGCCGGGCGGGGAATGGCGCACCGACCTCATCAAGAAAGTGACGGACAGGTACGGCTTTGAGCGCTTCATGTTCGAGGCCTCGGACCCGCAGGTGTTCAAGTGGTATCTCAGGAATTTTGGGCCTGGGGTGAATCTCTTCATCGACCACTCCCAGGTCATCGATCTCTTCATCGACCACTCCCAGGTCATCGAGTTCCAGGCGTGGCGCTCGCATCTCTGGGGCGATAGGCGAATCTGGGAAGGGAAGAGCGTGCGGTACCGCTAGTGGACGTATTCGAACCACGCGAGCCATCCCGCGCAGAGGACGAAGAACGAGCACAGCGCGATTTTCAGCGCCCTCTCCGACACGCGGAGCGTGAGCCTGCTTCCCACCTGCGCTCCCACGACGCTTCCCGCTCCTACTACAAGCATGAGGGGCACGTTGATGTTGCCCAGTTCGTAGTGCACGAAGCTTCCGGTGACCGCGTAGATGGCGATGGTTATCAGCGAGGTGGCAATCGCCGCATGGGCGCTCATTCCTAGCAGCGCGATGAAGAGCGGGACCAACAGGAATCCTCCGCCAAGTCCGAGTAACCCGGAGAGGAAGCCTGCGCCCCCGCCGATGGCGATGGGCAGGATGAAGCGGGCAGCGCCGTCGCGGACGCCATACGGCCGCAGAGACCCCTTGAAGAACATCACGACGGAGAGGAGGATGATGCCGCTCGTCAGGTACATCAGCATTCGGCCGCTGAAGTGCGTGGTGAGCAGCGCGCCCGCGACGGCGGTTAGCATGCCCACTGCTCCGGCGAGGAAGGCCGTGTCATAGTCGATGAGGCCCCTGCGATGATAGGCGTAGGCGCCGGAGAGCGCGGTG
>JAGVZT010000048.1 GCA_018302335.1 Candidatus Woesearchaeota archaeon | reverse complement strand
ACTGCCTGCGGCTTGTAGCTCACCCGCAGCTTCCTGTCCCGCATCGCCTCGAAGAATGCCTGCGCCTCGGTGCCCTTGAAGTAGGCGATGAGCTCCTGCATCTCCGCGGGAGTCTCGCGGCGCCAGTCCCCGAGATTCGGCGTTATGACCTGGCCGAGGATTTTCAGGGCCGTTGATTTCCCTATCCCGTTCCGGCCGATGACGCCGACGACAGTGCCGAAGAGCGGTGTCGGCAGGGAGTAGAGCCTGAAGGCATTCTCGCCGTAGCGGTGGATGGGCTCCTGCTTCAACTCCTCCGGCAGCTTGAGGATGTGCACCGCGTCGTAGGGGCAGACGTTGACGCAGATGCCGCAGCCGTTGCACAACGCCTCATCGACGCGCGCCTTGTGGTCGTCTGTCAGGGTGATGCAGTCTGCCCCGGAGCGGTTCACGGGGCAGTGCTTCAGGCAGGCCTCACCGCACTTCTCCGGGAAGCAGCGCTGCTTGATGACAATCGCTATCCTCGACATGGCGCCAGGAGGGTCACCCTTTTTAAGTAATTTCCGTGCCGTCGCCCAGCAGATGGCCACCTGGGGCCCGGCCGGGATACCACATGGGTTCCGGGCTGTCTCACCGACGAACCGGACACTCTCCGCAACGCGGCCGAGTCAGCCTTTTATCTCCCATCGGCGCGATACGTTTTTATACACTGATTGCCCGGGAGATACCATGGACCTGCTGAAGCGGCTCATCATGGCGAACGGGGTGAGCGGGGACGAGAACGAGGTCCGCGCGCTCATCCACAAGGAAATCAAGGCGCACGTGGACCATGTGGAGGTGGACAAGATGGGCAACCTCATCTGCCACCGCAAGGGCAGCAAGCCCACCGTGCTGCTCGCGGCGCATATGGACGAGGTTGGCCTCATCGTGAAGGGCATCACCTCCGAGGGGTTGCTCTTCTGCGCCGAGGTCGGCGGCCTCATCCCGCTGACCCTCATCGGAGAGAAGGTCCTTGTCCGCGCCAAGAAGGGACAGGTGCACGGCTGGCTCACCACACGGAAGACCAGCGCGTCCACCGAGCACGAGGAGCTTCCCACGATGAAGGACATCTTCATCGACACCGGGCTGGATGCGAAGGAGCTGGAGGCCTTCGGAGTGTCGGTCGGCAGCTATGTCTCCTTCGACAAGCACAGCGCTCTGGATATCTACGGAAAGAAAATCGCAGGGAAGGCGCTCGACAACAGGATTGGCTGCTACATCCTCATCCAGCTGGCCCGGGCGCTAAAAAAGAGCGGGCGTGATGTCTTCTTCGTCTTCACGGTGCAGGAGGAGATAGGGCTCTACGGCGCCTGGACCTCGATGTACACCCTCCAGCCGGACTGGGGCATCGCGGTGGACACCTGCGTCGCGACAGACCTGCTGGACGAGCCTAACAAAATCTCGCTCGGCAAGGGTCCGGTCCTCACGGTGATGGACGACAGGCTCATCGCGAGCCGGGACCTCAACGAGCACCTCTCCTCGCTCGCGGCGAAGAATGGCATCAATTTCCAGCTGGATATCACCGACCGCGGGACGACGGACGCGAGCGTCATCTCCCTCCAGAAGGGAGGAGTGCCTTCCACGGTGCTCTCGGTCCCGGTGCGGAACATGCACATGGCCAGTGGCATCGCGCACCAGAGGGACATCGAGAACGCCATCAAGCTGCTCTCGCTGCTCCTCGAGAATCCGCCAGCGTCGAGCTGCAGGCTCTAGGCTGCACTGGCTTGGAAAGGGCACCTCGGTCGCATTGCGCTCATCGGTCCGTCTCATAATGATTACGGATAGCTTGGGGCAATGCGGCCGATTATCTGGGAGAATTCACGGAATCGGCTCCACGACAATCGCCTCGACGGGGCAGACGCTGGCGCTGCGCGCGTTTATCTTGAGGTCCTTCTCATCGATGACAAGCTCCCACTTCCCGGTCTCCTTGTTGAACGCAGCGTCCTTGAGGTCGACCTTGCCGTCAGAGGCCTCAAGCCAGAACGCGCGGTTCACCACCGCGCACGCGAGGGCGCCGATGCACGCCTCACGGTCAAAGGTAATCCTGTAGCGCATCTCTCGACGGAAGCCGCGCGCCCTTTAAAGGTTTCCCCCCACAAAGCTTTTATAGCGTCGACACGGCCGCGCATCATGAGAATCACCTTCCTCGGGACCGGCACCGCGCACGGGGTGCCGTTCATCGCCTGCACCTGCGCGGTCTGCACCTCGAAGGACCCGCGCAACAAGAGGATGCGCTCATCGGTGTATGTGGAGTACGACGGCCGCGGCGTCCTCATCGACGCCACTCCCGACCTGAGGACGCAGGCCCTCGCCTACGGCATCCAGCGCGTCGATGCCATCCTCCTCACCCACAGCCACGCGGACCACATCCATGGCCTCGATGACGTGCGCATCTTCAACTTTGTCCAGAAGGCCACCATCCCTCTCTACGGCAGCAAGCCAGTCCTGAAAGATGTCAAGACGCGCTTCAGCTATTTCTTCAAGAAGCAGCCGGGATGGAAGCCCCAGGTGGAACTGAAAGAGGTGAACGGATACTTCGACCTTTTCGGCAAGACAGTCAAGCCCGTGGTGGTGAATCACGGCAGCCAGCCCATCCTCGGCTATCGCATCGATGACTTCGCGTACCTCACCGACTGCAAGTCCCTCCCCCAGGAAAGCAAGCATAAACTCCAGGGCCTGGACATCCTGGTGCTCAACGCGCTGAGGAGAAAAGAGCACGATACCCACCTCTCCCTGGACGAGGCGATCGCGCTCATCGAGGAGCTGTGTCCACGGCGCGCGTTCATCACCCACATGAGCCACGATTTTGACCATGAGGCCCTCTGCAAAGAACTCCCGGCGTACATCAGGCCGGCGTACGACGGCCTGGTCCTCTGATGGAGCTCGCTTTCACCGCGCGGGGGCACGAGCACATCCTCGCGACGCACCGCTCGACCCTCGCGTTCACCCGAGAGGACTGGCTCACCATGCGGGGAGACTGCATCGTGGCGGTGAGCGCGGATTTTGAAGAGAAAAGCCTGCGGAAGTTCTTGGAAAAGCTCCCCGATGCATCTCCTATAGTGGTCACCATCTCTGCCGGAGAGCATCAGGACAGGTTCGAGGCGCTGCTCAACCGGGAATTCAGCGACAAGAAGGAAATGGTCTTCCGGCTGAGCGAGCACCGCTCCGGACGGACGCTGGGGATTCGCGCGACCAAGGCGGCCGCGCACCTCGACAGGACGCTGGTCTCCTCACTCTCGCGGCCGGAAACCACCGTCGCAGTCAGGGTGGCCGCATGACCCGCCTCCACCTGAGCAACAAGGACGTGCGCACTCTCAGTGATGACGCGAAGGGCCGCTATGGCATCGACCTGGACCGCAAAGCGCGCGTCGAGCGCATCTCCACCAAGAAGGGGGACATCCTCCTCGTGAACGGCAAGCCCTGGTTCTTTCTCCGCGAGGAAGCTCCCATCCCCACCCTGCGATTCCTCCTGGAGCGGCAGATCCTTCCGGAAATCGCGGTGGACATGCCTGCGGTGAAGTTCATCACCAATGGAGCGGATATCATGCGGCCGGGCATCCGGCGCATCGACCCGGCGGTCACGAAAGACGCCCCGGTCTGCATCGTTGACGAGACCCACAGGAAGCCCCTCGCGGTGGGCATCGCCCTCTTCCCCGCAGAGGAGATGCAAGCCCTGCAGCAGGGAAAGGCTGTAAAGAACCTCCACTGGGTAGGGGACGAACTCTGGCTCAGCCTTCAATGAGGCCGTAGCCGATGAGCCGGAAGCGGTTCGCGATGTTCCGCGAGATGGTCACGCGCGCGCCGATATCGGCGCAGACCGGGAGCTTCAGCCTGCATGTCACGTGGTCTTTCTGCAGCTCGGTCGCGATGCCCACGGTGGAAGCGGTGTTGACGCTGAGCATCAGGGCCTCGCCCTGCTTGATCGGCTCCACGGTAAGCTCTTCCTTTGAACCCACGACGCGCTGGAGGAGGCTGATGCGCAGCTTGATGGTCAAGCGGATGTCAGGCAGCTTCCCTTCATGCCCTGCGATGCTGCCGCTCAGCTGGTCTGCCTTCACCACGGCCGGGTCCAGCTTGGTCATGAGGCCCACGGAGCCGCCAGGAGTCGCCTCTTCCACTTCCATCCCGCCTTTCTTGATGCTCACCACAGTGGAGTGGACCGGTTTCCAGGTGACGCGGCCCTCGGCCTCCACCTTTCTTCCCGGGCGCACCTCGATGGTGTCTCCTTTCCGGATGATGCCCTGCACCACCGCGCCTCCGAGCACCCCCCCGTGTATCGAGAGGATATCGCAGCCAGGGAGGTTGATGTCGAAGGACCGCGCGACGTACATCAGCGGCTCCTTGGCACTGTCCCGCTCGGGGGTAGGGATGTTTTCCTCGATAGCGGAGATGAGCAGGTCCATGTTGAGGTTGTGCTGCGCGGAGATGGGCACGACAGGGGCCTTCTCGTAAGGGGTGCCTTTGAGCAGGGCCCGTATCTGCTGGTAGTTGTCCAGGGACCCATCCCTTCCTGCGAGGTCCACCTTGTTCTGCACCACCACGACGTTTTTGATGCCGCATATCTGGAGCGCCATGAGATGCTCGCGCGTCTGAGGCTGGGGGCAGGTCTCGTTCGCAGCGATGAGCAGGAGGGCGCCGTCGATGATAGTGGCGCCAGAGAGCATGGTCGCCATGAGGCTCTCGTGCCCGGGCGAGTCTATGAAGCTCACGGTGCGCGCAGCTTCCGTGGCGACCTTGCACGCGGGGCACTCCTTCGCCACGGTGTAAGCAGAGCATTTCGGGCAGCGGTTGAACGTGGCATCCGCATATCCCAGCCGGATGGTGATGCCTCTGCGGACCTCCTCGGAATGGGTGTCCGTCCACTTCCCGGTGAGGGCCTTCACGAGCGTGGTCTTGCCGTGATCCACATGGCCCACGGTGCCGATGTTGATGGTGGGCAGGAGGGCTTCTCCCGGTGCAAGAATCTTAGGGGCCTTGGCTTTCGCCTTCCTCGGCGCTTTGGGTTCCTGCGCCTTCGGTTCCTTGGCCTTTACGGGCGCCTTCTTCTTCGCAACCAACTTAGGCATTGCTCCCTGCTTTTGCGGGGGCGGCCTTCTTTGCCTTCGGGACCTTTTCGGCCTTAGGCGCCTTCTCGGCTGGCGCCTTTTTCTCCACCTGAATCTTCAGGTTGACCTGATGGGTCTGGCCGTGGATGGTGTTGCCCGCGACCGTCTTGCGCCTCCGCTGGCCTTTCTCACTCGCATGGAACCCCACGCCACCGGTGATGAGGATGCGCTTGCGCAAGGTTCCGGAAATGTCGCGCCGCATCGGAAATCCGCAGTCATCGCTCCCCCCGGTCACCACGAGGGTCCTGCCGGGCAGCCCGAACAGCTCTCCCTTGACAGTGTCGCCTATCTTCAGGCCAGTCAGGGCCTTGGTCGCCGCGTCATCGCTCTCTTTCTGCTCGCATTTCCCCGTCGAGGGGTCCCCAATCACTACCTTGAATGCCATGTTGTGCACCTCTCAGAAGGCTTTCTGTGAATCCCGGATGATTTATAAAGATTTGGCCTCGGGCCGTTGAAAGCTTCTCTCAGCCGCAGTGTCGTATGCTATCCGGAATCGCCCCGGTATACCCTCCCCAGCTCGGCCGGACGTTCCCGTGTATCAGTCACGCCTGCGCAGCGCCTGCGCAAGATGGGCGTAAAAATAGAGTTCGTCCTCCACGAGCAGCCGGCCGGTCATGACTGCGCTCACTGCGTCTGTCAGGGGTTTCAGCGCGCGCTCGAAGGCCTCCTCGGGCTGCATCCCGTGGGCACGGTGGTCGAGGTACCATTCTGCGGTCCGCTCCTTCAGGCTGGCGAGCGCTGCTCTCGCCGCGGGAAGGATGGTCTCCTCCCTGCGCTGCTCGGGGATGCGCAGCACCTCCTCCAGGCAGGGCCTGAGGTAGCTCCATTCGTGGCCCTGCTTCTTCCTGCAGCCGGCCAGCGTGCGGGCGATGTCCTCTGCAAGCTTTCCCTCGACGGTGCTGAAACTCTCAGCGTACATCTCCTGATATTCCTGGAAAATCCTGTCCAGGTCGAAGTCGCTGTACAGCTCCACCACCTCGCGATAGGGCATCGTGCGGAGAGTCCCTCCGGGGTTCTTATGCCTATTGCCAGGGGAGGCCATATTGAAAGTCAAAATCTCTCGGCCGCACTCTGAATCCGAGTTGTCTCGCCTGAATGCCGGGTAGCATCAGCAATGCGGCCGGTCTCTCCATGGCTCGCAATTATTCCACCTCTCCCGGGGCAGTCTTATATAGCCCGGCACATACCTAAAAGCAACTCCTCGCCGGAGGTTGCTGCACGATGGACCAGGGGCTTGAGCAGAGGCTCAGCGAGCTCGGGTATGACGCAGGGCGTGCGACAGACATCTCTGTGGTGAAGGCATGCAGGACCATCGCCAGCATCTTCGGGAAAGATAATTCATTCGCTCCGGGCATGGTCCTCTTCGAGGGATACACGCGGCTGGTTGTCTCCCTTGGCGGAGAGCAGCACGTGCTGGAGGCAGACTGCCTCGCAGTGACGCATGGCGACGGCGGGCTTCTCCTCTCCTCCCCGGGCGGGGAGAGCATCCGGATAGAAGGAGGGGACGAGAAGGGCATGTACCTTCCTTCGATAGACACAAAGTCCTATTTCTACGACCGCGTGATGATTGAGTTCGTCCGCCTCGCCAAAGGGGACCGCAAGAGCAACACCATGGCGAGGATGGACCTCAGGCCAGGCAAGGACACGGTCATCCGTTACCTGCCCGACATCGCCCCTGGATGAGCATCGGCCGCGAAGCGGTCGGCAGACCGGAAATCCCGCGGGCTTCCGGCCGAAAAGATTCGGTCAGGCGGGGATGACCGTCTTCCCGGCGATGGTGTTGAGGATGAGGGTGGTATGCGTCCGTTCGACAAAATCGAAGGTCTGGATGTGCTTCAGGAAGGCGTCGAGGCTGCGCCTTGAGGGGAAGCGCGCCACGATGACGCAGTCGTAGTCCCCGGTGATGTCGTGCACCGTCTCCACATTGGGGTGGATGGCAATCTTCTTCTCCACCTCGAAGAGCTTGCCCTTGGATATCTTCACCAGGATGACCGCTCCGAGGTCGTAGCCTGCCTTCTCGTAGTCCAGGACGACCCCGTACGAGCGGATGACTCCCTCCTCCTCCATGCGCCGCACTCGCGAGAGTACGGTCGCCGGGCTGGCCTTGATGCGTCGCGCAATCTCCCGGAAGGAGAGCCGGGAGTTCTCCGCGAGCGTCCGGAGAATCCGCTTGTCCATGGCGTCGAGCATGCCAGCAAGGAGTCCTGCGGTTATTTAATCCCTACCACAATCCTTAAATAGCGGGTTCCCGCGTGCCGCTCGGGTGATATTTCATGGCTGACAAGAAGCCGGAAGCGAAGGCCGGAGTGCAGATGTCCAAGGACCAGATGCAGGGCTACCACCTGGGTGCCCTGGAGACGCTCATCAAGGAGCGCAACGAGCTCGCGCGCATCCTGGGCATCGTGGAGCAGCTCGTCGCGATGCACCTGAAGTCCCTGCAGGAATCCGGGTTCGACCTCCAGAAGCTCGGTTTCAAGGCTCCGGCCGCCGGCGCTGCGAAGCAGGCTCCAAAGGGGAAGAAGATAGAGGAGCTGCTTTAGTCAGACAGTCGAGCACGTACCGGTCATCCTGCGGTGTGCCGATGTCCTGTTCTCCCCACAGGTCGGCTACCTTGCGTAGAATATCCACCTTTCCGGCGAGACCGCCCGGAACTCGTGCGGGATTCCGAGCGGGCAGCAGCAGATTTTCAACAGAGCCTGACACTCCTGCTGTGGGTTCAATGCCCCGTCTCCGCGACCTGGGCGTAGTCTTCCAGCACCAGCATGTCCAGTTCCTTCACGGTGCGGGCGAGGTAGAGCCTTCCGTCCCCCAGCTCGGATATCCTCTTCGCGAGGCTCTTGCCCTTCTTGTCCAGCGCGATGCCTATCACCGAAACGGTGATGCCGTGGCTCCGCGCTTCCGACACCGCGGCGAGTGTCCTCTCTTCGGGACTCTCTCCCTGGGTGGGGAGCGCGTCGGTGATGATGATGAGGTGCCTCGTGACCTCCGCGCGCGGGAACATGGTGATGGACTGCTGCACCGTCTCAGCGATGTTGGTCTCGTTCATCGCACGGACCGACGCGATGGAGCGCACGAGCTGCATGAAGTCCAGCGACGGCTCGAGCTTCTTCTTCACCTCGCTCCCGAAGACCAGCAATCCCACCTTGTCACGCCTTTCTATCGCGTGATACGACAGCGCTACACCGGCTTTTTTGCACATCGCTATCTTCTCCCCGCGCATGCTCCCCGATGCGTCAAGTGCGTACACCAGGTAGCACTGCCCGCGGCTCTTGCGCGAGACCGCGCGGAGGTCGTCCACATGCAGCTTCCTGTGGCCGCGGGAGAGCGCCACTCGCAGGGTCCCGCGCACCGAAAGGTCCCGGTACCGCTCGCCGCGGAAGTCCTTCACCTCATCGCGAAGGCCATGAGGAGAATGTCTCCGATAGACGCGCGTGCCCAGCGTCCCGCGAGGGAGCAGTTCGTTGAGTTCCTCCATGCAGAGCGAAAGCGCCGCCTGCTCCAGCCCTTCCTCGAGGACATCGCCGCCGTCGCTGAGCAGGCCGCTCTTGCGGAGCTGCTCCAGATTGGATTCCACGCGGCGCTCCAGCTCCCGCTTGAACTCGGGAATGTGGATGTTGTTCTTCACATAGCCCGGCTGGTAGCCGGTGATGCGCCGGATGAATCGCTCCCCCATGAGGCGCTCCGCGAGCGCGTAGTCCTTCACCAGGCTCTTCATCACCAAGTCAGGGGTCAGGGGGCCGATGCCCTGGTTCACCGCATCGAGGATGAGCTGGCCCTGCTCGACGGTGGTGCCCTGGCTCTTCACCAGGCTCAGGGCGCCCTTGTCCGGCTTGCCCTCGAACTCCTCAAGGTCGCGCTCCTCGGCAGCGCCGTCAAAGGCGACCACCCATCTGCTCGTTGCGCCGCTCAGAGAAGCGCAGGAACTCCTGACGGACGAACTCCTCGGGTGTCTGGACAAACTGCTTGTTCGGCTTCAGCTTGATGCGGTGCGAGAGCACCGAGATGACCGCGCGCTCCACATCCTGGAGTGAGACTTCGCTCCTTCGCGCGAGATAGGCGTGTGCCTGCGCCCTCTCGTAAAGGCCGATGGAGGCGCGCACGCTGGGCTTCTTCTCCAGGTCCCGGTGCTGGCGCAGCGCCCGGACAAATTCCAGCATCGCTCGCAGCAGCCCTTTGGGAAAGGAGACAAGCTGCTGGCCCCTCCCGAGCACGATGTCCTCCTCCATGGCAAGCTCCTCTGGATAGTCCAGCCGGACAACATCGAAACGGTCCATGAAGACATCACTCAGGGGCTCGGTGCTGCTGTCCTCTGGATTCATGGTGCCGACGAAGATGAAGTTCGCGGAGATATCAACGTCATAGGAGCCTATGGTGACCTTTCCCTCGCTCAGCACCTGGAGCATCGCGTTCTGTAGCTTCTGGGGACAGCGATTAAGCTCGTCGAAGAACAGCACTCCGCTGTTGGCCTTGAAGAGCTTCCCCAGGGTGAACGCCTGCAGGCTCCTCGGGCCGAACTCCAGGGCCTTCACCGGGTCGATGTCGCCGATAAGGTCCTCTGCGGAGAGGTCGGGGCTGCCCTGGACCCGGACGAAGCGCTCCTCTCCTGGGACAAGCCTGGTCTTCATCTTTTCCCCCTGGCACTGGGGGCAGACGGGCCGAGAGGGCTCGCAGTGGTACGGGCAGTCATTCGCCTTCAGCTGCGGGAGAAGCCTCGCGATATTCCGCGCGAGGGTGGTCTTCCCCACTCCCGGAGGGCCTATGATGATGACGTGCCTGCCCATCACCAGGGCGGCCTTCACCTGCTCCTTCGCGTCACCCTGGCCGATGATGTCGCTGAGCGCGTCCGTTTCGCGGAGGAACAGCTCGCGGAAATGCGCCGAGGTCATGCCAGCCAGGGCGGGTGGGCCGTTTATTAATCTTCGCGCGGCGTGCCCGTAAAACGAGGTCGGAAAGAGGGGCGGGTTGCCGAGAATATCAGTGATTCCGCGAATCCGCTCGGAACTCATGCGGCACTTCGGCCGGGGAGTTTCAAAGAAGCCGCTCGCGGTGCTCCACCAACAGACGGTCTACGTTCACTCGGCTGCTCCTCAGAGAGTCTATGTCATCGCGGGAGGCAAGAGCGAATGGCCCGATGTGCTGCACCCGGAGCGAGGAGCCGTCCAGCAGGACGAAGCGCACGGCAAGCTCCGGGGAGATGCTTTTTGGAGGTTCAAGATATACAAGCGTATCGCACACCGCAGACAGCTCCTCGACCACCTGACTGCTGGCAGTGTTCGGGTCCCTCACCAGGAAGATGTCCCCCTTCCTCGGCCGGAGAAATCTCCGCTGGACCCCCCACTCGCCCTTGCTGAGATTCGCCAGGGGCTTCAAGACTACCATGCCTGAGGCGAGAGCCCGGTCGCGCTCCTGGAGTTCCTTGCGGAGAACGGCAAGCTGCTTCAGCGCATTCTCCAGGGCACGCTGCGATGACTGCGACGCTACACGCTCAGGAGTCTCCTCCCTGCGGGAGAGCGCCTCCGCAACGCGTTTGCTCTTGCGGCGGAGTTTCGACAGCACCTTCTTCAGGGTGAGATTCTGCTGCGCGAGCGCGTCCCGCTCCCTGCGCATCCTCGCGAGTTCGGGCGGCTCCGGGGCGCGCGGCGCTAGGGGCTCTGCAACGTGAGGGACCGGCGCAGGGCGCTCCAGGGGATGGAGGAGCTCCAGCGCCTGCTTCACGTTCACGTCTGGGGTGGTGAGCATCACCTTCGCGACCTCGTAGGCGTCCTCTTCAGCGTGCGCGTCCGAGAGCTGCCGCTCCATCTTCCGGAGAAGCTGCTGGATGCTCTTCAGGGAGAAACGCGCGCTGGCAAGGGCGTCCATCTCGTGGGGGTTCTTCCCCTCTGCTCCGCAGAGCTCGCGCTTCTCCTCAATGCTCAGGTCCCGATTCGGAGCGACGAGCCGGGCTCCGAAGCGCGCCGCGAGCTTCTGCACCAGCGAGGGAGCAGCACTCTTGTCCGTCCCGAGGACCACCACCCTGCCCAGCGCGTGGAGCGCTGCGACCGCGCCATCCTGGCCGAGGCCCCGCTCCGAGAAGAGGGCGAGCACCTCACCGTCGAGAGAGAGCACCGCGCATCCCACCGTGGTGCCGGGGTCGATGCCGACGACAAGGAGAGGCTTCCTGTCCTCCCGGTCCCAGAACACCTCAGCCCTCCAGCACAAGGATGTTCGCGCGCCCCTTACGGATGCGCTTGACCAGCCCGCGGGATTCGAGGTCCGCGAGCAGCAGGCTCACCTTTGCCTCCGAATAGGGCAGCTTCTGCCGCAGCTCTTTCTGGGTCATTCTTCCGCCCTCTTTTCGCAGGATGGTGCATACGTGGGTGAGTTCTGCAGGAAGGGAAGGCACCGGGGCTTTTCTCCGGCGTACAACAAAGACACCCCCGGATGCGAGCAGCACAGCCACGACGAGCCAGGGTATCCATGCCGGGCTGCCGTTTCCGAAGGCGCTCTCCAGCTGGGACGGGTCCTGTTCGGAGAGGTCGTCCTCGCTCTCCAGCTCCGGATAGAGGATGAGGTCAAGGAGGAAGGTGCCGTCCGCGGATACGAGAAGAGGCTCCTCAGCTGACCATGTCCGCCCGGAGCGGTCCTGACGATAGGCCTTCAGGGCGTAGCTTCCAGGGCCGAGTTCCAGCTCATAGGCACCATCCGAGGACAGGATGCGCTGCGGGGGGGTGCTGTTCACCTCGATGAGGACATCCGAGACCCGGTCCAGTGAGAGGTCGTACACCGTCCCCCGGATGACAGCCCCTTCAACAAGCGCGGCAGCTCCCAGGAAGAGCACGCAGAGCAGGACTGGCAGCTTCATCGCCGCAAGCTATGCCGTGGATTATTTAAAACTGCGGACGGCAGGGACTCCGTCAGCGCGGATATCACCCGCATTGTGGCCATTAAAGTATTTGGACTTGATATAAAGTTTATCATATTGTAAAACGAGATATACTCCTTTCTTGAATGGTCGTTAGGCAAGCATGCTTTTAAGGGTCACGTACGTTAATATTTCAAGCGGCGAGACGTGCTGCAAGTTGAAAGTTGATGGACGGAGGTGTCCACCATGAAAAAGATGACGACGTTGATGGTGATGCTCATGCTGGTCATGAGCGCAGTGCCCGCTTTTGCGGATGAGGGCGTCGACACCAAGATTGATGCTTGCATACACCGCCTGGAAGGCAAGGTGCGCGACCCGGCTGCGGTCTGCGCGCGCATCCATGCCAATACAGGAAGATGCCAGGCGCTTCTTGAGGAGCAGGGCGTCCTCAGGCCCGGCGTCGTGTGCGCCGAGCTCGGCCTGACTGTGGCGGCCGCGGCAGGCGGGAACATCCGCGAGGAGGTCAGGGAAGAAATCCGCGAGGATGCCCGCATCAAGCTCCGCGAAAAGCTGAGTGTCCGAGTCAAGGATGCCGTGGCTGATTATCGTGTCAAGCGCATTGAGCGCTTCCAGGAGAACCACCCAGGAGTGGATGACTTCATCTCATCCCTCCCGGAAGACCGCCAGAAGGTCTTCCTGCACCTGACCCGCGCGCAGCAGGACAAGCTGGTGGGCTTGGACAGGGCAAGCGCAGTGAAAGAGCTTGCCCGTTACCGCCTGGAGGTCCGGGACAAAGATGAGCTCTTCGAGCGCAGGACCATCGCCAAGGAGCGCAGAGAAGATGCCCGCGAGAAGTTCGAAGAGGCCAAGGAGCGCTACCAGCAGGCCAAGGATGAACTCAAGGATGCGCGCGACGCCTTCGAGGAGGCGAGGAGAGATGGCGACGACGAGGCTGCCCTGCAGCACGCCAAGGAGTACCTCCTCCGGGTCGCGGACCATGTCATCGCCTCACTGGAGAAGATAAAGCACGAGGTCGAGGCGAACGAAGACCTCACCGACGATGAGGCTGCTGCCATCATCGCAGAGATTGACGCGCGCATCGCCGAGTTGAACGATGCCAAGGCCCAGGTCGAAGCCGCGACCACCAAGGAAGAGGTCAAGGCTGCGGCAAAGATCATCCTCAAGCGCTGGGTCAACATCAAGGCCAGATTCGCCATCCATGTAGGCAAGATGGAATGGCGCGCCACGGGGCTCATCATCGAGAGGAGCGCCCACCTGGAGAGCAGGTTCGACTGCGCCATCTCTGCTCTGGAGGGACAGGGGGTCAACACCAGCGAGATAACCGAGCTGATGGACAGCTTCAGCTCCCTGGTGGAGAGTGCGAGAGAAAAGCACGCCCTCGCCGCCGACAAGTGGAAGGAGGCCCTTGCGCTGCGGACCTCAAATGAGACTGACCGCGAGGCCATCCACACTCTTGTCCGGGAGGCTCGCGACCTCATGAAGGAGGCCCAGCATGACCTCAAGGAGGCGCACGGTGTCCTGAAGGAAATCCAGAAGGAAGTCCGCGAGAGCGGCGGCCAGCTCGGCGCCTGCGCAGATAATGATGCCGGCCTGAGCGAGGACGAGGAGACCGTCGTCGTCGAGGAACCCGAAGATGAGGATGACGACGCTTCCGAAGACTCATCGGAGAGCGATGATTCCGAGGATGATGCGGCCGAAGAGACGGACGACTCCGAGGAATCCGAGGATACCACAGAAGACGAGACGGACGAGGAATCCGGAGAGGATGAAACCGCGGAGAACGAGTCCGGCGAGGATGGCGTCGACGTCAACGTCACCGTGGAGGCATCAGTCTGAAGCCACGGCCGAAGCCGTGGCTCTTTTTTTGTTTTTCAGCTGAAAGTGCAGAACAACCGGCCGCGTTGCTGAGAATACCCGGCATGACGGCGAGACAGCAAGGAAAGTGCCCGGCAATGCGACCGGGAGCCCGGGGCCTTTCCGCAACACTTAAATATGAGAAAAAACGGAGGAAAACGCATGAGCAAGGTTCTCTTGGTAGTGGTGCTCGGTGTTCTGCTGCTCGCGGCAGGCTGCCGAAAGGCTCAGGTTCCGCCCGCGCCGGCCCCCCCGGTGCCATCAGAGGTCCCGATTGACACCCAGATTTCCGATGCAGAGCAGGTGCAGCAGGAACTGGGAGTCGATGACGAGGTCGACGAGACCTTCATCCAGGACCTCGACTGGTAAAGCTTTTTAGCGCGCTGGCATTCCGGACGCCGTGCTTGAGCTTGACGGCAGTGAAGGCGGCGGGCAGATTCTCCGGACTGCGGTCGCGCTCTCCGGCCTCACCCTGGAGCCATTTGCAATCCGGAAGATACGCTTTGGCAGGCCGCAACCGGGCCTGAAGGCCCAGCATCTTCTCGCCATGAAACTCGCGGCGGAGTGGTGTGCCGCGGAGCTGGACGGCGACTCCATCGGCTCTGGTTCCCTCACCTTCCGCCCCAGGACGCTGGAGCCGAAGAGCTGCACGGTAGAGGTGGGGACCGCCGGCTCCATCTCCCTCGTCCTTCAAGCGCTGCTCCCGCTCGCTGCGTTCGGGGAGAGGAAGGTCGCCATCCGCGTCAAAGGGGGAACGGACGTTGAATGGTCCCCTCCGCTGGACTACCTCGCACATGTCCTGCTCCCCCATCTTCGGCCTTTCGCCAGCGTCGAGTGCAAGCTGCTCAAGAGGGGGTATTACCCAAAGGGCGGCGGCATCGCGGAGTTCATCATCGAACCCAGACTCTCCCGGGCGTCATATCGGGACCTGCCCGCGTTCCTCGCGGCGGTGAAAGAGCGCATCGCCCCACTTGACCTGGTGGAGCGCGGGCCGGCGCAGTACATCCAGGGGGTTTCCCATGCGTCACTCGGACTCCAGCAGGCGCGTGTGGCCGAACGCCAGGCGGACGCCGCCCGCTTCTACCTCAAGGACCTGGGAGTTCCGGTCCGCATCTCCGCGGAATACCATGACACCATGAGCGCCGGAAGCGGCGTGACACTCTGGGCGCGATGCGGGGACGAAGGCGAGCACGTGCTCGGCGCCAGCTCCCTCGGGGGAAAGGGCATTCCAGCGGAGGAGGTGGGGAAAAGGGCAGCCGGGGCGCTCAGGGATGAGGTATCTGCCGGATGCTGCGTCGATGCCCATCTCGCGGACCAGCTGGTGCCGTTCCTTGCGCTCTCGGGCGGGCAGCTCTCCGCTCGCGAGTTCACCGACCACTGCCTGGCCAACTGTGCGACGGTAGAGCGCTTCCTTCCGGTGGAATTCTCCCGACGAGAGACGCTGATGAGCGTCAGCCGAGATGGGCAAGCTTCAGGTCTGTCTCGAGCGTGACAAGGTCGTACTCAAGGTCGCCCAGCTGGGCGTGGCCGAGCTGGCGCCTGCAGTCCTTTATCTGCGCGAGAAGGCCCCCTGCTTCGGCAATCCTGCGCTCGTCCAGCAGTTGTCTCATGTCATTCGCTAATGCCACCAGCCTCTCCCTGAGGGCCTGCTCCTGAAGCCTGCTCTGCTCCATCTGCTGCAGGGCATCCTCGCGGGAATGGTCCTCAGGCTGGAATTCGGGATTCGCCTGTACGGGCTCCAGGACAGGCGTAGGCTCCAGAACCTGTGTGGGCTGCGGGGTCCGTTCCTTGCGTTCCGGTTTCCTGCGCGCCTCGGCCGCAGTCTCCCGGAGCTCTTCCTGGAGCTTCTCCTGTTCCTCCTTGAGTGACAACACCTGCCTGCGGAGTTTCATGAGTTCTGCGTCGTCCCTGGCTTCGGATGTCGGCGGCGGTTCATCCGATTCAGTGCCTTTTGCTTTCCTGCCTTTCTTCCCCTTGGCAATCTTCTTGGCAGGACGCTCTTCCGGCTCTTTTACCGATTCGAGCGGCTGGAGGTCGAGTGACAATCTCTGTCCTACCTTTTCGGCAGCAGCCAGTTCCTCGAGCTTCTTCGCCTCTGGCAGGCCGCCCTGCGGTATCCTGAACAGCTCTGGCACCTGGAAGTCCCGCTTCTTCGGAGGCGCGGGGAGGTCCATCGAGAGGGGTTCCTCCGGGATTGCGGGCAGCTCCTCTATATGGGGCGGTTCCTCCGGGACCGGAGGTGGTGCCTCAGGTGCGGGCGGCGGAGATACCTTCAGTGTGAGGGGGGGCCTTTCCGGGGGGGGCGGGGGGGGCATCTCTGACGTCTTCTTCTCGATTGTAGGCGGGAGGAATTCGCTCGCGTGCTCGTCCGTCAGGGACGCTGCCTGGAAGTCCCCTAACTCCAATTCCTGAGGCAGCCCATCCAGGTCTGCCTCCAGTTCCAGAGGCGAGTCCTTTCTCGGCGTGAGCATGATTGCCTTCCGCAGGTCCTGAAGCCTCTCATCGTCACGCTTTGGCATCTCCTTCAGCTCGTCCCAGAGCATCTCTGATTCCTTCCAGAGGGCTTCTGCATCAAGGACTCTCTGGTCCGTAGGGGCGCTTTCCGCTACCGGTGGGACTTCCTCTGCCGCGGGCGGCTTCGGAGGTTTGGGGAGGGCTTCTTCTTTCCCGGCGACCGCCTGTTTGATGTCCTCCAGCTCCGTGCTGACAGGGAGCGGAGGGACAGATGGCTCCTGGCGCTCCTCGGGAAGCGGCTCTGGGGGCATCTTGAGTGTGGCGGGCGTTGGCTCGGGAATTTCGATAGGTCCCTTGGTTTTCCGCCCCTTCCGTGAAGGGGTCTTGCTCGCAGCCGCAGGTGGTTGCTTCGCCTCCATCAGTTCGGGAGTAGGCGGAGAAGTCAGTTCGCGCTCAGATGTCTCAGGCTGCTCAGGAGCTGACGGCGTTGGCAGCTCCGCTGGCTCTTCCGGAGCGGGCAGTTGGGGCAGTTCTGCTGGCTCTTCAGGCGCGGGCGGTGGGGGCAGCGGCTTTCTCGCAGGCTTCGGCTCGCCTTTCCGGGGAGCCATGCCAAGAATATCGATTTGCTTCTCGCTCAGAGAGGGCTGCTCGCTCGGGCTCTCCGCTGCCACGGGTTTCGTGGTTGCAGCGCGGGCCTGCCTTTTCTTGGTAAGAGCCTTTCTGACGGGCTTCCTGGGGGTGGCTTTCTGACGGGCTGGTCCCTTTCCACTCTTAGGGGCAGATATGCCAAGGCCCTTCAGGGCGGTAAGGGTCTCGTCCTTGACCGTTATCGTGTCTTCAACTGGCCTGGCTATCTCGGGTTTCTCCTCCCGGACAGTCTTGGAGTGCGCAGAATGTCCGGTTCTTGCTTTCAGCGCACGGACGCTCTTGGCGCGCGCAGGCTTTTTGGTCTTATGAGGGGCAGCCTTGTGCGAAGCAGCCGCTTTGCCTCTCTTCCGCTTGCCTGGCATACGAGAAATCCCGGGCAACGTGATATAAAAAGGTTGCGAGAGGGCGGGTCCTGACGAGAGCGGCCGCGCGACGGACCCGCAGCTACTGGACCAGCACCTGCTCCACGTTCAGCACAGGCCGGGGCAGTCCGGGGTCGTAGGCGATGTTCGGGCAGGCAGTGTTGAGGAAGACCTCGATGAACGGGAAGTTCTCCAGGGCGGCGTAGTTGAACGAGTTGTCCACCAGCACATGGAACTCCTTTTCGGGGTAGCGCTTCTCCAGCGCTCCGAGCTGGCGGAGCTGCATCTGGATGGGGAACTGTCCGGGCTTCGTCGTGAAGAGAAGCCCGACGTGCTTCGCGCTGAGGAAGCGGGCGAGGGCGCCGCGCTCCCGCTTGCGGAGCCGCTCCACTTCCTCCGAGGAAAGCACGCTGTACTCCCCGGTGACCGGATGGTACATGTGGACCGGCTTTCCTGTCCGGAGGGCCAGGGCCTTGGGGTGGAATTCACCTGAGCCGATGTAGAAGATAGCATCCACTTTGGAGAGCTGCTCCGCGGGAAAGGTGTTGCAGCCGAGGACCTGGTTCGCCAGGGTGGAGTGGCTCCCGTGGATGTCCTGCACGGCCCTGCCCATCCCTTCAAGCCGCCTGCGGACATCGGGCAGGCAGTGATGGTGCTGCACCGTAGTCACCAGGGCCACGCGGGAAGGGAGCTTCTCCAGCACCTCAGGGGGCACGTCCACCGGCGTCGTGCTTTTTGCGGGGATGAACAGGGTGCGCATGGCCTCGGGGGACGGCATCGGGCTTATAAGCACTACGCCAGCGCGGTGTAAAGATAGAGTGATACATCGGCCGCGTTGCTGAGGATACCCGACACGCCGGCGAGGCAATCGGGGACTCGTACGGCACCTCGACCGAGACTCCTCGGATGTTCAGGCGCGCAGAAGGGTTTTTAAATGGCGTCAGCGGGCTCCGGAGGGATGGAACAGCACGACGTGCCGGAAGCCCAGGTGCTCAAACGGAGCCTCGGGCCGGTGCTCATCCTGGTGATGTCCTTCGGCTCCATCATGGGCACGGGGATGTTCCTCAGCGCCGCCACCGGCGCGAAGTATGGGGGACCCGCCTCTGTCCTCGCCTGGCCCATACTCCTCTTTGTCTCCCTGTATATCGCAGGCTGTTTCAGCGAGCTGGTCAGCATGTTTCCCAAAGCCGGAGGCATCTACGAGTTCTGCAAGCAGGCGTACGGGCGCTTTCCCTCCTTCTTCGTCGGTTGGATAGGCTGGACCGCGGGGAACCTCGGGAATACCCTCTGTGTGGTCGCCGCGATGGAGTACCTGCTTCCAGGCGAGTCCGCCGCGATCAAACTATTGCTGAGCATTGGCCTCATGCTTCTGCTGAATCTCATCGCGCTATTTGGGGTTGAGGAGAGCGCGTGGCTCATGCTGTTCTTTGTGGCAGTCACTGTCGTCATCCTCATCGTCGTCATCCTCCGCGGAATCGGGCAGTTCAATCCGGGCTTGTACGAGCCATTCCTGCCTATGGGCATGCTTCCCGTCGCTGTTGCAGGATTCTTTTTCTTCGAGGCGTTATTCGGATGGGAGAGCGTCACTTATCTCGCGGAGGAGACCCAGAACCCAGAGCGCAACATCCCGAAGGCCCTCATGCGGGGGACGCTCCTGGTAGGTCTCGCCTCCTTTGGCGTTCATCTCATTTCCTATGGCGTCGTTCCCTGGCAGAGTTTGGCTGGCAGCCAGGCGCCGCTGGCCCTGGTCATCTCCAGGCTGTTTCCCGTCTCGTACGAACTCCCCCTGCGCATAGGGGTTTTCCTCATGCTAGTCGGCTCCGCAGCCGGGGGCGTGGTGAGCATGCCTCGGCTCCTGCTCGCCCTGGCCCGCGACAGGCTCTTCCTCACCCAGATGGGAGCCGTGCATCCGCGGTTCCACACGCCGTACCGAGCAATCGCGTTCCAGGCCATCGCCTCGATGGTGATTATCGGACTGACCATTGGGCGTCTGCAGAAACTGCTCTCTCTCCTGGTTCCTCTCGGGCTGCTGCTCTACGCTGCAACGGTGCTGGCGGTGCCCGCCCTCAGGAAGAAGCACCCCTATGCGGACCGGCCGTTCAAAGTGCCGTTGGCACGCCTCGGCCCCTACGCGACGGTCCTCTTCTTTGTCGCACTGGTCGCAGTCTGGCTCCACGTGGAGTCTCTCGCGCTGCCGCTCCTCTTGCTTGGTGCCTCCCTTGTCCTGGTCGGGCTTCCGCTGTACCTGCTCATCGAGATGTATTATGACCCAGAGATGATCACCAGCGCCAGGGACCTGACCGCGCACGTGGCTCTCTTCTCCGAGGGGCTGCTCATCCCACGCAGTGTGAGACAGGAGATTTTTGCGTGGTTCGGGGACTTGCGGGGGAAGAGCGTGCTCGAGTTCGGCTGCGGCACCGGCACCCTCACCCTCCAGCTCGCTGAATCCGTTGGAGCCGACGGCGTGGTGTTCGCGACCGACCTATCGGTGAACAACCTGAAGATCGCGAAGAGGCGCATCGAGCAGGAGGTCTGGAGAAGCCATGCGCTCCTGCACGGCAGGGTGCACATCATCCATGACCACCAGCATACCGTGCGGGTGCATCCAAGGGTGAGTTCCATCGACGCCGCGGTGTCATTCGGGATGCTGAGCTACATCCAGGAGGTGGACAAGGTGCTCGGCGAGATACGCGCGCTGCTCCCCGAGGGCGGAAAGATATGCTTCGTCGAGTACGTCGATTACTTCAAGATTCTCCCAAATCCTGAGTGGCTGGGGCGAAACGTGGAGATTGAGCGCATATTCCGGAAGAGTGGCTTTTCCGTGCAGGTGCAGCGCAGGCGCGGCCTGCTCTGGAATTACGTCTTCCTCTACGGCATCAAGTCAAGGATTGACGTCCCGGTGGTCTAGCCGACGAAAAATACTGCAAACGCTTTTCGGTCGCGTTGCTGAGAATACCCTGCATGACGGCGAGACAGCGCGAGTCTTGTGCGGTCCAGCCGAAAGATAAAACCTAATCTCTGAGGGGCCTGGACGCCGAAACACATTAAAGCCGGGCACAGTCCCGGTGGCGGATGGCTGACGCGCTCTACATGGAGGATTCCTACCTGCGCGAGTGGGACGCAAAGGTCGTTTCGACGAAAGGGAAGTATGTCGTGCTCGACCGCACGGCATTCTTCCCGCGCGGGGGCGGGGTTGAGTTTGATACAGGGACCATCGGCCGCAATGCTGATGAGTTCCGGGTCGTCTTCACCGGGAAGTTCGACGGCGACATCAGCCACGAGGTGGACCGCGAGGGTCTCGCCGCAGGCGACAGCGTCCGCTGCGCCCTCGACTGGGAGCGGCGATACCTGCTGATGCGCCACCACACCGCGGCGCATGTGCTGAGCGGCATCTTCCACAACGAGTTCGGGCTGAAAATCACCGGCAACAACCTCACCCCGGAGAAGGGCCGCATCGATTTCGACATGGAGACGATGGACATGCCCCTCATCGAACGCGGCTTCGCGCGTGCCGCGGAGCTGGTGGGACAGAATCTCCCCGTGCGCGTCTACAGCCTGAGTCGCGAGGAGGCCATGGCAAAGAAGGAGCTGTTCAAGCTCGCCATCGGTTTCCCGCACGACATCCCGGTGCTGCGCATCGTGGAGATTGTTGGCTTCGACGCCCAGGCGGACGGTGGCTGTCACGTGCGCTCTCTCGCGGAGATCGGGAAGATAGTCCTCGCGGGGACAGACAACAAGGGGAAATCCAACAGGCGCGTGCTCTTCCGATTGGAGTGAGTTGTTGTTCCGCCGCAATGCCGCGCGGGTTCCGGATTGTCTCGCCGGCACCCGGATAGAATGCCACAGCGCGGCCGAGGACGGACCTAGGACAGCTCCTCAACGACGCTCCGGAAGAACTCCCTGTCCTTCTCGTGTGTGAGCATCCCCGCGACTCCCTTGGGTGCGACCCATCGCGCCTCGGGATTGTGGGGGTCCCTGGGTTCCAAAGCGGTCTGCTCGGTGCGGAAGAGGAACATGGTGATGCGCTTCTTCTCGCTCTTGTCCTCTGCACGAAGCCCTATCTTGAAACGCTCATAGGTACCGAGCTCCTTCACCAGGAGCAGCTCCGTCACCCCGGACTCTTCCGCAATCTCGCGCCGGGCCGCGGAGAGCGCATCCTCTCCCGCCTCGATGTGGCCCTTCGGCAGGGACCAGGTGTCGTTGGGCTGCCGGACGATGAGGACCTCTCCGTTCAGATTGAGCACAACCCCGCCGGCACTGCGGGTCACGCGAATTTCAGGCCCCCCTTCCCCCCGCCCATCCGGCGCATGAGCTTCTCCATGCTCTTCGGGTTCCCGCCCTTGAGGGACCGTACCAGGCGCTTGCTCTGGCGGTACTGCCTGACGAGGTCGCGCACCTCCCCCGGGGGAACGCCGCTGCCCTTCGAGATGCGGGCGGCCCTGCTGGCATCTATCACCTCGGGCTCGTCGAGCTCCTCGCGGGTCATGGAATTCATCGCATGCTTCCAGAGCTTCAGCTTGCCCTCCTGCACCGTCAGGGTGTCCTTTGGGAGCTTCAGCTGCGAGAATCCGGGGACCATCTCGAGCACCTTGGAGAGAGGGCCCATCTTGGACATGGCATCCATCTGCTCGTAGAGGTCGATGAGGGTGAAATCGCCCTTCATGAAACGCTTGGAGAGGTCTGCCGCCTGCTCCTCGCTCACCGCGTCCTGCACCTTGTCCAGCAGCGCCTGCAAGTCCCCCATCCCGAGCAACCGAGAGACGAAACCCTCGGGCCGGTAGACCTCAAGGTCGTCTGGCTTCTCGCCGGTCCCGAGGAACATCACCTTCGCACCGGTGGCGGAGCATGCCGCGAGGGCACCGCCGCCCTTGGCAGTACCGTCCATCTTGGTGATGATGACACCCGTGACTCCGCATGCCTCGTGGAAGGCCTTCGCCTGGGCCAACGCGGACTGACCCATGTCCGCGCTCAGCACGAGGAGAGACTGCTGCGGCTGCACTTCCTTATGCAGCGCGTTGATCTCCCTGATGAGTTCTTCGCTCAGGGCGTCGCGGCCGGCCGTGTCCACGATGAGGATGTCGTATTTGGGGTATTCCTTCGAGAAAGCGCGGTAGATGGCCAGCGGGTCCTTCTCCCGGGGCATGCCGAAGACAGGAACGCCGCACTGGGCCCCGAGCTGGCTGAGCTGTTCGTACGCCGCTGGTCTCCAGACGTCCAGCTGGACGCACGCCACCCGGTGCCCGCGCTTCTGGTAATATCTCGCGAGCTTCCCGGCCTGGGTCGTTTTCCCGGAACCGTACAGGCCGAGAAGCATCACCTTGGCGGGCTTCCCGCTGAGCGCAAGGGGTATCTCCTTCTCGCCGAGCAGCCGGACCAACTCCTCATAGACGATGTGCACGGCCTGCTCTCGCCTGGACACGACCGAGGGGGCCTTCTCCTTGAGCACGCGGGACTTGATGCGATTGCTCAGCTCCAGCACCAGCTGGACATTGACGTCCGCCTGGAGCAGCGCGCGTTGTATCTCCTTCACGAGCTCGTTGACTTCCTTCTCGCCGACGAAGAGCGCGCCTGCAATCCTGCTGAGCGCGTCGCGGAGTTTTCCCGCGAGGTCGGACATCAGAACACCACCTGACTGCGCTCGCTGACGGCTTTTGCCACGAGACCGCGGAACTCCTCCCAGCCCATGCCGAAGCGGACCTTGCCGTCAAGGGTGCGCACCGCCACGGTGCGCTGCTCCATCTCCTTCTCGCCGACGGTGAGGAGCAGCGGTATCTTCAGGAGCTGGGCGTCTCGCACCTTCCTGTTCACCGAGCCCTGGCTGTCGTCGAGCTCCACCCTGAGCCCGGCTTCCTTCAGGTAGGCCATGAGCTCCCTGGCGTAGGCGTCGAACCGGTCGGCGATGGTCATGATGCGGACTTGCACCGGAGCCAGCCACACGGGAAACTTTCCCGCGTAGTGCTCGATGAGGATGGCGAGAAAGCGGTCGAGGGTGCCGAGCAGGGCGCGGTGTATCATCACCGGCCGCCGGTACTGGCCGCTCTCGTCCATGTACACCAGGTCGAAGCGCTCGGGCATGAAGAAGTCAAGCTGGATGGTGCTGCACTGCCATGCCCTGCCGAGCGCGTCCCGTATGTCGATGTCCACCTTGGGACCATAGAAGGCACCCTCCTTCTCCTTGAGCACGAAGGTGATGCCCGCACTGGAGAGGGCCTCCTTGAGGGCGCTCTCCGCGCGGTCCCATACTGCAATGTCGCCGATGGCGTTGTCCGGCCGCGTGGAGAGATTGACCTGGAACTGCTCGATGCCGAAGACGCGTAGGGTCTCCAGGGCGACGGTGACGATGCGGACCACCTGCTCCGTGATCTGGTCCGGCCGCACGTACATGTGGCCGTCGTCCTGGGTCAGCGACCTCACCCGGAGCAGGCCCGTGAGCTCCCCGCTCTTCTCGTGGCGGTAGACCGTGCCGAATTCTGCATAGGCAATCGGCAGGTCCCGGTAGGAGCGTGGCTCGCTCTTGTAGATGTGGCTGTGGAAAGGGCAGTTCATGGGCTTCAGGGCGTACTCCTCTCCCTCGATGCCGAAGATGTACATTTTCTCCTTGAACGCCTCGTAGTGGCCGCTGCTCTTCCAGAGCAGGGCGCGCGCCACATGCGGCGTCGCCACCTCAAGGAAGCCAAGCTTCGCGTTCTGCCCACGGATGAACTGCATCATCTCCCAGCGGACCAGCGCGCCCTTTGGGTGGAAAAGGGGCATCCCTGGCCCTATCTTCTCGTGGACAGAGAAGAGGTCGAGCAGCTTCCCCAGTTTCTTGTGGTCCCGCCTCTCGGCCTCCTCGCGGACGAAGAGCCACTGCTTGAGCTGCTCCTTCTCCGGGAACGCGATGGCGTAGATGCGCTGGAGCTGCTTGTTGGCCTGGTCGCCGTGCCAGTACGCTCCGGCGACATTGAGCACCTTGACGCCACGGAACCAGCCGGTGTGCGGGACATGGGGGCCGCGGCAGAGGTCCACAAACTCGCCCTGCTTGTACGCGGACAGCCCCGAGCCGAACTCCTCGATGAGCTCTGCCTTGTAAGGGTTCTTCCCGAACATCTCCAGAGCCTTCACCTTGGTGAGCTCGATGCGCTCCGAGGGGAGCTTCTGCTTGACGATGTGCTCCATCTCCTGCTCGATTTTCTGGAGGTCCTCCTTGGAGAAAGGCTCGTGGTCGATGTCATAGTAGAAACCCTCCTCGACCGGCGGCCCGATGGTCAGCAACGCCTTGGGAAAGTGCCTCAGCACCGCCTGAGCGAGGAGATGCGCGCCCGAGTGCCAGAACGCCTCCCGACCTTGCCTGCTCTCAAAATCCAGGAATTCGACCGTGCAGTCCCTCTCAAGCTTCGCGGAAAGGTCCTTCAGCTCCCCGTCCACCTTTGCCACAAAGGCGCGGTCTCGCTTGTGTAGCTTCGCGAGCTCCGCAAGCGAGCTCCCTTTCGCGACCTCTGCTGATTTTCCGTCGACATTGACCGTGACCATCGTGCACCTCGAATGGCTTTGCCTTTATATGTATTGATGCGCAGGGCTACACGCCCCTAGAATGTCGTGGCTGTCCGGGAAACATCGTTTCGCGTCGCCATGGCCCAGGAGAGGAAAACGGGATATTTAAGCCTTTGCGCGGCTG
>JAGVZT010000062.1 GCA_018302335.1 Candidatus Woesearchaeota archaeon | reverse complement strand
CGCTGAGTATGAGGAGCGGCTCATCACCGAGACAAACGCCCGTGACGCCGTGACCCACGCAGAGCGGTTTCTCTCCTGGGTCCAGGGAAAGGTGGGCGCGTAGCTACTGCCCTACGCCCGCAGGATTGGGGGTCTCCGCGCCGATCACCCGGAGGAAGGTCGACTTGAGCAGGGCCTTGGGCAGCGGGCTCATCCTGCGCGCGATGACGTAGGGGACCGGGCAGCGCCGTGCAACCTTCTCGGTGATGACTCCCGCGAGGAGATGCTGCATCCCGCGCTCGCGGGTCGCGCCGATGACGACGAGGTCGTACTTCACCGCGCGCTTGATGATGGCCTCGGCGACATCCGTGTCCTTCAGGACAATCCTCCGGGTGGGCTGCTCCAGCCCGGCGAAGGTCTCATCGATGACTTCGTCCCCTGGCCGCTCGCGCTGGACATGCAGGGCGTCGATCATCACCGGAATCGCGCTGCCACGGGCGATGTCCGAGGCGATTTGCGCGGCGAGGCGGCAGTGCTCGCTCGCGTCCGTGGGGACCAGGATGCGTCGGACCGGCCGGAAGTCCTTCTCGCAGTAGAAGAGAGCGAGGTCACATACGGGATTGTGCAGCAACGGGTCAATCGTCGGCCCGAAGAGGCCGGATGCCCTGTCCGGATGGCGGTGGGCGCGCACCAGCACGAGATTGGCGTTCACCTCCCTGGCGATGCTCTCCACCCCTCCCTGGAACGAGGGGCCGAGGCGGAGGCAGGCATCCGCATGGATGCGCTGCTCCTTGCACGGATTGATGACCGCGCGGAGGAGGGACATCGCGCCTTTCAGCTCCGCCTTCATGCTCTCCACCGGGGTGTGCTTCGTGACGCTCACTATATGGGTGACGAAGACCTCGCCCTTCCGGGCGCGCGCTATCGGGATGCCGAGGGAGCAGAGCGTCTCCCCGTCGCCCGGGACCTGAACCGGAGAGAGCACGCAGAAATCCATCGTGGGGGAGAGGTGCCGGAGGGTGAACATCTCCTCCTCAAGCTCGTTCTCCGGAGTTTCCGCATAGCTGTCATAGAGGTTGTACAGCGCCATGCTCACCTCGGTCGACATGTCGCCGGAGATTGCTCCCACGGTGGGGCCGGGCACACGCAGTTTCCGGAGGCCCATGCGCCCGAGCAGGCGGTGGAACATGACGAACAGCCGCAGCCGGTAGAGTTGCATCCGGAAGGCCTGCCACTCGACGATTTTCGCCGTCTTGCCCAGCACCCTTGCCTTCTGCCGGACGATGCGCAGGATCTGCGCCGGCTCGCGCTTCCCCAGCGAAGAGAAGAGAAGCAGGTGAGTCGCGATGGCGAGCACCCCGAAGGAGAGCAGCGCCACCCATCCCCCCTCGTGCCATTTCGCCACGACCTGCATGACAAATATGAATGCGGCCGTCATAGTGGCGAACGCTGCCGCGAGACTTCCGATGAAGCGCCGCATCCCTGTGGAGTTCTCCAGGATGTGCCGGCGTATGGCGAGCCCCATCACCGTGATGGGCATGAAGACGCTGATCCCATAGAAGGGTATCGCCGTGGGGGTGTGGCCCCGCACAAGGAACATGATGAGCACGGCCGCCCCAAAAGTGAACGTCACCGAACGCAGGAATGTCCCCTTGGCATCGCGCTTCACCACCACCTCGGGAGCGACGCCGATGGCCACGCTTCGCCATTCGATTGCCTGCACGTCCTGGTAGGCGGTCATGGCAGCTGCGGCGAGCAGCAGCACGGCGAGTATCTGATACGCCCAGTAGAGGATGAAGCCGGACGGCAGCTGGCCGAAGCCGATGTACGCGAGATTGCCCACCAGCGTCCTGCCGAGCGTGCCGTCGAAGACGTTGAACTTGATGGAGAAGTACGTGAGGAACAGCGTGGTCAGCCCGCCGTAGAAGAGGAACGAGGTCTGCACCACCCGCGCGATGCCCGCCTTGCCGCTGTAGAAATCCCAGAGCCCGCGCAGTCTCGGGAGGTACTTCTTGCCAAGGCGTACCGGAGCGGAATCCTCGTCCGCCATGAACTGGATGCCGTTGGACACCGCCTCGAGCCCGGTCAGCGCGACCATCCCTTTCATCGAGGCCACAAGGATATGGAACAGCGCCACTCCGAGCGGCACCGGGTCATGGCTGGTCCCCTCGTCTGCCGCAGGCGCCACGTGGTGCGCGGTCGCGGAAAGGAGGCCGACGCCCATCACCACGCTCAGGAGCACGAAGGCACCGAGAAGGGTGAAGACGACGCGCGCGGACTCCCCCCTTCCGCGGAGGGTGAGGTACCAGGTGCCGACTGCGAGCAGGGCACCGATTGCGAAATGCCACAGCCAATTGCCTCCATAGGCGCTGAGGATGCTCAGCAGCTGGTCCGCCCCTGACAGCGAGGACACGACGATGGTGAGCACGTAATCCTGAACGAGCGTGACCGCGACCACGACGCTGAGGAACGGCCAGAGATAGCGCATGGAGGCGGTGAAGGACCCCCCGCCCTCGTTGAACACCCCGAGCGAGTAAATGTACAACGCGCCGAGCACGAAGTTCGCGAAGGCGATGACCGCGACGGCGATGTAGGCGTAGCGCTGCAGCCCCAGGGGATGGAGCGCGCTCATCAGCTCGCCGGTGGCGTAGAAGAACGAGGTGAAGTAGTCGACGCCGAACAGCGCGATGGCAGCGAGGAGCAGCACCTGGCCGGCGCCGTACTTCACCTGGTGGTCCTTGCGCTCGCGCGGCGCGAGCTTGTACGCGATGAGAATAATAGCACCAAGCAGCAGGAGGGACAGCATAGGAGACACCTAGCTGAGAGAACGCCAGAGTGGTATGACAAGCGAGCGCTGACCTATCCTACCCTGGCATCGCCCCCCCATGGCAGCCAGTGGGGAGGGGTCATTTATAAGTCTATGCCGGCCGTCTGCCACGTAGAAAATCTTCTGTATCCCGGCCGCAATCCCGTACGAGTTCCGGGCTGTCTCGCCGGAATAGCGGGTATTCTCCGCAAAGCGGCCGACTTCCCCCTGCTGTATCCGGCGCCTAGCAGCCGCCTACCATCTGGGGCAGCTCGTCCAGCGAACTGGGCGCAGAGGCGACCTTGACCCGGCTCGAGCCGCTTCCCGCGGTGAGCTTGGCCTCGGCGAGCTGGCCCTTCAGCGAGGTCAGCTGCACGGCCTGCACGCCCGAAAGCACGATGAGCAGCGCCAGTACCACAATCACGATGGTTGTCTGTTTCATTTTAGCCTCCTATGATGTCTCCGGTCGATAGGTCCTTGTACGCCCCCATGGACGAGGCGCGGGTGAACACCAGGGTCCCGTCCTCCGCCGCAGCGCCGACCTGGCTCCAGATGGCCATCAGGGTGGGGTACCGCTGGGCCTCCTTGTCCAGCAGGATGGTCGGGACCGCAGTGATGTTGTACTGGACGAGGAGCGCTTTCCCCTTGCTGCTCGAGATGTCCACCAGCTCTTCTTCGCCCACCTGGACGCCGAAGCTCGGTAGCACCCGCTTGTGCAGGGAGACATTGTAGCAGCTCTCGCAGCTCTTGTCGTCCAGCAGGGTGAGCTTCACCAGCCCGAGGACGCTCTGCGTCTCGATGTCGAAGAACGGCGGGTTCGGGCTCTGGACCACATAGGAGCCGTCCTCCAGCTTGCGCGTCCCGGGAGTGGCGGCGAGCTGGGGCGCGACCGCGGGGTACTCCCCTATCGCCGAGGAGATGACCATCGCCGGCAGCTTGGAGATGCCGTACTGCCCGATGACATCCTGGGCGTCCCGGTAGTCCAGCCGCGTGAGTCCAGTCACCTTGACGAGCTGGGAGAGCTGGGTGGACATGCCCAGGAGGGAGAAGCACTTCACGCACGCCCGGTTCTCGATGAGGATGAGCTGCACCAGGCCCTTGCGCTCCCCGGTCTGCGGGTCGGTGTACGGCGCCTGGGGCGCGGAGAAGACCAGCGCGTCGCCCTGCTGCTCGAAATCAGTTTCCAGGCGGTCAGTCTCCCCGGTGACGATGAGGGTGGGGATGCGGGCGATGCTGTACTGGCTGATGAGAGCCTTTCCCTGTTCGGAGTCGAACGCCACGCTCTGCTCGCTCTCCACCTGGACATTGGCACTCTTGAGCGCCGTCACCGCATCGGAGATGTCGAAGCAGTCCGTGCAGCCAGAATCCACAACAGAGACCAGCTCGATGTGCGATGGCTTCGCAGCCTCGAGCGCCTCTGCGATTTTCGGCCGCAGCACTGAGGAGATGCCGGTGACCGCTATGACGTTGTACAGCAGCACGAGCACGAGAAGGGCAGACAGCCCCATGAGCACCGGCCGTTCCCAGGCAGGAGTGGCCGCAGGCGACTTCGGGACCGCTGCCACATTGAGGCTCTGGGTCTTCGCAGCGGGGGATGCATGCGCGGTCTTGTGAGTCTTCCGCGCGGGTTTCTTCGGCTGCTTAGCTGTCTCGCGTTTCTTCGGTGCATCAGGCTTCGTCGGTGTATCAGGTGTCTCTACCGCTTCAAGCGGCGCCTCATGCTCAGGTTCTGCCATAGTGTTCACCCCGGTAGGGCGCAGCCCGTGAGCCCGGCAAGCCGGTCCATCGACTGCACCTTCTCATAGTACTGTCCGTTGATGAGCCAGGTCGGCGTCACTTTGATGCGTTGGTCCTTGCTGAAGTCCTCATAATGGATATAGCGCCAGGAAGGGCCGAACATCCCGCGCTGCTCCTTGGTGTACTCACACCATGAAATCGCTCCGTACACCACCGCGCCCTTCTCGGTGAGGCATTTCGCGAAATCGTCCAGCGGGCCCGGTCCGGTCTGCGCGGCATAGAGGGCGTACACGCCTCCGGCAAGCACCGCAAGCAGCACCACCCCGGCCGCGAGGAGGAGCATGCTCTTCTTCTTCGTGGCAGACTGCATCTCGGTCGCGGTGCGCTCACGCACCGCTCCGTCCCGAGCCCGCTGCTCCCGGAGCTTCTCCTGCTTGCGGCGCAGCGCCTCCTGCTGCTCCCTGCTGACCATGCTCAGAGCACCAGCCCCTCAACGGCTTCGGCTGCGCCGAGCACCACGGCATCCACATTGTCAGCAGGCGCGACGACGCCGCATCCCCCTCCGGAAGGGGGCGGGCTGCTCCGGTACGAGTCACTGCCGCCTGCCGAGCATCCGGCGACGAGCAGCAGGGCGATGGCGGCAAGCACAATCACTATCGTCGTTCTCATGGTGGTACCTCAGCACCCGCCCACCATTCCGGGCAGGTTCTCCAGAGCGGAAGCGTCTCCGCCAGCGATATTCATGGCCATCTCAATCATGTTCTTCGGGAAGAAGAGCGTCTTCCAGAGCATCACTTCCCGGAGTATCTCCGCGTCGGTGTAGTCGGTGTTCGCGGCGAGCCACATGGCGACGGTGAGCAGCGCAGGGTTGTGCTGGCAGCCGCAGCGCGAGTTTCCATTCTGGTCCGCGCCTATCGGGCCGACGCCGCAGCAGTACTCGCAGCTCACTCCCCGGGGCTGAGATGCGAGGTCGACGAACCGCTGCCAGGCCTCGGGATTGCTGGCCTTCACTTCCTGGGAGAGCGGCCGCTGCATCCTGGAGAGGATGGAGAGCGCGGTCACGGGGTCGTCGAAGCTCACCCCGAGGGCCTCGCCGTACTCGGGAACGCCTGTGGGGAACATGGTGGCCATCGCGTCGTCCGCGCTGGCGAAGCTCTCCACCGGGAAGACCGCCGCGAGCGTCTGGGCGGTGTTCTGGAGCTGGGTGACATCCACCTTGGAGAGGTCACTGGTGCCTGCTTTGCCGGCATGGCTGCCGGTGAGCATGCCGCTCACCCCGGCAATCTGCACCTGCACGAAACCGAGGAGCAGTATGGCGATGGCCAGAAGCGCGATGACGGGTGATGTGATGAGTTTCTCTTCCATGGTCAGACCTCTCTCCCTGCGATGTCCTGTCCCTTATTTAAAGACTGAGTAACGACCGGGAAAAAACAGGGAAAGGTCATCGCACCACCAGCGTCCCACGCATCTTCCCATGCCCGGAGCCGCAGGGGATGCTGCAGTAAAAGCTGAACTCTCCTTTTTTGTCCGCGACGAACTCTGCGGAATCCTCCCGTCCCTCTCCCGTCGCCAGGTTGACTCCGAACTCCGGTATGGCCAGCCCATGAGGCACGTCGCGCGTGGCGAGGACGAGGCGGATGCGCTCTCCCTGCGTGACCTCGATGGTCGCGGGCTCGAAGCCGAACTGGAAGGCCTCCACGCGTATCTCGCGCGCATCGGGGAGCGGGGTTTCTGAAGGCTGCTCTCCGTCTGTCGTGAGCTGTGCGCATGCGGTGATGAGAAGCAATGCCGTCGCAAGCAGCGCTGCGAGCTTAGTGGTCATCCTCATGTCCTTCCACCTCCACCATGAAACGCGCGATGATGCGTCCCCTCCTCCGACTGGCAGCCTGCCAGGAGGAGCAGCAGTCCGAGGATAATCCATACGCGCTTCATGTTCGGCCGAGGCAAAATGCTCGCTTTTAAGGCTTGCCCCCGCGGCCGGCCTGCAGTGCGTCTACTGCGCCTCGGCCGGAATCCCGTACGAGTTCCCGATCGTCTCGCCGGAATCGCGGATATCCTCCGCAATGCGGCCGACTTGGCCCCTTCCGCGGAAACCATCACAGCAGCCACCGCGTCAGCCACTGCTCAAGACCGAGAAGGAAGCGCTGCACATAGGGAGTCTGCAGGGCAAG
>JAGVZT010000061.1 GCA_018302335.1 Candidatus Woesearchaeota archaeon | reverse complement strand
CGGCATCATCACCCACAGCATCGTGATGCGGGCGAAGAGCCGCACGGTGCGCTTCCTGCAGACCTTTCACCACATAGGAGGGAGCCACGATGAGAATACACGTCCCGGCTGACGTGCCGGAGGAGAAGGTCAGCGAGTACCGTGCGAATTTCACCGAGATGACGAAGGGCAGCGGGAGGCTCATGCTCCTCGCGGGCGACCAGAAACTCGAGCACCTCAACGACGACTTCTACGGGCCGGGCATCTCTGAGGACGACGCGGACCCCGAGCACCTGTTCCGCATCGCCAGCAAGGCCACCGTAGGAGTGCTCGCGGTGCAGTACGGCCTCGTCGCGCTCTACGGCCGGGATTATGCGCAGGTCCCGTATCTCGTCAAGCTGAACAGCAAGACCCACCTCGTGAAGAGCGAGCAGAAGGACCCGTACAGCAAGCAGCTCGTCTCGGTGCGTCAGGTCGCGGACCTGAGGCGCGCAGGGCTCAGGATATGCGCAGTCGGCTACACTGTCTACATCGGCAGCGAGCATGAGCACGAGATGCTTTCGGAAGCCACGCGCATCGTCGCCGAGGCGCATCAGGAGGGCCTCCTGGTGGTCATCTGGGCCTATCCCCGCGGCAGGGCGGTGAAGGACGAGAAGGACCCCCACCTCATCGCCGGAGCAGCGGGAGCCGCAGCGTGCCTCGGCGCCGATTTCGTCAAGGTCAACCCGCCGAAGAAGGACGGGAAATCTGACCCAGGACTCCTTCGGGAGGCGATTCTCGCAGCCGGCAGGACCAGGCTGGTCTGCGCCGGGGGGAGCAGCACCGACCCCGAGGTCTTCCTGCGGGAACTCTCCGAGCAGCTCGCGGTCGGGACCTCGGGCAACGCCACCGGCCGGAATCTCCACCAGAAGAGCCTGCAGGAGGCGGTGCGCATGGCGAACGCCATCTCGGCACTCACCATCGGCGGTCGCGACGTCGAATACGCGCTTCGCGTCTATCGCGGCCAGGAGGCTCCGCTGGCACACCCGTGAGGCTGCGCGAGCTCCTCAGGGACACGCTCACCGCGGAAGAGCTGGAATCGCTGCCTTCCGGCTTCGACGTGGTGGGGGACATAGCCATCCTGGAAATCCCTGACGCATTCAGGCCGAAAGAGACAGCAATCGGCACCGTCGTCCTGGCCAATCTGAAGCACGTCAAGGTCGTTGTCGCCAAGGACGAGCCGCATTCCGGTGAGCTGCGCACCCGGACCGTACGGCACCTCGCGGGCGAGCAGCGGACCACGACCATGCACAAGGAGAGCGGCGTCGTCCTGGAGGTCGATGTCGAGAGCATGTACTTCTCGCCCAGGCTGAGCCACGAGCGCCTTCGCATCGCCTCTCTCATCAAGCCGGGAGAGAGAGTCCTCGTCATGTTCAGCGGCTGCGGGCCCTTCCCGCTGGTCATCGCGAGGAACGCGAAGCCGTCAGAGGTCGTTGCCGTCGAGCTGAATCCAGCCGCGCATCAGTATGCCCTGCGCAATGCCGCGCGGAACAAGGCGAAGCAGGTGCGCTGCATGCAGGGCGATGTCCGTGAAGTGGTCCCCGCGCTAGGGAGCTTCGACCGCGTGGTCATGCCGCACCCCGAGGGCGGCGAGGATTTCCTGGACATCGCGCTGCCCGCGGTGAAGAGAAACGGCGCCCTGCACTTCTACGACTTCCTGGAGGAGAGCGAAATCCCGCAGGCTGCGCAGAAGGTAAAGCAGGCGGGAAATGCGGCCGGAAGAGAAGTCCAGGTGCTCGGCAGCACCGTCTGCGGGCAGATAGGCGTGCGGAGATACCGGGTGTGCGTGGACGCGCTCGTGGAGTGACCGGCAGCAAACCCGGGGGCAGTCCTCTCCGCAAGTTTTATTAGCGTAATGTAACTATATTATTACAGATGTTACAAAATTATAACAAGTACCGGGTGCTCGACGCGTTTTTCAGGAGACCGATGACGCCGCTGCAGCTCCGCCAGGTGTGCAGGCAGGCGAGCCTCTCCCCGCCAAGCGTGAAGCACTATCTCAGGGAGCTCATCCATGAGGGGCTCGTCCTCAGGACGAGGGGGACCATCTACAAAGCCTATCTCGCGAATCGGGAGAGCGAAGAGTTCCGCAACGTGCGGCGTTTCACCCTCAGCATCGAGCTGCAGCCGCTAATCACAAGGCTTGCCAAAGAGTCGCTTCCTGACGCAATCATCCTTTTCGGGTCGGCCAGTCAGGGCATGGATGTGGAGGAGAGCGACATTGACCTCGCGGTGCTCGCGGAGGAGGTCGCTGTGGAGATAAGACCTTTTGAGCGCCGCCTCAGCCGGAAGATATCCGTGCACTACTATCCTTTCTTCGGAAATCTCAGCGAAGAGTTGAAGAACAGCATCCTCAACGGCATCGTCCTCTATGGCTACGTCGAGGCTTATCAAGGCCGCGAGAAGCCCTTCCAAGGCAAGAGGGCTCCTCCGGCAGGCAGACGAGAGACTGGACCTCCTCAAAGGGATGGATAGGGAGAAGCATGCGACCTTCATCGTCGAGGGCTACTATGAGGTAATCAAGGAGCTCGCTGTCGCCTTGCTTGCAGTGCAAGGGTTGAAAGCGAGGAATCACCGAGATCTCATCGAGTTTCTCGGCAGCCGCGGCATCCTACAGGGCAACGCGCTTGTGGTGACGGATGAGCTGCGCCGAGTCCGCAACCGCATCGCATACGAGGGCCTGGCCGTGCGGCCCGACTACCTGCGTCGGCGGGAGAGAATCGTCAGGGCAATCATCGCAAGGCTCCGGAACCGCGTCGCGGACGTCACCTGAGCAGGCGTCGCATCTTCGCGGGGGTCACGTGTATCCGGCGCAGTTCCGCCCGGATGTCCTTCTCGGAGCGGCCGCTCTTCCGCATCTGCTCCACGTGGGAGACCAGGTACTTGGCTTCGGTGGACAGGACAGGCTTCGCCCGCTGCACCACTTTCGCGAGCTCCTTCTGCGGAAGCCTTCGCGGCGAGTGGAGCAGCGGCCTGAACTCGACGAAGTACGGCTGGCCCTTGTTGTAGTCCGCGCATTCCACCATCCCTATCCCCGTGCCGAGCTTGGGGACGAGCCTGCTGAACTTCGGCCCGTGGCGCTCGCGCACGCGGTGGATGTCCCCCTCATAACGGGTTCGCATCTGGATGAGGGTGCCGATGTTGCCGCGGATGGCGCCCTTGAAATCGGTGTGGACCTGAGACATCATCAGCACCCCAATGCCCCACTTCCGGAACTCGCGCACCGCCTGCTCGAGCTTGAGGTAGGCAATCTTTCCACCGTAGCGAGGCAGGAGCCTGTGCACCTCGTCCAGCACCACCAGGGCGCGCAGAGAACCGCTCTCCTCCAGGTTCGCCCGGTACACCTGCTCAAGATGCTCATCGATGAATTCGTCCATCTCCCCTGGAGAGAGCTTGTCAAGCTTCAGGACGGTGAGTCCCTTCTGGAGGTAGTGGATGAGATTCACGCCGGGCACGAGCGACGCGTCGATGACCTCGGCATCGAAGGCCCTGGGGCCGGAAAGCGAGAATCGCTGGTACTTCCCGAGCATCGCAGCGTCATCATTCCTCTTGACGAAGCCGCTCCACTGGCCGAGCGGGTCGAATACCACGACCGGGATGCCTTTCTGCGCCAGCTCCTCCACGATGACCATCCCCGCGACAGTCTTCCCGGAGCCGGTGCCGCCCGCGATGAGCGCGTGCTGGTTCAGCTGGGTGTGGTCGAGATGCGTCTGCACATCGGTATCCGCGATGAGGCCGATGTAGGCGAACTTCGACTGCGGCAGGGTCTGTACCTCGGGCATCGCGTAGATGCTCTGCGCCTTGCGGTCCTGAACCTTCTTCACGATGAGCTGCTGTCGCACGTAGCCAAAGTAGACCAGACCGATGACCCCAATGAACGAGATGACCACAAACGTCATGAAGAGCGGGAGGATGTCGCGGATGAAGCTCGGGATGACCATCACCCCGCGGCCGGGCTGCACCGCCTCTCCCTCGCCAATCGGCCCCGTGACCGGAGGCGCCGTCACCTCGCCGGTGGGAGTAGGCTCCGCAATCGCCTGCGGAGCGCGCATCGCGATTGCGAAGACCGAGAATCCGCCGCTCTGGGCCTCGTACCATACTTCGGTCCCGGTCTCCTGAGTGACGCGGGTGTCCAGCCCCTCCCAGCTTCCGTTGGTGTACCGGTGGAGCTGCACGTCTTCTGCAGCGCCTGAGCCAAGCTCATCGTGCGTCAGCTTGAAGGAGATGGTCGCGTCGCTCGTGTCCGAGACGTTCGTTACCGTGATGGAAAGGTACTTCACCACGGTGGTGCCGTTCGGCGCGGGTTCCTCCGGTCTCGGGACTCCGGGAGACGCGGGGAAGGCATCATGGACCGATATCTCCACCTCCACGCTCTCCAGCGGCACATCCACATGGAATTCCAGCTTCATCACCGTGAGGTCATCCCGTTCGACCAGGATGGACGCGAGCCCGGTGTCGTCCACCGGGACAGTGTAGCTGCCCTCGAGCAGCGCTTCCAGCTCCTCCGGCGACACCTCGGTCTGCTCTCCGGTCTGGGAGATGAGGTAGATGCCGCCTCCGCCACCGCCGCCGGACTGCTGCTGGATGCTCACCGCGAACGTCGCGTCGTAGTCCGTGGTCGAGACCTGGCCGCCCGTGCTGTTGCATCGTATGTAATAATGGTAGGTACCCGTGGTGAGGCTGGACAGCGAAACGCTATGGGAGGTGGTATTGCCGGCCATCGTGGAGCCCATGCTCTCGTACGACGTGCCGGATGACGTCGAGTAGCGGCATTCCGCGTACTCGTTCGTGTCCGCGGTGAGCGTGGTGGAGCTGCTGGTGATTGTTCCCGTGGGCGAATGGGACTGGACCATCGGCGGAAGAGTATCGTTGACCTGCACCCAGTAGGTGACGCGCGAGTTGGTATAATTCTGGCTGCCGCGGTATGTGAGAGTTAGATTATAGAGCCCGGCCGCGGTAAAGTTCGTGAAGTTGGCGAGAGTACTGCTGTTCGCGATGAGAGTTCCGTTCTTATAGAGTTCGAGTGAGATTGGGTCGCCGGTGAGGACAGTGCCATTGAGCCAGATGGCATCGTACTCACCTATGGAACTGCCACCGGTGAGATTGAGATTCGTGCCGTTCAGCGTGAGGTTCAGGGAGGGGGTTGCCTTGGCCATACTGAAAGGATACCAGCCCGTGGAGTTCTGGTAGTTGGTGGTATCGTTCGCATGGCTTCTCCACCGGTGAGTTCCCGCAGCCAGGCCGAATAGGGTCATGTTATACGTCCCATCTGCTGTGGAGTTGGGCACCGAGTAATTCACGGCAGTGCCGGATTGGTTCACCTCTATCATGACGTGACTTACACCGCCATTATCGGCCCAGGTAAGATTGAAGAGCACCCCGCCCGACGGGGAGTAAACGGCCGGCGTTGAGTTCATCACTGCGGACCATGCAGGAGGAGTGGTGTCGCTTACCGTGACAAAATAGGTGGTGGAGTTTGCGGTGTAATTTTGTGTGGAATTATAGTACAGGGTGATGTTGAATGTGCCTGGATCCGCAAAGAGGGTGAGATTCGCAACGGATCCATCAATATTATTCCCAAGAGAGAGCACCACACCGTCCCGGGTGAGAACCAAGTTGTTGTTGTTGCCCCCAACGCCATCTCCGGTGAGTATAGTACCGTTGAGCTTTATTGATACGTCCTCTTCGATGGTGACATTTCCTGCCGTCCCGTTGAGGGTGAGGTTCAGGATGGGATTAGTCTGCGCGATGATGAACGGAAAGGACGATGTCCTGTTCCAGTTGCCAGAGCTGTCGCTCGCAAAGCTCCTCCAGCTGTGCGTCCCCGCGGGGAAATCGGCCAGGGTGAGGTTATATGCGCCAGAAAGGGAGTAGGCCGTATAATTCTGGGAGGCGCCGGAGCGGTTCACCTCGATGAGAACCGTACTGACATTGACGTCGTCGCTCCAGGTGATGTTGAAGCGAAGCTGCGCTGAGGCGTTGAAAGTCGCTGGCGTTGCATTCCGCGGATTAGACCATCCTGGCGCGCGCCGGTCCACCACATTCACCGTCCAGGAGATGTTGTAGTTGGAATAGTTCGCGGTCTGCGCGTACACCAAGATGATGTTGTACGCGCCATAGGACGCGAAATCCGAGAGGTTCGAGAGGTAGGCAATGGTCGGAGAACTGCTGAGGATGAATGTTCCGTTGATATACAGGCTGAGGGTGGTACTGGATGTATCCCCCGCCACCACAGAGCCGTTCAGCCAGATGCTCGTGTTCGCTTCGATAGTCACGTTTCCGGCAGTGCCGTTGAGCGTGAGGTTGAGCGTGGGAGCTGCTTGCGGAATGGTGAAGGTGAACCACTGCGTGGTATTCCTGTTGCCCACGCTGTCGTTCGCGTGGCTCCGCCACTGGTGAGTGCCCGCGGGAAGGCCCGCCAGCGTGAGATTATAGAGGCCGGAGCCCAGGCTCGAAGCGGTGTGGTTGAGGGGGGAGGTGTAGTTCACTTCGATGAGCACCACTTCGACGGTTCCGTTGTCTGTCCAGGTGATATTAAAGGACGTGACGTTCTGCGGGCCATAAGCAGTAGTGAAGTTCGCGGGGTTGCTCCACGCGGGCGGCACGGATTCGTTGATGACGCCGAAGACGCCGTAGGTTCCGGAGGGAGTGAAGTTCCCCGAACGGACCCGATTGCCTGCAACATCCACCGTTGAGGTGGC
>JAGVZT010000053.1 GCA_018302335.1 Candidatus Woesearchaeota archaeon | reverse complement strand
CCCAGTTCATGTGCCGAGGTATGTCTTGTTGAGTCCTGCGCGACTACTGTCCTTCCTAGGCCGAAGGGGCCAGACCACATCGCATATCCGCCTACAGATAACAGACCTGCCGGGAATATGCCCGAGATTCTCTCCGGTTGACTCGGACCAAAACGAACTACGTGATTATACAGATTCCTGAGGAGAATTGGCATGGTGACAGGGGCTGTACTGATCAGAAATTGAGACGGCTCGTACGGGACTCCTACAAGACCGGACGGGGCGTGTTCCTCAGACAATGGATACACCGCTATGAGGAATTGGTGATGCGCAAAAACGGCGTCCAAAAAGTCACCAAGCTCGGATGAGCCAAAACTTACTGGTACGTAGACTACTTGCACAGAATCAGTGTCAACTACCTCAGCAAACTCACTCTCAAGGTTATTTCCCACGTTGCTTTCCGTGAACACGCTTTCAGCTTCTACCGACACAAGGTAGTTCCCCTCTGGCACGCTTGGAGTAAAATTGAATAGCACTATCTCATCGGTATCTCGCCTCACTTCAACGTCCGCGCTTCCCAGGGCCACGGGGGAGCCCGGACCTGTTGGAATCAGTTTATGTGTCAGCGTCACCAACGTGGATTGAACGCGACCAGAAGTCCATCGTACTTGGCTCCGAATAACACCCTTCTTACCCCGCACGAGTAAAGGAACTTCCACTACCTGGATAGGGTCCAAGTCTTCGACACTTAGGTCTCCGGCGGGCCCACAGCTCCCCCCACCCGGATTGTTGCCAGCATAGGTGGCACCGTTGATGTAGTTGTTCCCCGTGATGCCTACGCACCAGGTGTGCCCTGCGCCTGTATCGGTGACCGCGATGCCGTCTAACGTGTTATCAATGAACGCAGACCCGCTGCCGCTGACATTGAACTGGTCGCCCGCAAAGGTGTTGCTCTGGACGGTGCTGGAGGTGAGATGCATATCGTTGATTTCTGCGTCAACGTGATTCTCTTCTATTGCTAATCCGCTGCCGTCCTGAATCATCATTCCCCCACGGCTGTTTGTGATGGTGTTGTTCAGGATAGTGGCATCTGCTAACCCCCCTGGCCCGCCATCACCGACCACAAAGCTGCCGAGCTGCGCGTCGCTCATCCTATTGTGCTGCACGGTGAGGTCCTCGGTGACAACAGGGGCACTGAGGACGATGACGTTTATACGGTTACAGGTAGGATTCGTGCCAAACGGAGGTGGGGCATTGGCGAAGTCCGCGCAACCGGGCCCATCAAGTCTGTTGCCCTGCACAAGATGGTTTCTGCCGCCCGCGAACTGGATGCCAAAGACCAAACGGGTTCCGTTGTTGCTCGAGACAACGGATTCGTCCCAGAAGTCCACCTGGACCCATCCGACATCCTTGAAGCTGTTGCGAGAAACGGTGAGATCGCTATGCGTGATGCCGGGAGAAAAATAGTCGCCGAAAGTCACATAAGCGTCTTCAACACGATTGTCAACGAACGTGACGTCCTCAAAGGTTCCACCCGCAAACGGAAAGAAGAGCACGGCCGCCGTGGCGGTCTCTCCGGTGCCACGGAAGAAATTACGCCTTACGGTGATATTCTTGACCTGGAAGCTCAACAATTGCGTGTTGGGCGAGTCGAACACATTGTCCTCGATGAGGTTGTGTGCCCCGTCCATATGCAGTCCATTTTCCTCTGTGGACAGCAAAAAGGTGTTTCCCCGTGCGACAGAAAAGTTTGCTTTCAGGAGCAGATTGTCTCTCCGGGTGCTGATGAAGAGATTGTCCTCGATGACGATGTGGTCGTTCGCGACGGTTCCGTTGATGGATATGCCGAAAGCGGTGTCCTCGAAGATGCTGTCCTGCACCGTGATAAAGTGGGATTGCGCGAAGAACACGCCGGAACCGAAACTGGGCGGATTGTAGTCCTCGAATCTGCAGTTGCGAACCGTCACATTCGTACGGAAGACCCCCAGGACGCCGTGCTCTCCCTCCACGTTGCTTCCCCTGATGGTGGCCCCGTTGCAGTTCAGCCGCACATTGTCCGTTGTGGCGTCCATGCCATTCGGCAGGAAGTAGGTGCCCAGGATGAGGGTCGTGTCCTGCGTGAGGTCGCAGCCGTTCGTGGGAACGCTCGTACAGGATTGGCCGTGTACCATGGGCAAAAGGAGCAGCAGCGCTAGGAAGATGCCAGCTCGCGGTGCATTGCTCATTTCTTACCCATTCCTGCCCTGTGGACTATTTAACTGTTTGCGGCATGCGGTCGCGGGGCAGGTTTCCAGCGTTTCGTCGCAACGTCCGCCAGGACTCCTGCCCGCACCCCCGCTCGATGTTGCACCGGCACAGCATCGCGAACCTGACCTGCTGCCTGAGGTTGAGCGCAGCCACGTAGTCATCCAACAGGTGCGTGGTGCTGCCGTCCAAGGCGGCCAATGAATATCGTAAAGCATTAAAAGGAGGGATACGATTTAGAACTCTGAGAGTTGGCGCATTCTACCGTGCGGGTCATGCCCCGGCCGGGATTCGAACCCGGGTCACAGCCTCGAAAGGGCCGTATGCTTGGCCGGACTACACCACCAGGGCGTCAGCACTGGTGACCCATCACCGCAGTGATGCCTGCCACCAGGGCGCTGGCTCCGAGCGATGGCAGACCGTATATAAATGTTGCCGGCGTTCGAGGGCGCGGAGACGGTCGGCCGCGATGCTGAGAATTACCGGAATCACTGCGAGACAACGCGAAAAGCATCGGCAATGTGGCCGATGGAGACTTTCTACAATGTTCGCAGGTAAAGTATTTATACCCTGCCCGGCTCTCTCCCCGTGGGTGAGGTCGAGTGGGAATCGGATGGAAGATTGCGAAGCACCGTGCCGTGGTCGGCTGGGGGCTTGATTACCTGAACTTGCTGCTCATCCCGCTCATCGCCGCGGATGTCATCCAGCGGCATCTCGTCGAGCGGGGATACATCGGGGAGATGCCCTTCGTGCTCATCTGGGCCGCGCTGGTGGTCCTGTCTTGGGCGACCGGTACCATCGCCCTGAAACTCGGCCTCGTTGGCGCCCAGTCCAAGTTCGAGACGGACCAGGTGCTGAAGGCCGCGAGCGAAGCCCTTCCTGAGGACGAAGAGTAGATGCTCCGCTTCCGCTTCGGCGGGGTAGTCGGAGTTTTCCTGTTACTCAGCCTGCTCGGCTTTGTGCTTCTTCTCGCGCTGCGCAGCAACCGTTCGGTAGAAGAGAGGAGCCCCTCGCTCGGCACTCTTGAATCGTGCGGTGCCTACTGCAGGAGCCTCTGCTTCCGCTCGCTCTACGACCAGGTCCGCGCGGAGATTTTCGTCGAGGGCAACAGGACAAAATGTGTCTGCCAGTGTCGCAATAGCCTTCACGAGATGATATCGGGGTGAATCCCGACTTACCCTCTACAACCAGAAATTGAAATGTAGTGGGTAGTCCCCTCCCCCGGATTTGAACCGGGAACCGTTCGGTGTCGGCTGTCTGCCTCTCATTCCTGGCGACGTGCCGCGTCAAAGCAGATTCTACAGCCGAACGCTCTGCCGTTGAGCTAGGAGGGGTGGTGGCTGGAAGGCCACGCGCTATAAAAAGCTTTTCTCCGAAAAACGTTATCTCCGAAGAGTGGCGAAAAGTTTATAAATAACGGGCGCGCCCGCCCAACCATGCCCCTTACGGACAAGGCGGTTCCCTTCTGCGTGCCTGCGGAGGACAAGCGCAGCCTCGATGAGCGCGTCCTCGACTGGTTCACGGGCGCCCTCACGCTCGGCCTCTGGCGGGACTATTGGAAGGTCGTGGTCGAGGACCACGGCGGCATCCTTCCGGAGAGCTATGCCCGGAAGGAGTTCCGGGACGGTTCGAGAGGCGCGGTGGTGGCGCTGGCCCTCCGGGGGACCGACGGGCTCGCGCTCTACGACATGAGGGAGATGGATTCTGCTCCGGTGACTTCCATCCCCCGGGAGCGCTCGACGCCCGAGATGCTGCTGCGTTCCAACTCCGGTCTTCCGCCGGACTACCTGTCCAATTCCCTCGATTGGACAGACCGCGAGCTGCATGGAGACAACGGGCGGGTCATTGGCATCACCGACTATGGTCCCCGGGTGCAGTGCACCGCGAAAATCGGGGGGAATCAAGCTTCTCTCGAGCGCAGGCTGCGGAAGCGGCGCATGACCCTGAGCGACCTCACGGCGGCGCTGGTCGGCGACGCGCGCGAGCGCAACGAGATGGGGCAGTTCGGCACCCGGACGGTGGCCGCGGCAGTGACGGCGCACTTCGGCGGGGCGTACGTGCTGACGCGCAGCGAGACCAAGGACGGCCCCTACGCTCCTGGCGCGGTCTTCGTCTTCGGACCCTCGGGACTGGCGCGGAAAGTGAGCCTGAGGCACAACGTCCCCGGCCCGGCCAGCTACGACATTGATGCGAGTCCCGCAGGGGCGGACAATGTCTGCCTGGTGGCCACTGATTACAAAATGGGCGAGCAGGGCAGCGTCATGCCCGAGCGTGCGCAGGTGCTCTCGTCGGAGAGCGTGGAGTGGCTCATGTCAGGGAATCTGCTTCCCGAGGGCACTCTGCCGCGCCTCCGACGCTGGTGGCGTCACCAGATGACATCCTGGCAGTAGTCCGGCTTGAAGTACGCGTCCCAGTTCATCCGCACGCAGGCAGTGCGCATCTCTTTCGCATAGCGGCCGGCAAGTTCCGCCAGTCCCCTTAGAGTTCCGCCCGACGCGATATCCTCGTCGAGGACCAGCACTCGGCCGGCGAGCAGAGCGGCGAGATGGGATAGCTCTCCCCCGCCGATGAGCGGCATGGCGTCTCCCTCCTTCCGCCGGGAGTAGCGGATGAACTCGACGTCACAGTGCAGCAGCTCGGAAAGGAGGAGCCCCGGCCGGATGGCGCCGTAGGCCGCGCCGAGGAGGAGGTCCGGCTGATAGCCGTCTTTCCGGATTTCCTCCGTGAGCATGGACAGTCTCCAGGGGTCGGTGCACCGCCAGGTGTTCCTGTCCTGCCAGTCCCTGACCTCTATGCGCGCATCGGGAAGCGCCTGTTCCAGCTCCCTCAGCACCTCCGTCCGCGACTCCGGAGCGGCGAGGCAGATATCTCTCGCACCCCGGATGAGCTGCTCCTTCAGCGTCCAGCCATCCGGCGCAGTGAGACTGCAGGACACCCCCCCGTTGACCAGGCGGCTTGCCCAGAGGAAGGTTTCCAGGGGGTCGCCGGCGGCGATGGCCTGTCCTGCCTGCTGCAAGACCTCTCGGAGGGTGCCCGTGTAGGCGAGCGCCGCAGGAGGCTCCTCCCAGTCCACGGCCTGCTGCCAGAGTTCGTGATGCATCGCCGCAGCTCATGGCGCGCATCTTATAAGTGTTCCGGGCGGTTCCATCAGATTCTTCGGCCGCAATTCCGTGCGAGTTCTGTCTCACCGGAATGACAGAAATTCCGAGCAATGCGACCGACCGTCAGAGGTCAACGGCAATCTGCTCGGCGCCGTGGCCGGCATACTGGGTGATGCCCGTGACCGCGAGACGGCCGCCCTTCTGTCCCAGTGTCACGCGGGAGAAACAGCCGTAGGGAAATTCCTTGCCCGGCTTCAGGGTCTCCGGATTGAGAAAGGAGAACCTGCCGAGATTACCGCTGCCCAGCATGACCGTGCGCCCGAAGCGCTCCACCCGGGAGAAGTGCATGTGCCCGGAGAGCACCAGCGCCGGCTCCTTCGTCGCGAGATGCGCGCGCAGCGCCCTGTCTCCTACGTGGATTCTCCTGGGGTCCAGGTCCAGCGTGGTCTGATAGGCTGGTGTATGGGTCAGCACGATGTCCGGAGCGCTCCCGAGGACGCGCGAGAACTCGCGCTCATCATACGGGGCGATGATGCTCGCAACAGCGCGGATATGCGGCTGGCTGATGACAGGAACGGGATGCGGCAATCCGCTTCCGAAGCCGCCTCCTCCGGCGAAGAGCAGGCCATCCACTGAGCGGGACTCATAATGCATCGCGTCGAGCACCTCCCTGCTCGGCCGGAGCGGGTCGTAGTTTCCCGGGACGAAGAGCCACGGCAGTCCCGTGGCGTCCAGCAGCGTCTTCATCAGGCCGAGATGGTCGTATGAGTTCCGCTCTGCGGTGTCACAGAGAATCCGTTCCAGCTGATGCGCGTCGCCGCGCGACTCGCGCTCCGCCTCCTGCCGCTCCTCCAGGGAATACAGATTCCTCAGATGGGAGTCTCCGCTATGGCAGATGATGCCGGGGCTATCGCGCGGTTGCGACGAAACCCACTCCAGGCAGCGCTCCAGGCTCTCCAGGTCCCCGTGGTCGTCCGCGAGGTGGTATATCCGCATCCCGTCGAGGGGCACGGATTCCTTGATAAACGTGCGCGCCCGCTGATGGTACAATCCTACCGGAGCCTTTCTACCTCAGCGAGGAGGTTTCCATAGGCCTCCTTGGGGCCGTGCAGGAGGTACGACGCGACCTGCGCGGGCGTGAGTTTTTCCGCGTCGCTCCAGTAGCTCGGCTCGTCCCACACGCGGTGCCCATAGAGCAGTCCGAAGGGGTCCACGTAGTAATGTTCGACAAGGATCTCATTGCCGGAGAGGCTCGTTTGAGTCTTCTCATAAATCTCGATCTGCGTCGCAGCGCTCTTCGCAAGCTTTTGCGCCTCGCGGATGAGCTTGCGGAGCTGCTTCGTCGCTTCCGTCTCCAGCGACTTGAGCTTCCCTGCAGCAGGCGCAGGTTCGGACGAAGGTGAATTCCTTATCTGTGCTGAGCACCCCTTCAGCGTCTTGCGGTAGCGCTCCATCAGTGTCTCCAGGTCTGCCATCACAC
>JAGVZT010000052.1 GCA_018302335.1 Candidatus Woesearchaeota archaeon | reverse complement strand
GGTGTTGCGCATCTGGGCCTTCGACAGACGGAGGTACGGCGCGAGGTGGCTCTCCAGCCGTTGGACCACAGGCCGCGCGACCGCGGCGTACACCCCCTCAGGGGAGCGCTTCTGGAAGAAGAACGCGACAATCTTGCCCATCCTGTCGAGGAAGGCATTCTGGCTTGCGTCCAGCGTGTTGCTAGTCATTCCCTGGAGGAGCTGCTCCCGCTGCTCTCCGGAGAAGAGGAGCACCGCCATATCGAGGGTCTTTCCTTCCATGCGGGAAGAGGCCAGCCCCTCCATATAAATGATGATGCATGTTTTTTAGGTTCCACAATTCACCCACCAGGGGGGCAGAAAAATGGTCGAAGTAACTGAAGATTTCAAGAATCATCTGGACGGGATGGAGCCCGACGCGACGCTCACCGTCATCGTCTCCTGCAGGGTGCGAGCAGAGCCGAGCGCCGACGCATCATGGTGAGAAAAAATACCGAGGCCCTGCAGCCCCTCACCGATTACCTTGATGTGCAGGGGGTCCCGCATCGGGCGCTGTACCACGTTCGGGCCATTGTTGCAGACCTCACGCCCCACCAAGTCTATGGTCTCGCCGGAGAGGACGCCGTGCTCAGCATCACGGGGGACCAACCCATGAAACTCATAGACTGATACCACACGACCGGCCTTGAGAACGTCGACTTCGGCCGCTCTGCCTGAGGATATCAGGGTTACCTCGTCGGAATGCCGTGCATCCTCAACAACGCGGCCGGTCCGTCCGACTAGTATTTTTACGAGGGCCGACCGTCAGATTTAAAGCCGCGAGCCGGTCTTGCGAGGACGTGGAACTGGACATCTGGACCGAGAAGTACCGCCCGAAAGGCTTCGACGAGGTGCTTGGCCAGGACGACATCGTCAAGCGCATCCGCGCCTTTGTGGAGAAGAAGAATATGCCCCACCTCCTCTTCTCCGGGCCAGCTGGCACGGGCAAGACCAGCCTCGCCCTCGTCATCTGCCGTGAACTCTTCGGGGAGAGCTGGCACGGGAATCTTCTCGAGCTCAACGCCAGCGACGAGCGCGGCATAGATGTTGTCAGGACCAGGGTGAAGGACTTCGCGCGCACCCACGCCTTGGACTCCAAGGTCCCTTTCAAGGTGATTTACCTCGACGAGTCGGACGCTCTCACGAGAGATGCCCAGCACGCCCTTCGTCGCACTATCGAGGACAACGCAAGGACCTGCAGGTTCATCCTGAGCTGCAACTACAGCAGCAAGATCATTGACCCCATCCAGAGCAGATGCGCAGTCTTCCGTTTCCGGCCGGTCGAGACCTCCGTCATGCTGACTATCGCCCGCAACGTGGCCGAAAAGGAGGGCCTAGAACTTTCCGGTGGCGCCGCCGATGCGCTTGTCGCGGTGGCTGAGGGAGACGCGCGCAGGCTCCACAACCTGCTGCAGAGCTGCGCGGTCGTCTCGCGGACCATCACCGAGCGGCTGGTCTATGAGCTCGCGTCCATGGCCAGGCCGCAGGAGATAGACACCGTGCTCGAGCTCGCGCTGAAGGGAGATTTCACCGCTGCGAGGAAACTGCTCCTGGACACCATGCTGTCCTACGGCTTCTCCGGCCTCGACGCCATCAAGCAGATCCAGCAACAGGCCCTCTCGCTCAAGAGCCTCGACGACAGGGGAAGGCTCCGCCTCATCGAGCACTGCGGTGAGGCGGAGTTCCGCCTGTCGGAAGGTGCTGACGAGTTTGTCCAGCTCGAAGCCCTGCTCGCCTTCGTGGCGCTGCTGCGCAAGTGAGCAGACGCTCACATGAGATTGCGCATGCCCTCGGCTATGTTGTATCGTGCCGAGGATGCCCTCTCCGAGAGCGACCTTCAGATGATTACTGGCTGTCTTTCACCAGCAAGGTGGTCGAGACATCATCCCTGTAGTCGTAGGTCAGGGTGATATCAACCACCTGCTCAAAGTCAGTCTGCGCGTCGAGCGGCTGGGTGCAGGTGATGGCCCGCTCACCAAGGCTCTTCCCTTCGCCGGAGAGGAGCACATCGCCCTCGGTCGCAGAGCCCTCCTGCAGCCCGCGGCAGTTGAGTCCCGGCAGCCCGCTGTCAACGACAACGTGGACCTTGTTGCGGTTGGCGTAGACCGCGCTGTCGCAGCTGCTGGCCGGCTTGAAGATATTGCCGTTACCCTTGTGGGCGATGGTGAAGGTGAAACTCACCTTGTCGCTTCCCGCTGCGGCCTGCTGGAAGCTCGTCACTTTGATGGGTGCGCCGGAGCTGTAGACCTCCTTGTCCTCGTTCACCTCACACACCGTCTCCTGACCGCTGTCGCGGAGATTCTTCCGCACGCAGAGGGAGCTGGTCGCGCGGGTCCCGTATTCATAGCAGAGGTCCGCGCGGACCGGGAAGGGCCTGTTCCCGACGAGGTCTCCTCCATAATTGAGGTTGGAGAAGGTCGCGAAGTACAGGGCTCCGGGGATGACATTTCCCTCGGAGTCCTTCCTGGTTGCCTCCAGCAGTTCGGGCACCGCCTGCACAAGAGCAGAGGGAGAGGCGCCGAACTCGGTCGGGTTGATGCCGCTGAGGGAGAGCGTCGCTCCTCCGGCGGGGATATCCCACTCCCCGTCGTTCTTGAGCTTGACAACGACGTCAAAGGGGAAGGTGCCGCCATCGAAGACCGACTCGGGGGGGGCACCTATCTCATACTCCATGAGGACTCCGGTGCTGCCTCCCAGGAACGGGTTGAGCAGCGAACCGCTCCTGCCAGTTCCCTGGCAGCCGGCAAGCAGCAGCGCGGTGAGCGTCATCAGCACCAACATGGGCTTTGTTGTCATACTCTCGAACCTCCTACTCTCGGCCGCAGATCTTCACGCTCTGCGACTTCTTGTATCCATAATTCAACTCCAATGTGAGCGTGGTCGCATAGGCTGTCGTGCCCTGGTGATTGAACTTGCACTCGATGTTCGCGCTTCCACCTTCGTACAGGCGCACAGAGCCGGCGGGTGTGCAGTCGAGCGCGGTTCCCTGGGAGATACGCGCGGTGCTGATGGCCACCATGTCCTCGTTCTCAGGGGCGATGTCCCTGCACTCGCTTCCCGAGTACACCTTCCCCCCGTCCTTGTTCGCGATGGTGATGAGGAACGTCGTCCTGGAGCTCGAGGATTCCATTCCCACATTCGTAATCCCCACAGGTGCGCCCTGGCCCCCGCTCACCCCGGCAAGCACCCCTGCCTTGCAGGCGTCGCCTTCAGGATCAGAGGGAGTCGGGTCCACGCACACCTGGAGCGAAGCGGTCGTCTTGTAGTTGTAGCATAAATCGGCCAGGATATTGGCGTCGTACTGCTCTACCCCCGAAGGGAGGCTGAGGCTCAGAGTGTCCGTGACGTCGCCCATGCCACCCTCGGGGAGCGCCTGACTCTTCCCCTCCAGCGAGGGGACAGTGTAGGGACTGCCGGCGCCATTGAGCCCGGTGACAATCGCCGGGTCGTAGCCGGAGAGGTATATCCTCCCTCCGGTCGCGAACGCTCCGCGGTTCCTGACGCGCATCTCCACTTCGGTCTGCTCCCCCTCATAGATGACGCGTGGGCATGCCGGAGGACTGCTTTGCATGAACTCCATGGTGAGACCCTGGGTTCCTGTGGAGTAGTCCTGGCTGGCTCCGCCCCCTCCGCCGCTGCCGCAGCCGGCAAGCAGGAGGGCGGCGACCGCCGCAAGCGCAATCAGCCCCTTTGGGAAGACCATTGGACCTCTCTGCACGCAGACGCTATTTAAATGTTTCGCGGCCCTGAAGAAAAAGGGGGGGCGGATTGGTGGCATTGCGGAGAATCTCCAGCAGTGAGACCGGCACTGCGGCCGAGGGTTCTTGAGCAGGTGCTCCGGCACAACACATATAACGGACGACGGCTTCCGTGCCAGGATGCTCACCGTCACGTTCCTTGGCACTGCTGCGATGGCTCCCACGCGAGAGAGGAATACTGCCGGCGTCCTTGTGCAGGCAGGGAGCGAGGGCATCCTTTTCGACTGCGGGGAGGGAACGCAGAGGCAGATGCGCATAGCAGGCATCGCTCTTACCAAGGTGACACACATCCTCATCAGCCACTGGCACGGCGACCATGTGTACGGCCTTCCTGGCCTGCTGCAGAGCCTCGCCGCGTCCGAATACCAGGGAGTGCTCCGCATCTTCGGACCCACGGGCACCCGAGAGCATCTCCAGGCCATGTTCCGGCTTTTCGGGCTCGGCCTGAAGCTTGAGGTTCAGGACGTCTCCTCTGGAACGTTCAGCACCGGGCGGTTCGTCTCGCTCTCCGCTGAGCCGCTGGAACATGACATTCCCTGCTTGGGCTATGCCCTTTCAACTCCCGAAAGCAGGAGGATGAACCTCGAGCACCTGCGTAAACTTGGCATGAAACCCGGCCCGCTCATGGGCAAGCTGCAGCGCAATCTCCCGGTAGAGTTCAACGGGAGAACGGTGACGCCGAAGGAGGCGACCGTGCTCGTGCCGGGGAAGAAAGTGGTGTACCTCAGCGACACCGGCTACTGCAACAATGCTGTGCGACTAGCCGAGGACGCGGACCTGCTCATCAGCGAGGCCACGTTCTCCAGTGAACTTGAGGGAAAAGCCGATGAGTACCACCATCTCACCGCAAAGCAGGCGGCCTCGGTCGCGAAGCAGGCAAACGTGAAGAGGCTGGTCCTCACGCACTTCTCCCAGAGATTTCCGGACACGGGCCCTCTTGTGGCGGAGGCGCGCGACCTTTTCCCCAGCGTCGAGGGCGCAGAGGACTTCATGCGGATTGAGCTATGAACCGGAAAGCAAGCCGGATATCGCTCTCGTCCACCGTGCGTCTTCCCGCATGTGCCGCGAGGCGCGCGGCCTCCGCTGCCACTCTCCCGCCAAGGGTCTCCAGCTCCTTCCGCAGGGCCTCCTTCGCCCCCAGGGAGACCCGTGGAGCCCCACCCCTCTTGAGCAGTTTTTCCAGCGCGGCTTCCGGAAATGTGCGTGCCATCCGCGGGAAAGATTCTTTAAGCCATATAAACATTTTACGGATGTGAAGCAGAAGGCGAAGGGGAGCAACGCCGAACGGGAGCTTGTGCACCTCTTCTGGGAGAGGGGATGGGCCGCGGTCCGAGTCGCGGGCTCGGGCAGCACGAGGCACCCCGCTCCGGACCTTCTTGTGGGCAATGGGGTGCGGAGGCTCGCCATTGAGTGCAAATCTTCCGCCGAGGGACGCCGGTATCTCACCCGGCAGCAGGTCCTTGAGCTCGTGCAGTTCGCCGAGGCCTTCGGAGCCGAGGCATGGATAGGGATGCGTTTCGACCGCATGCGCTGGCACTTCCTGCCGGTGAGCGAACTCAAGGAGGCTCCTGGAAGCTTTTCGGTGGACGTCACCGAGGCGAGGCACCGCGGACTCCTCATTGACGAAATCATCAGGTGAGCGCGGCCGGGGTTCTCCGGCATGCGAGGCCGGGCGTTGCTTTAATACTCCAACGAAATCTTTATTAGCGCAGGGGGTGACCCGCCTGAAACTCATGGTCACCAAGCTCATGCTCGACTTTGACAACGGGATTGTCGAGCACATGGTCTCGGAGTCAGTGGGGAGCGATGTCCTTCCCCTCCTACGGAAACTCAAGAGGAAGAAAGAGGTCTCTGAACTCGAACTGGCCGAGATCATGGAAGCGGACGTGAACACCGTGCGCAACCAGCTGTACAGGATGCACCAGCACAATCTTGTATTCTCTGAGCGGCGGCGTGACGAGAGCAACGGATGGTACGTGTACTGGTGGGGCTTCCAGCCTAAGGGCTTGCAGAATCTGTTCACCCGGCTCTCGAAGAAAAGTCTCGCAGAGCTTGAAAAGAAGCTCCAGAGGGAGAGCTCGACCACATTCTATGCCTGCGAGAAGAACTGCGCCAGGCTGGAGTTCGAGGATGCCTACAGCATCGAGTTCCGCTGCCCGGAGTGCGGAGAGCTCATGCACCTCAGGGAAGCCGACAAGGACAGGATACAAGTGCTCAAGAGGCAGATTGCCGCCCTGAAGGCCACTGCCCGGTAGCGAGGAAGGGATACGCTCTCGCGATACTTGTCGCAGCGCGGGCGGGTGGAAACGAGCCTATCTCGGTGATGATGCTCTTTATGAAGCTGGCGTCAACCCGGTCGAATGCAGGATTGCGGATTCTCACCCCCCTCGGCGCCCTGCCCCATACCTCGGAGCTGTCCCGTTCCTCCACCTTGAGGGCGTAGCCCGGCCCGATGAGTTTCCATGAATCGGACAAGATGTACACAGGTCTGCGGTGCCTCTCGGCCAGTATGGCCACAAGGGAACTCCCCACCTTGTTGTACACGGAGCCGTCTGCGAGCAGGGCATCTGCGCCCAGAAGGACGGCATCCGCGCACGCGATGCTTTCGGGCATGGCGCTGTCCACTGACAAGGTCACGGGGACCCGATGACGAGCCAGCTCCGACGCTGTCAGTCGTCCCTGGAACCTCGGCCTCGTCTCCGTGCAGTGCGCTTGCAGCTTGCTCCTGCGATGAAGGGCTGCGATGGAGGAGACGACTGCGCTGGAATGGCAGTGGGTGAACACGCATCTCACCTTGCCAATGGCCCTGACGGCAACGCCGGGGATACGTTGTCTTGAGATGGTAAAATGGTCTCTTGCCGTCCTTATGGCCTCAGCTTTATCGCGCGCGGCGATGACCGCGCTCAGCGCGTTCCAGAGGCAAGGCTCAGTTGGCCTCGTGGCAATCAGGCTCCTGCGGAGAGCGGTCAGCCGAGCAGCGCCTCCGGATGAAATCAGAATCTCTGCAGCGTGCAGTCCCGCCTCAGCGACACGGGTGGCACCCTGTATCTTCAGGGACGCTATGTCAGAGATGATGCGCGAGACTGCCCGAGGAAACATCCCTACTTTGCAGCAGAGGTCCTCGATCGGGCGCCCTTGCCCACCTTGCTGATGATGGCTTCTATCTTCTGCTCTTCCTTTTCTATCTTGAGTTCTTCCTCAAGGATTCGGCGTGCAATCTTGTCAATGTTGATGTCAATTCTGGAAATCCTGCGCTCCAGAAGGACGAGAATCCGCAAGCTGTAGATAATCGCTGCGAGAGTTCCCAGGATGATATACACGATAATTCCTTCCGTTCCTTCAAATGCGACCATGCATGACACCTCCGGTGCTGAGGTTCCCGCGCAAAGTTGGTATTTATAATTTGTGGTGAGCGCTTGTCATCCCGTTTATAAGAGCTGTGAGTTTTCTTTGCCCTACGTGCCTCGTGTAGGACGCACGGAGACACCCCT
>JAGVZT010000058.1 GCA_018302335.1 Candidatus Woesearchaeota archaeon | reverse complement strand
GAGCACCGGGCCGAATATCTCCTCCTGCGCGATTCTGCCACGGGGCGGCACGTCCACGATGATGGTCGGCTGGATGACATTGCCCACGCTCTTGTCTCCGACTCCCCCGCAGAGCAGCCTCCCTTCCTTCTTGCCCGCCTCGAGGTACTGCATGATGCTGTCGTAGGCGCGGGCGTTGATGACCCCTCCCATAAAATTCTCCGGATTCTCCACCGGACCGACCCTGAGCTTCTCAACGCCCTCCCTGAGCAGGAGAAGCATCCGGTCGTAGACCTTCGCGTCGATGATCGCGCGGGAGCACGCGCTGCACTTCTGGCCCTGATAGCCGAACGCTGCGGCGATGATTCCCTTTGCCGCCTGCTCCAGGTCCGCGTCTCCTGCAACGATTATAGCGTCCTTCCCGCCCATCTCCGCGGAGACGCGCTTGATCCACCGCTGCCCAGGGGATGGTTTCGCCGCCAGCTCGTTGATGCGCAGCCCCACCTCCTTCGAACCAGTGAAGCTCACGAAGCGTGTGAGAGGATGCTGCACCAGGAAATCGCCCACCTCGGCGCCGGAGCCCGGCACGAAGTTCACCACGCCCGGGGGTAGGCCAGCTTCCTCGAGGCAGCGGAACACCAGGTAACCAACCAGGGGGGTGTCGCTGCTCGGTTTCAGCACCACGGTGTTGCCGCTCACCACCGCCGCGGTGGTCATGCCGGTGAGGATGGCGCACGGGAAATTCCAGGGAGGAATCACGAGACCCGCACCCAGCGGGATGTAGCGCATCTCGTCCCGCTCCCCAGGGAGCTGCAGCATGTCGGCGCGTTTCTCCAGCGAGAGGAGCTGCCTGCCGTAGTATTCGCACATGTCCACGGCCTCGGCGAAATCCCCGTCCGCCTCAGGCCAGCTCTTGCCCGCCTCGAGGACCATCGCGGCGTCAATCTCGAAACGGCGAGCCCGCAGCCGTCCGGCCACCCTGAAGAGCAGCTCAGCGCGCTGCTCTGCGGGGACGCATTTCCAGCTCTCGAAGGCCTTGACCGCGGCGAGCAACGCCTTTTCCGCCTCAGCCCTGCCGGCCCTGGAGAAGCGCGCAACCACTTCCTCGTGAGCGTTCGGGTTCCTGCTCTCGATGACCTGGCTCAGCTTGACATCCTTGCCCGCGATGACCAGGGGATAATCCTCGCCGAAGCGCTTCCGGAGGGCCGTGAGCGCGGCCTGCATGCCCTTCTGCGCATCGCTTTCGGAGAAGTCCAGAAGAGGCTCATTGCGGAAAGGTTCCATGAGACTCACCCTCCGGCCAATCAGCCCTGCAGCTATTTAAGTGTACGGGTGGCTCCTTAGAAATTCTCATATTCATCGGCCGCAGTGCCGTAGGATATCCGACTGGCCGGCATGCCGATTATTCTCAGCAACGCGGCCGACCATCTGTCCGCGCATTTCTCGCGCATTTCTCTACGCTCTCAGGGGCTTCACAGCGGACGGAGAACTCACTTCTGCTGGCGTCGCTTGCGCTTCAGGCGCTTGATCTTCTTGCGCTGCCACTTCCAGCGCATCTGCTTACGCTTCTTCCACCGATCTGCTTACGCTTCTTCCACCGACGCGAGCTTCGTTTCATGCAATCACGGAGAGAAACTCTCCAGCGGGGAGCCCACCCTCTTTATAAATGTTGTCCCGGTTCGCCTCACCGGAAAGGCTGGGGGGAGAGACGGCCCGATTGCAGACAAACTCCGGCATTCCGACGATGTCACAAGAGCCACTTGTGCGACATGGCGGCCGGATGCTCTGCGCGGTCGGCTCACCCGAGGATGCTTCCCTCGAAGGGTTTGCCGTCCAGCAGGGCGCCAAGATTGCCAAGCTTCCGGCCGTCGAGAATGACCACGCGGAGCCTGCTCTTCTTGGCTTCCTTGCTTGCGATGGGGTCGAAGGGGACGTGGAGGGTCGAAGGGGACGTGGAGACCGGGCTTCCACTCGGTGCCGATCATCTTCAGGTAGGCATCCCACGTCATCTCGGCGATTTTCCTCGCACCGGGCCCGGAGCGGGGGTCACGGTCATAGAGCGCGTCCACATTGGTAAGATTCACCACGGTGGGGCTACCGAGCCGCTTGGCGAGGAGGACGGCGTCGTAGTCCGTCGAGAATCCGGGCTTCCATCCAGCGGCGACCAGCACCCGCTCGCTGAAATCGAATTCTTCCGTGGGGTCCTTGATGACCTGCCGATGGGCGATGTCCCGGAACACCGTGCGCAGGAGGTGCGCGTTGATGCGGGTGACGTGGACGCCTATCCAGTCCAGGTCATCCGACTCGACGCTGACCAGCGCAGCAGCAGCTTTCTGGTAGGTGCGGCACAGCGCCCCGCCCCCGGTGACGATGACGAACCGCTGGCCTTTCGCGCGCTCCCTGATGAAATCCCGGAAGCTGGCGAGGAAAGCGGTGTCAATCTCACCTGGGGCGATGAGAGAGCCTCCCAGGGAGAGGACCCAGAGCTCCTGCTTCCCCGGGACGCTCATCCAGCAAGCCCCACAAGCGCGACTCCCGCGATGATGGCCATGATACCGCACACCTTCCACGTGTTGACATCCTCCCCGAGGTAGCGGCGCGCGAGCAGCGCGCTCCAGATGTACGTTGTCGCGCCGAGAGGATAGAGCACGGAGAGCTGCTCGAATTTCAGCAGCACGACGTATATCATAGCTGCAGAGCCGTAAGCCACGAGGCCGCCCAGCAGTCTCGGATTGCCCAGGGTGCCGCGCAGGGAGAAGGAGAATGACGACGAGCCACGCTTCAGGAGGAGAGAGCCGAAGCCGGCGAGCAGGCTATCCAATAGGATGCCCCCGAGGACCCATGGCGCGACCATCAGCTGTCCTCCACGGGACTGGGCTGCGCGATGCCCGCAGAGGCCTGGCTCATGGAACCCCCCTTTCCTATCGCGGCGATGCCGCCCAGGATGCACAGGATGCCTGCCCATTTGAGCGGCGGCATCGGCTCGCCGAAGACCCGCATCGCAATGAGGCTCACCCAGATGAAGTCCAGGGCGTAGATGGGATAGATGGTCGAGAGGTCCCCATGGCGCAGGGCGAGGACAAACAGAACGGCAGAGAGGCCATAGAGCGCGATTCCCGCAGCAAGGGCAGCATTGAGAGGATGCGCGACCGAGAGGCTGGATGAGCCATGCTTCAGCAGGGCATTGCCCGTGCTGGTTGTCAACGTGCTCAGCAGGACGAGCGCATACCCTCTGGTGGAGGTCGCCATCGCGGGGAACAGAACTCTGGCCGCTTTAAATAAGCTACGCCCGGTAGTCGCTCATGCGGACGAGACGGGCCGCGTCCATCTCCATGAGCATCGGGCCGCAGGCGAGCTGCAGCCGCTCCCCCGCGCTGCCGAGAAGCAAGCCCGTGGCCGTTGTCGTGGAATCGCTTCCATCGTGGTACACGAATTCCACGAACCGGCCAGTGAACTCCGAGAAGGGAGCCGCCTCCCCCGACCACAGCTGGCGCTCATAGTACGACCGCTGCGCGCGAGCAGGGGCCCGCAGCCGGACAAGCCGCAAGACGAACGTCCGCAGCATTCCGCGCAACGTGCGACCGTCTCCGCGAATCTCACGCGGAGCGTAGCGCAAGCTCCCCCGCGGGGAAGCACCCAGCATGTGGTTCATCACCCCCTTCCCAGAGAACTTCTCCCGAGGGGGGAGCCGGCTTTATAAGGATTTATCTACTGAAAACATATATTTCCTTAAGTATAATAAACATAAGAAGTACAATACTTCTATAATTAATTAAATACAGTAGTTACCAGTTCATAAAAATAGCAGATGTGTGCAATCCGACGGAGGACTATTTCTCCTCGAAGGAGAGCGCTGCGTACCCCACCGCGTTCTTCCAGTCGCCCGTGATGTCCGCGGAGGTGTAATACTGCAGGAGCTGCACGGTGGCCTTGCCGACCATCTCCAGCAGCAAGGTGATGGGCAGATGGCCGCAAATCGTTGCTCCGGAATCCTGCACATAGTCGAAGAAGCCCTCGGCATTGAGTTCCTTGATGTGACGGATTGCCCCCATGTCCAGGTCGTGCAGCTTCTGCGGCACGTGCTCGCTGAACGGGATGTAGTGGTAGTTCGGCCCGTAATGGGTGAAGTCGCCGCTGGCGATGAGCGTGACACGCTTGCCAGAATCCAGCAGCAGCTCCTTGAGATCCAGCGCGAGGTCTTTCACGCTCACGTCCGGGGCGAGCATGAGCGGCAGGAACCGCAACTTATCAAGATTCTTGGCGCTGCTCACCTGCAGGAACGGGAGCTGCACCTCGATGCTGTGCTCGTGGAGATGGGGGCCCAGGTCCTCCTGCGCGATGCCGCTCTGGATGAGCGAGCGCGCGAGCTCCTGGTCCACGCGGACCACCCCCAACGGGGTCTGCCAGTCATTCAGGGCGGTGGTCGTGCTCGGATAGCCGGAATGATTGGTACCTATGATGAGATAGGCATCCGGAAAGACGGACTCCGCGAGCTCCTTGTATGCCCAGGCAGCGCAGGGTCCGCTGTACTGGTACCCCGCATGCGGCGTGATGATGGCGGAAACGCGTTTCTCCCGCTTCGAGATGGGCAGCGCTCCAGGTCCTTTCTTGTGCACATAGCAGCCCTTCAGCTGCCGCTCGAGTCGCTCGAAATCCTTTTCGTAGAAGGCTCCGGCGACCGCGGGCTGGCGAAGCTCCATGGCATCGCCTCACGCAGCGTCGTATAAAAATCTAGCGGTCAAAATGCACGACGCGGTCGGCGAGCTGGTGCAGCTCCTCGATGAAGCTCTCCTGGACAACTGGCCTGACGCACAGGAAGATGCCCTCGCATTTCGCGACCGCCACCCGCGCGAGGAGCTTGTGCACGAAGCGCGTCACTTCCTGCTCTGATTTGTAGGAGGTGAGAGTGCAGAGCGAATCGAACACGAGCGCGCCGAACCGGCCGCTCGCGAGCAGCTCGTCCACTTTGAGAAAGATCTCATCGAGCGCTCCGGGGGAGGATACGTAGGCGCCATTGGGAAAGGGCTCCGGATTGCCCTGCACCGTCCTGGTCACGGCGTCCACGAGGAAGAGGGACCGCAGCTCCAGCCACTCTTCGAGCACAGGAAGGAGAGTCTCCCTGGGCTTGTTGACGCTCACGTAGCAGATGCGCTCAGCGGAGTAAATCTCCTTCAGGGTGCGGAAGACCCTGTGCTTCTCCTGCTCGTGAGGGAGGAGCGCGACGAGGTTCATGCGGCCTTCTGGCCTTCCGAGAAGATAAATGTTTCGGCAGGCGTTGCAGTGCGAGGAAAGTCGGCCGCCTTGCTGAGAATCAACATACCCTGACCTTTAGGCCAGGGTATGTTGGTGTTGCAACAAATGCCATCAGGCATTTGTGCACACAAAGACGGCGGTCTTTGTTGTGCCTTCGGTATTCTTTTCGGCCTGAAGGCCGAGGTATGGACCTCGGCAACAATCATCGGAATGACGGCGAGACAGCGCGGATAGTGCCCGGCAATGCGGCCGAATCCGTGCAGCTATTCTCCCAGGATGTACTGGATGACGTTCGCGTACGCCGGCCTGGTGATGAGCACGCCGATGCTCACTCCCAGGATGGTGGTGACCGCGAATCCCTTGAGCAGGCCAGCTCCGGCCATGAGCAGCGGAATCATCGAGCCGACCGTGGTAAAGTAGGCCGCGAAGACGATGAAGAACGCCTTCTTCAGCCTCTCCTTCCAGCTGGAGAACCTACCTGTCTCCCCGCGGAGGGTCTCGTCCGTGATGACTATCTGGTCGTTCACCCCTGTTCCTATCATGATGATGATGCCCGCGATGCTCGCCACGTCGAGATTCCATCCGATGATGGCGGCGACAGCGAGGAGCAGATAGATTTCTGCCCAGTTGACGATGAGGATGGGAATCACCAGTATGGGCTTCCGGTAGCGGATGAGGATGACAAGCGCGACCGCGAATATCGCGATGGCGCCCACGAGGAGGGTGTTCTTCAGGAAGGCCTTGCCGAGCGCAGGAGAAATGCTGTCCGTCTTCATAATCTCCAGCTTGACTGGCAGGCTGCCGGTGATGAGGATGGTCTGCAGCCTGCGCATGTTCTCCAGCGAGTCGTCGATAGCCGCTTCCCTGCTCAGCCCCAAGCCGGAGCCCGAGATGGATATCTCGGTGGACGGAGAGCCCCTGAGCGACGCGCCGATGCTCAGCGAGCTGACCAGGTTGTCATCAAGATAAAGGTCGAGCTTCTCGCTGAGGAAGGGCTCGCCGCTCTCGTCGCTCACCACGGTGAGATTCGCTGTGGCGTCCGCCTGGCGCTGCGCTGCCGCAGGTGTGAGGGAAATCTGGAAGTAGAACCTGCACGCCTCCCCCCCCTGGACTGGCCCGCATCCCTGCCTTGGGTCTATGCCAGAGCAGTCCGCAGTGCGGCAGACATACGTGATGTCGTTTCCGCCTCGGAAGACCGAGATGTTTCCTACCTTGGCCTCGAATTTCCCCTGGCGCGCAAGGAGTTCCTTGACCTCCTCCTCATTCGCTCCCGCAATCTCCACCAAGATGTAGGTGTTGCCCGAGAGGTCCCCGGCGGTCCGCACCACGACGTCGCTCAGCCCGTAGACATTCAGGCGCTCCTTCATGTTGTCCAGCAGCCCCGCGAGGGTCTCGCTGTCCAGCTGCTCTTCCGGCCGGAGCAGCACCCGCGTGCCGCCCTGGAGGTCGAGCCCGAGTCGGATGTTACTTGTGGGAGACTCCGACACCCGCAGGCCGAGAGCCTCCTCTGCGGTGATGTCTATCGTGCGGGTCTGCGAACTCGCGTTGGAGGATTCCTCCGGCAGGGTGATGGCCAGGTCTTCGACTGGCACTTCCCTGGTGAAATTGCCGAGCGCGACCCGATAGTCTCTCACCGTGGTCTTGATGAGGACGGTGGCACCAGGGGTCAGCGTCTCGAGGAACGCATAGTAGTCCTGCAGGCTCTCCATCGGCACGGCGTTCATCCGGAGTATCCGTTCGCGGGACATCGGCGCGAGAGTGGGCGGAGAGCCCTGGAGGCCCGCCTGGTAGGCCGCGCCGTCGCGGAGGACGCTCCTCACCACGAGACCGCTGGCGAATGGGTTTGGGTGGAGCATGAAGAGGCCGAGGACAAGGGCGACGGCCAGGATGATGACGCGCGTGTCCCGCGGCACCTTCCCGAGTTTCACGCGGCCCTCCGTTCCAGGTGCCACCGCAGCAGCCCAGCGTTCTGCATCCACGTCGTGAGGACATCGACAATCAGGCCGATGATGAGGATGAGCATAATCTGCTGGATGATGGGGGAAGTGCTCACCATGAAGGCCACGATGGCCGCGGTGAGGCCCGCTGCGGTCATGGTCAGGCCCGTCTTCATGGCATCCATCATCGCGTTGAAGATGGGAGTGCCTGGCGCGCGACGCAACACGCGGGAGGTGAGCAGGATGTCCGTGTCAATCGAGTAGCCGAGCAGCATGAGGAAGGCCGCGATGCCGGCAGAGGACAGCCGCACGCCGAGCAGGTTGACGATGCCCAGGGTGATGATGATGTCGAACATCGCTGCGAAGATGACCGCGAAGCTCGGCACCCCCCTCCGGAAATAGTAGAATACCACCGCGCCCATGAGCAGGAACGCGAACGCGAGCGTCTTCAGCAGGTCTGTGAAGAAGCTGTCCCCCAGGGAGGAGCCCATCTCCTCCACCGTGAAATCCTTCGGCGGTGCCCCCAGGACCCCGCCCAGCTCCTGCAGGAACGCATCCTCGCTGCCCCGCAGGCTGGTCTCCACCACCAGGGCGTTGATGCTCCCTCCGCTCTGCAGCTCCCGCACCGTGAACTCTTCGCCCGGGAAGGCTGCCGTGAGGGCATCCTCGATTCCCACGACGTCCAGCTCTCTGTCGGTAGGGAAGGTATAGCTCGTCCCGCCCTTCAGGCTGATGCCCCGGTGGATGAAATCCCCGGTGGTCAGGTAGAGATGGGTGATGGAGGCAAGGGAGAGCAGGGCGAGCAGGAAGGGCACGCAGAGCAGCACTTTGTAGTGGCGCCGGTGCAGGTCATCCCAGGTCGAGGGACGAATATCCTTTTTCGATGCAGCGAGCTGCCTCAGCTTCCTCTCGGTGCGCCTCCCCATGGCGTCGGGCTGAACCGCCGCGGGCTTATAAATCTTCTCCCGTTCCTGAGCGAATCAAAATGAAGTCGGCCGCCTTCCGGGGGATGCCCGCCATTCCGGGGGGACAGCCTGGAACGCGTGCGGCACTGCGGCCGAACGAGGATTTTCCGCGCAGCCCCGAAAGATTTATAGCGCAACCCCCCGGCCGCACAGACACAGCGGGGGTAGCAAAGCCTGGCCAAATGCGCGGGACTTAAGATCCCGTTCCCGCAGGGGATACGAGGGTTCGAATCCTTCCCCCCGCAGTACACATTGTAAAGGCGTATTGATGGGCGTGACAGCCTTAAAGCAACTGGTTGAGGTAATAGTCCGGAAGGCAAATGATTTGAAAAATAAACATACTTCTGAAAAGAATGCGCCAGTCAATTATGCGTGCATTTTTGCACAAAGCAGAGAACAATATGATAGTCTAGTGGCGGTTGCTCAAAAGATTGGCGGCGTGATAGAGGAGACCACCACAGGCCCATTATTCCATATTCAACCGCTGCATACGGTCGCAGGAGACCTTCGATTGCTGAAGATCCGAAGACCAGATACGACAAGAACGGAGCTTGGCGACGCTGATTTTACAGTTGAACGGTATTCGGAATTCAAGAAGAGATACGTATCAAGGACCGGCTTCAAGTTGGTGCCGCGCGAAAATTTCGAGATGATTGAACTGGT
>JAGVZT010000057.1 GCA_018302335.1 Candidatus Woesearchaeota archaeon | reverse complement strand
CGTCCCGCTCGCGAAACCAAGACCGGTGCAGCTCAGCCCGGCCAGGTTGCTGCCGTCGCACGACTCGCCAGCATCTATCACACCGTCGCCGCAGCGGCTCCCGCTCCCGCCCGTGCACGCAGAGGTGTCAAAGCGGCAGTTCACTCCGCACGACAGCGCGCCGGATGTGAACGCGTCGAAGTCTGGGCAGCCGTTCACCGTACCCCAGCTCTGCCCGTCGCACTGCTCACCGGCATCTATCACACCGTCACCGCAGCTGCTGCCTGTTCCTCCAGTACAAAAGGTGGTATCGAACTGGCAGCCGGAGCCACAGACCAAGAATCCGGAGGTGAAGGCATCGAAGTCTGCGCAGCCGTTTACTGTGCCCCACGAGGCGCCATGGAAAGCCCGTTCAGGTTCGCGCTGTCACATTGCTCCCCGGCGTCCACCACTCCGTCGCCGCAGTTCCCGCCGGAGCTGCCCTGGCACGCGGAGGTGTCAAAGCGGCAATCGATTGCGCAGGCTAGCGCGCCAGAGGTGAACGCATCAAAGTCAGAGCAGCCGTTTACCGTTCCCCAGCTCTGCCCGTCGCACTGCTCACCAGTATTAATGGAACCGTCACCGCAGACGCCGCTGCCCGGGCCCCCGCTCGAGCATAAGGTGGTGTCGAACTGACAACTCGGACCGCAACTCAAGAACCCAGACGTGAAGGCATCAAAGTCTGCGCAGCCGTTTACTGTGCCCCACGAGGCGCCATCGCACTGCTCGCCAGCATCTATGGAAAGCCCGTTCAGGTTCGCGCTGTCACATTGCTCCCCGGCGTCCACCACTCCGTCGCCGCAGTTCCCGCCGGAGCTGCCCTGGCACGCGGAGGTGTCGAAACGGCAATCGATTGCGCAGGCTAGCGCGCCAGAGGTGAACGCATCAAAGTCAGAGCAGCCGTTCACCGTGCCCCAGCTCTGCCCGTCGCACTGCTCGCCGGGGCCTATTATCCCATCGCCGCAGATGCCGCTGCCCGGCCCACCGCTGGAGCATGAGGTGGTGTCGAACTGGCAGCCTGCGCCGCAGACCAGGAGACCAGAGGTGAACGCATCAAAGTCAGAGCAGCCGTTCACCGTGCCCCAGCTCTGCCCGTCGCACTGCTCGCCGGCGTCGATGACACTGTTGCCGCATCTCCCGCCACTTGTGGGGACACAGTAGGTAGTATCCAGGGAACATGAGCCTGAACAGAGGAGCATTCCGCTCTGGAAGCCCAACGAGGTGCAAGAAAGCCCGTTCATGTTGGGACCGTCGCACTGTTCGCCCGCATCCACCACTCCGTCGCCGCACAGGCCTCCGGTGCCACCGGTGCATGAAGAGGTGTCGAACTGGCAGCTCGGGCCGCAGGAGAGCGCCCCTCCGTTGAACTGGTCGAAGTCCGAGCAGCCTGTCACGCTCCCCCACGTGGAACTGTCACACTGCTCACCCGCATCTATCACGCCGTCGCCGCAGCGGCTTCCGGTGCCGCCGGTGCATGAAGAGGTGTCAAACTGGCAATTCGAGGCGCATCGCAGCAGTCCGGAAGTGAAAGCATCAAAGTTCCTGCAGCCGGTCACCGTGCCCCAAGCAGAGCCATCACACTGCTCGCCAGCATCAATCACGCCGTTGCCGCAGTTCCCTCCAGTTGACTGGCAGGTCGAGGTGTCAAATTCGCAGATGGGGGAGCATCGCAGCGTCCCTCCGATGAACCCGAGCGAGAGACAACCTGTGATGGTTCCCCAGTTCAGCCCATCGCACTGCTCGCCTGCGTTGATGATGCCATCGCCGCAGTTCCCGCCGGAACCGCCCTGGCACGCCGATGTGTCGAAGGTACAGTCCGGCGCACAGCTCAGCGCCCCTCCGATGAAAGCATCAAAGTCAGAGCAGCCGGCCACCGTCCCCCATGCGGCGCCATCGCACTGCTCGCCCTGCCCGATGCGGCCGTCACCGCATCTGCTGCCAGAGCCGCCCGTGCACAATGAAGTGTCCATCTGGCAGTTGGCGCCGCAGCTGAGCGTCCCCCCGGAATAGCCGAATTCCGTGCAGGAGGTCATCCCGCCGAGATTCGAGCCGTCGCACTGCTCGCCGGCGTCTATGGTCCCATCGCCGCAGAATCCGGCCCCGCCGGCGCTGCATGCCGAGGTGTCGAACTGACAGGTACTGGTGCAGAAGAGCGAGCCGGAGGTGAACTGGTCAAAGTCAGCGCAGCCGGAGACCGTGCCCCAGTTCGTGCTGTCGCACTGCTCCCCACCGTCAATCATCCCATTGCCGCAATTTCCCCCAGAGGGAGTGGTGCATCCAGAGGTGTCAAACTGGCAGGTGGAGAGGCAACGCAGGAAGCCGCCGGTGAATCCGAAGCTGGAGCACCCGGTCACGGTGCCCCATGCGGAGCCGTCGCACTGCTCCCCGCCGTCAATCACGCCGTTGCCGCAGTAACCGCCCGCGCCACCCATGCATCCGGAAGTGTCAAACCTGCAGTTCGAGCCACAGGTCAGGAGACCAGAGGTGAATTGGTCAAAGTCAGTGCAGCCCCTGATGATACCCCACGAAGGGCCGTCGCACTGCTCCCCACTGTTCAGGATGCCATCCCCGCAGTAGCTGCCTCCCTGCGGGATGCAGCCGGTGGTGTCAAAGAAGCAGTCCTGCCTGCAGGACAACGCTCCCCCGAGGAAGCCGAGGTCATCGCAGTTGCTCACCGCCCCCCAGTCAGGCCCGTCGCACTCCTCCCCTGGTTCAAGATTCCCATTGCCGCAGATGCCGCAGGGCAGGCAGCTTCCACCGCAGTCAATGCCTGTCTCATCGAAATCCCGTATCCCATCCGAGCAATGCGGCGGGGTGAAGTTGACTCCCACGATGAGGGTGCCGGAACTCCTGGCCATGGTGCTGGCGAGTCCGGAGTTGTCGTACGCAACCGCAAGCACATAATAGGTTTCGCCTTCGATGAGCTCGTTGGTGCCGTTCGCTCCCAGCCAGTCAGCGTCATTCTGCATCATCTGGACCAGTGTCCAGTTTGACGCCGCGGGAACGCTTCTCCAGTCAACCACTGCGGTGTCGTTGGCGTCCACGAGAGAGACAAGGTAGTGGGAAAGGCCGGAATTGGCGTCTGTCGAGAGGACGGAGAAGGAGAAGCGGTCGAGCTGAGGCCAGTACCCTGAGACGTTGAACTGCGGGCTTGTGGGGGGCGTCGCGTCCACCTGAAACGGTGTGCATCTGGCTGACTCCGCATTGTACCCATCCGTCGAGGAATAGCAGAGGGCATAGGTGCCGCTCGAAAGCGTGGCGTTGTACCAGTTGATTTGAGTGCTCGGAGTGCAGCTGGGCTGGCTGCCGGAGCAGTACATGGTGCGGAGGCAGCCGAACTCCTCTGGGGGCCCCTGGTCGGGGTCCTTGCACTCAAGGAAGAATCTTGCGTATGGGTACCAGCCGTTCGCCTGCATGGACTCCCTCCCTCCGGAAGGTGAGTCAAAATAGGGAGTTGTCACCGGGGGGGTGAGGTCCACAGTGAACCCGAGATAGGCAGTATCGAGGAGGACTGCACCCTGGCACACCACCCGGTACTCGTAAGTCCCCTGGGCAAGCGAGGAAAGGGTGCTCTGGTGGGTCGTTCCGCCGGTGAGCGCGAAGTTCTGGTAGGTTCCAGGGACGTAGTTGGAATCGAGCCTCGCGTACCTGCACGTGGCCGTATCGGTGGTACGGACGGAGAGCACCATGCTGGTCTGCGCCGTGGTCACGCCAACGGGACTCTCGCCGAAGATGAACTGCACTCGGTCCACGTCGATGACGGAATAATTGCTGAGCGAGAGGCCCTGCAGGTCAGTGCAGTTCACCGTGTAATAGTAGGTGAAGTCCTCGAGCCCCTCGTACCGAGAGGTGAATCTGTTGTTCAGGGCGCTGCTTATTGGCGTCGACGCAGAATAGGTGGCAGGCCGGAAGCTGTCCGTGCACCGCGCGTACTCGCTCACTCGGATGGTGAAGTCTATGTCCGAAAGAAGTGGCTGGGCGTTGTCCGTGATGACGTAGGTGACCAGGATGCTTGGCGGCAGGGTATCAAGATAGAATGGCATGCTCTTGATGAGCTCGATGTTATTCACCAGATTCTTCTTTGAGTAATACCTGAAGTAAAAGAGGCCCTGGCCGGCCATCCCAGCGGGCAGCATGACCTCGCCGTCCATCACGATGCGATTGGGGCAGCAGCTGTCCGTGTCATCGACGCAGAAATAGGTGGTCGTGTAGAGGTCGCTCACGTTCAGCTTGAGGAGGTAGCCGGACTGGTTGACGACGTTGAGGGGGGGGTTCGCGATGCTCGTGAACGGGGGGCTGCTGTCCAGGAAGGGGTCCTCCAGGCCATCGCCATCCACATCCTTTATGCATCGCGAGCCATCCCACATGCAGTAGATGAGGCCGCAGGGATTGCCGCTCGGCGTCGATGCCGCGGGGCACTGCGCATCCACCACAAAATCCCTGCCGGCAGTGCAGCCCTCCTCGGTGACGAAGTCCCGACAGGTGATGCCCGGGGCGCATGCCCCGCATGAACCTCCCGTGGTGTAACAGTTCCCCAGGCGTTCGCAGATGGTGCTGTCGCAGGGCAGGAGCGGGTCGTTGCAGAGGCCGCAGTATTCCGTGCCGTTATAGCCGGGGGCGAAACATATGCCCTTGCCGAGCTCCTGATTGAGGTATTGCCATTGACAGGGTCCGGTGTAGCTCACCCCGCAGCTGTCCTGCGTGCAAGCGTTTTCCGAGCGGTAGCCAAAGCAGGACGAGATGCCAGTGCAGGAATAGCAGGCATCAGTCACGGTGGACGAGCTGTCGTAGTAGCATGCGTACCCTATGGCCTGTCCGGTGCCGAGGCAGAGACTCTCGGTGGCGAACAGCCCAAAGGGGTTGCCCAGCGCTCCGCAGTTCGGAGAATCGAGGCATCTGCTCTGGCCCTGGGCATTCGGGCCGACGCACAGGGCGCTTGGCAGGCCCGTGAGATTGGCGCAGCCGTAGAGATACTGGACCATGTTGCAGTCATCACATCCTATGAGGGTGTCAGTGTACCCCCCAGTGCCTCCAGTCAGGTTCAGGCAGTCGCTCGGAGTGGTGATGTTCGCGCAGCGTATGTCCCCTGTGCGGCCGGTGGTATTGTACTGGAAGGTTCCTGCAACGGTGATGCCATCGTACTCAACCGCAAGGGTGTAGTTGTAGCGGGTGTTCCAGTTGAGGCTGCCATCGAGGTAACTCATCTCGTTTCCGAAGAAGGCGACGATAGGTAATCCATTGCGGAGGATGCGCATCGCACGGATGTTGCTGCACGGCTTCACCCAGGTGAGAATGACGGCATTGTCCCCTTTCGCGCAGGATGCCGCGAACTGGGGATTTGGCCTCGGCTGGCCAGGGTCTGTGCATGCGGGGGTGCTCGCCACGAGGGCGAAGTCCTGCGTCGTTGCGGTATTCTTCACGATGAGCACGCTCGCGTTCTGCGCCCCATAGCCGGCCGCGGAGGCGACAGCTTGGTAGCCTCCCACGAAGAGCTGTGGGAAATTGTAGAAGCCGTTTGCGTCCGTCTGCGCGGTCTGGCCCGCGATGCTTACGCTGGCTCCTGCCAGGCCGGTTCCGGCCTGGCTGCGGACATAGCCGTTGAGTGAGCCTGCGTCAAAGCATGCGGTGAGGTTCCAGACCGTACCGGAAGAGTAGGCGCAGCAGTACCCTGGGTCAGTGAGCCTCACCTTCTGCGCGCCGCAGAAGCAGTCAGTGTAGGACGGAGCATAGTACGAAGCCGAGGTTGCGATGCTTGCGTTGAGCACGCAGTCCGGCTGGCAGTCTGTGAGACACCTGCTTGAGTTATCAAAGACGTCCCCGCGGATCTGGCAGCAGTACGGGTGCGTAGCATTGGTGACACCTGTCGCGCAGAGACAGTCCGGCTCCGCGGACTGGCAACGGGAGGAGACACAGGGAGTCTGCGCGCCCTCCGGCTGGGCACACTCCTCTGTCGCGTTGTCGTTCACGCTGTAATCCACCGGCCAGCCTAGGCAGTTGCCCGCGCATGCAGAAAAGCATCTTCCCGCGCCGTTCGTGGGACCGATGTCCGGGCAGTGGAAGCAGCTCAGGTTCGCGCCCGTGCAGCCAATCAGGTCGTTGTCGTAGCGCGAGCATTCGGTGATGAGCGGACATTGGGCAAGCGCGGCGACATAGGAAGTGCTGTAGCAGGGATTCCCCTGCTGGAACTGCTCGCTGGCATTCTGCCAGCCCAGGGTCCAGGCGTTCTGCGCCGCACCCAGCCGGCAGACCGTCTGCGTGTCTCCGTAGCAGACGTCGGAGAAGCCCCCTGTCTTGGTGACGTCGAAGCAGCATCCGGCCCCGCATCGCTGCAGGGCCGAGCAGTCCGTGCCGTGGAAGTAGTTCGCAAGGCAGTCCGCCTGCGAGTCGGGAACCCAGCTCGGCGACTCGGTACTGTTATAATATGCCGGGTCGTTCGGGCAACAGACCGAGGAGGTGACGATGGTCCGCAGGGCGCAGACGTCACTTTCTGTGAATCCTGCTTGGGTGACAAGGGAGGGGTTGGCGCAGCAGCCGGCGCTCACTCCTGGAAGGAGAGAGAGAGCGACAAGTAGAGCTATGAGCACTCCTCCCCCTGACAACATGCCCATTCAGCGTTGTCCTACACTGGGGCGATTTAAAAACTTTCTCCCGTCCTGCGTTCCTGACGAAAAAATGAGCTTGGCCGCGTCGCAGGGAATCAACAACCCTGGCCTGAAGGCCGAGGTATGGACCTCGGCAACAATCACCGGCATCTCGGCGGGACCACCCGGGACTGGCAGCCATGAGCACGTCCGCCTAGCACGCGGTGAAGACTTGCTGGCTGCTCGCCCCAAACTCGTCGCTCACCCGGACAAAGAGTGTCCTGCGCACCCGGTCTCCGCACTGCGCGCCCGGGGCACCGTAGCGCACGCTGCCGGTGCACGACGGCACGGTCTGGTTGAGACAGACATTGATGCTGTCGAATATCTCCACACGGTAATCGGCGAAGAAGCGATCCTCGCAGGAGAGACTTAAGGTGTAGCCGCTGCCACAGTCTCCCCCAACTGCCATGGAGAAATCTGGTCGGTCATTGACCATAATCCCTATGTCCTGCCAATCCATGAGCCCAGCAGGGTCTCGGATGCTGATGCGCACCATCTTGAAGCCCACATCCTCGCGAGTGGTCGTATAGCTGCTGTCCTTGCCGCTCTGCCTGTAGAGCGGCGAGACATCCTGCCAGTAGTTGATGCCGTCGACTCCGCCCGCGTCACCGGAAGCGACAGGCGTATCATAGAACGGGTCCATAACCCCTGGAATGCCACCAGGGGTCTTCCAGCCGCTATACCCATAGGTGAGATTGTCTTCATCCGGGTCGAGTCCGTACGGGATGAACTGCAGGGCATCCCCTGTATTGAGGGCGATGTGATACAGCTCCGGATACGGATTCCGGGTGGTCTTGAGATAGGGGTTTCTCTGGTCCTCACGGAGACCGTAGACATCCTGGAGATAGGTCCGGTAGGCACCGCTCATCTCGTTCTCATCCACGTAGTCCAGGGCAGGAGCCCGATTCTCTCTCGCGAACTGGAGCACGAACGGCGTGCCCTCGACGAGCGACTCTGCATCAGTAATGCGTACAATGTCTGCG
>JAGVZT010000047.1:61053-65484 GCA_018302335.1 Candidatus Woesearchaeota archaeon | reverse complement strand
GTAAAGATGCTCACGAGAGACTCCTGCACTTCCTGCATCTTGCGCTTTCTGAGCGTGCCCGCCCTATAGAGGATAAGAGAGCGATCCGCGGTGAACAGGCGATTCGGGCGTATGACACTCCTGACTCGCAGGGAGCCTGATTGGAAGTCACGGTCTAAGAGAGGAATCGCGTAGCGGTCCATCCGCGCCTGGCTGGTGATCTGGCAGAGGATGAGGTCATCGCCGCTGAGCGATGCCACCACCAGAGCAGGACGCCGGGTCGACCGCATCAGGTCGGAGAATGGGAACGGCACGACGACCACATCACCCCTCAGAGGCCTTTCCACGCCCTCGCTTCTCCCTTCCGACGCCAGTCCTTGAGCGCGCGCTCGCTCGCAATCGCGGTCTCAAGACGCTTCTGGACCTGGCTCATCGGCCGGAGTTCGAGATGGTCATCAAAGCTTAATATGGCTATCCTGCTTCCTTCCGCAAAGGTTCCGCGCTTCCTCAGCTCTTTTGGGATGGATACCTGCCCTTTTCCGGTGATGGTCACGGTGCGTATCGCCTGCAGAGCCATACGAGGTGTAAGATGAGTAAGATTAATAAGATTTTCGGCCTAAATCCCCTCGCAGCTCACGTCATCGCCGACAAGCAGCGCGGTCATCTCAGTCTCCAGCGTCCCTTCCACGGGGAAGCAGGCGAAACGCTCTCCCCCGCGCCTCCCACCATCGGAGTGGACCATGCCCGCGCATCCCACTCCCGTCCCGGTGAATCGCAGCGGAAGCGTCGCGCGCCAGAGACTTTCGCTTGCCTTCTCCACGGCGCAGCGGCCCAGTTGCCTGCCCATCGCGGGAGCTTCGACGCTGCCGGCATAGGGCGCAGGAGGATATCGGGTCCATGCGTCCGAAAGCGCGATGATCTCGTAGGAGCCGCCCATGGCCGCGATGCCCGCGGAGAGCGCATCCTCATAGCTTCCTTCGCCGGGACGCAGGGGCACGATGTATCCGCGGGTGTCGAAGTATCCCGCGAGCAACCCATCAGGGGTACTGACGAGCGCGGGGTCCAGCCCGGCAGCGGAGAGTAGCGCGGCGTAGGCGATGGCCTGCTCGTCGCGGCTCCCGCTTCCGGCGGAGATGACCTCTGCGGGGAAGCGGATGCCCTCGCGCTCCTCCAGAGCGAGCGAGAGACTCTCGTACAGCCAGCGTGCGATGAGGCGCTCACCTTCCAGTGAATCAGGAGCGAGGCCGCCAAGCAGCCCCGCGGCGTAATCCCGGAGCGTGGGGTCTCTGCCGGTCACGAAGCGTGCGTATCCTTCCGGCGCGTCCTCGACCACCGTGCGGGGCAGCACCGGAAGCATTCCCCGGTAGCGCTGCTCGTGCAGCGCGTTGGCAGCATCCGCATATCCGACGACGAAATCAAGCGGGACATCGCGCGCATCGCCCTCCAGTGCGGCCGGGAGGAATGAAAGCTCGACATGGACGCTGCCACTCTCCGCCACTTCGGGAAGCGCGAACGCAGCAGGAGCGAAAAGGCCATCCGGAGAGGTGACGCGCACGGTCACCGCAGAGGCGCTGCCCGTCACCTGGAGCGCGCCCACAGAACTGCGTCCGGAGACGAGCGAGGTGAGGCTTCGCGCGGGAACGGGCTCGAAGCGGAGGAAGAGCGAACCAGGCTCGGCTTCTGCGGGAACCTCGGTCACAGAGCCGGTGAGCGCAGACAACTCGGTATCCTTCCCACCGTGCGGCCGGAAAAGGAGAATAAGCGCAGCGACAAGCACGACGAAAAGCCATCCGGGTGGGATGCGCCTCACCGCACTTTCCCCTCCTTGACGCGCGTGAGGCGAACTTCCTTCCCGTTGGCGGTGAGGGGCTTGCCCTCGGCGAGAGCGACGCCATTCTTGACGGAAAGCGGAATCCTGATGAAATCCTCGAACGAGAGTTCTGCGGGCTTGCCCGTCGGGACATTGCCCGCGAGCCCCACCCTGGTGCCCGGCGGAGCGTCGGGATGCAGCGCCTCGACTTCCCTGCCATCCTCGGCAGCGAGGAGCATCCCCTGGGAGTACACTCCCCGGAGCTTCGCGGGCTTCAGGTTCGCGACCACGATGAGGGACTTCCCGGCGAGCTGCTCCAGGGTATAATGCTGCTTCAGCCCTGCGACGAGCTGCCGCTTCTCGCTCCCGAGGTCGATGGTGAGGATGTACAGCTTGTCGGCTTCCGGATGGTCCTTCACCTCCAGGACTCGGCACACGCGGAGGTCGAGCTTGGAGAACAGGCTCTCCTTCGCGCCGGCGAACCGCTCCCGGAGCTCCACGACCGCCTCGGGCTCCACGGGGGCGAAGAGCGGCTCCGCGGCCCCTATCGCGTGACCCTCAGGGATGGAAAGCTTTCCCAGGTCGTCCCACGTTCTCGCAGAGAGGTTGAGCTGGGAGAAGATGCGCGCCGATGTCTGGGGCAGGAAAGGCTCGCTCAGGACGGCAAGGTCCTTGACGAGGTGGGTGAGGAGGCGCAATGCGGGCCCGGCTCGGGAAAGCTCCTTGATGTGCTTCCAGGGCTCGCTCTCCTGGAAGAAGCCGTTGCCGGTCTTGCTCAGCGCCATGACCTCCTTCAGGGCCTCCTTGAGCCGCACCGCGTCGAGAAGCGCAGTGACGCGGGCCTCGCGTTCCTGGACCTCGTGCCAGAAGGCCTCCCCGCGCCTGTCAGGCACCGCAGATGGCACCACGCTCTCCGCGTAGCGGTTGAGGAAGGAGAGCACCCGGTTGACAAAGTTGCCGATGTTCGCAGCGAGCTCGCTGTTGAGCTTCTCCGCGAAGTCGTCCCAGAGGAAGACCGTGTCGGCCTTCTCCGGCCGGTTGACCAGGAGGTAATACCGCCACGCGTCGGCGGGAAAGCCGAGAGACATGACATCATTGCCGAAGACGCCGACGTTTCGCGACTTGGAGAACTTGCCGGATTCGTAGTTCAGATACTCAACGCTGCTGATGTGGTGCAGCATGGTCCACTTCTTCTTCGTGCCGAGGAGCGTCGCGGGGAAGAGGATGGTGTGGAAGGGGATGTTGTCCTTGGCCATGAACTGGTACAGCCGGACATCGGAAGACTGCCACCACCGCTTCCATCCCTTCGTGTGGTCGGCAGTGATGGAGATGTATCCTATCGGCGCGTCGAACCAGACGTAGAATACCTTCCTCTCGAAGCCCTTCAGGGGGACCTTGACACCCCATGAGAGGTCGCGGGTGATGGCCCTCGGCTGCAGCCCCTCCTTGAGCCAGCCCCGGGTCACGGTGCGCGCGTTCTCCGGCCATTTCCCGCGCTCCGCCTGCGCTGCGAACCACGTCTCGAGCTTCGGCTGGAGCTTCGCGAGGTCGAGAAAGAGGTGCTCGCTCTCCTTCTGTACGGGACGTGACCCGCAGAGCTTGCAGCGCGGGTGCACAAGCTCCTGGGGAGTCAGCAGTTTTCCGCAGGAGTCGCACTGGTCGCCGCGCGCGTCCGGGAAGTGGCACTTCGGGCACGCGCCCTCCACAAAGCGGTCCGCGAGGAAGCGCTCGTCCTTCGGGCAGTAGCTCTGCTCCACCTTCTTGGGTAGGATGCAGCCGTTCTTGTGGAGGGTCTTGAAGATGTCCTGGGTGATGGTGTGGTGGACGGGCGCTGAGGTCCTGCCGAAATGGTCGAAGGAGATGCTCAGCCAGTCATAGACCTCCTTGTGCAGCGCGTAGTACTTGTCGCAGATTTCCCGCGGAGACACGCCCTCCTCAAGGGCCTTCGCTTCCGTCGTGGTGCCGTGCTCGTCCGTGCCGCAGATGTACAGGACATCGTCACCTCGGGAGCGGCAGAACCTCGCGAACACGTCAGCGGAGAGGACGCAGCCGATGATGTTCCCGAGATGCGGGATGTTGTTCACGTAGGGCAGCGCGCTCGTGACGAGGATGCGTCGCTTGGCAGGCGCGCGTGGCGCGTGCCTTCGGCTTCGCGCGAGGATTCCGCACTCTCCCGGCCGCCATGCCCAGCGTAGGCTTTCAGCGGATTAAATAGGTTGCGCCGTTTCCGGGCCGGCGATGCTCTCGGCCGCGCTGAGAATTTCCGGGATGCCGGCCATGCGGAACGTGTACGGCGTGGCCGGAATCCAAGCGGCATCGAGACGTTAGCCCTCATACCCGACGTCGTAGACGCTCCCGAGCGGCTCGCCCTTGTAGAGGATATCTCCCGAGGAGGTGAAGGTCGGGATTGCCCTCGATGCCGAGCTTGAGAGCATGCACATAGTCAGAGAGTTCGCGCGCATCCACCCCGAAGCGCTCCGCGACGCCAGAAACCTGTGAGCCCTTGCCCATCGCTACTCCGGAGGCTCGTAACCCCTTGCGCTTGGCTTGTAGCTTCCGATGACGCCCTCGAGGGCCTCGTAGAGATTCCCGGATGTGGAGTACTCGGCGGCATCCGCAATCGCGCCGCGGATGCCCTGCTC
>JAGVZT010000047.1:0-61042 GCA_018302335.1 Candidatus Woesearchaeota archaeon | reverse complement strand
TGCAAGGCAGCGCCGAGATCGGTCCTCTCCAGGCCCTGCCGGGCCATCAAATCGGTGAGCGAGATGCGCTGCTCGACGGAGAGGGTGTCGGAGAAGCCGTTGGCCTCAAGGAGCGCATGGAGATGGCTCGCGCCGCTCAGCTGCTCCACCCGGCGCTGGGCGCCCTCAAGGTCCTTCTGCTCGGGCTCGCCCTTGCGGTCTGACCTGTAGTGGGAATCATCCGCCGGAGTTCCATAGGGCTGGTCGTTTGCCATACTGAGTACGGGGCATCGCAAGTATATAAATGTTTCTATTTTCAGAACTAATTAGTAGTAATAAACATGGACTTCTGTGAGGCCGAAAGGGTGCCTGCCGCGATGCTCCGGAAGAGCTCAAGGGCGTCGGCACCCTTGCGCAGCGCACCGAGGACGAAGTCCAGCGCGACGTTGTGCAGCCCATTCCGCGCAGGCGCTCCCAGGCGGATGCTGCCTCGCAGCCCTGCGATGTCCTCGCGGTGGATGGCCTGCATCCACGCCAGCTCGAACGCAAAGGCCTTCGCCTCCTCGTCCCGCATGGAGGGCAGCTGCGGGGTGAGCACGTGGCCGAGCTCGTGGCCTGCGACCAGGAGAACCTCGTCCAGTGGGCCTTCGCGGAGGAAGATGCTGCTCCGGCTGTTCAGGGCGAAGCCCTGGATGCCCTCGCTCCACACGCCGCCAAGACGAGAGTGGATACCCTTCAGTTCGGCCGGGGTGTTGACATGTATCGTGATGCCGTAGGGAAGCGGCTGCCCGGTCGTCGCGGTGAAGGCCTCGCGGACAACGCTTTCAAGCTGGGACGCCCTGCCGACGAACTGCGCCTCCGGCCTGCCGGGAAGAAGGAAGGGCCGCGGGTCGAACGGGGGCATATAGGGGGCATGCCCGCGGCCCTGGTACACCGGGATGTCGATATCCGCCGAATAGACCGGCATGGCCTCCGTCGCATACGCAGCCGCCGGCACAGCGCTGGCAGGGCGCGCGTACGCAGGGGCACGATACAGGGGTCCCGATGACAGGTATGTCATACCGAGGATAGAAGGATGCCTGAGGATTTAAGGAAAGTGGAAAAGAAAAAGAAGAATATGTGACAAAAAAATCATAGAGAGGGCACGCTTATTTCTTGCCCTTCTTCCCGCCACGCACCATGGCAGCGCGGGAGATGTCGCCCTGCTTGTCGATGAAGTACAGGTAGCCCTTCTCCTTCTTGATGCCTGCCTTGAAAACCTTCTGCACTTTTGCCATTGCGGTTCCTCCCGTCGACGCACTCGTCGCCGTTCGGATTCCCTCGGGGGTGCCCCTATAAAAACCTTATGGTGCCTTGCGTGCGGAAGGGTGCTTTTTCCCGTCGGAGGCGAACTCCCGGCTCTCGACGAAGCGCTTCATGTCATCGACGAACGCCGCGGCCTCCTTGTAGAGCTCGTCGTACTCTGCGCCTTTGAGCTCCTTGAGCTCACGGTGGACGACGCGCTTCTGGAGGTCGTAGAACTTCTTCATGGTCTCGACGTGGTGCGGCTTGAGCAGTCCCCGCGCGACGAGCATCTTGTCCAGCAGCTCCGCCACATGGTCCGGGCTCGGCGGGGTGACGTTGAGCATCATCAGCGAGGCGTGGGCGCTGTCCACCACGGCCCAGTAGAGGTCGAGGACCGCGCCGAGGACGTGCCTGCGCGCGGAGAAGAGCGCGCGCGGCGAGCGCGCGAAGTAGGTCCAGACGCTCTCGGGGCTCGGACGGATGCGCCCGTCGAAGAGCAGCGCCTGCAGCGGCCGGAAGAAGCCCGCGTCGATGAGGGGAATGCCCTCGCGGAGGATGTTCACGGCCACCGGATCCCCGGCGCGCGCGTATTCCCAGAAGGAGCTGAACTTCATGGAGGTGATGTGCAGCCGCTCGCTCACCTCGACGACGGCCTTCTCGGTGATGATGCGGTAGGTCTCCACCAGCTCCGGTGATATGCGCACCGTGACGTCGTCCACGATGACCAGGAGGTCGATGTCCTTCTCCTTGCGCCCCGTGCGCGCAGTGGAGCCGAAGAGCACCAGGGCCTTGAGCATGTCGCCCATCTCGCGGAAGAGAATCTTGGAGAACTTGTACGCGAGCTCGAAGTCCTCCTGACGGACCTCCTCCTTCTGCCTGCCGATGGTACGCTTCTCCATCTTGAATTCCATGTGCAATCCCTCAGGCGGCTCTGGGAAAAAGGCCTTATTAAATGTTTACATCGGCCCGGCAGAAAAGCTCTCCTCGGCTGCAGTGCCGTACATTATCCGTCTCATCAAAACCCCGATATCCTCCGCAATGCGGCCGCCTCTACATCACGTCGTAGCCGAGCGCGAGGCCCACCGCGAAGAGGAGCTGCTCCTGCCGGAAGGGCTTGACGATGAATGCATCGGCCTGCTCCTCCATGAGCTTCTCCTCGAGCAGGCGCTGCGACAGCGCGGAGAGCACGATGACCTTCACCGCGGGAGTGTCCCTCTTCACCGCGCGGAGGACATCGACGCCGTCCAGCTCCCCTCCGAGGTCGATGTCCAGGATGAGCAGGTCCGGCTTGTTCGCCTTGACCGCGCCCAGAGCGCTGCCCGCGCTCTCCGCCTCCAGGGGCTTCGAGAATCCCGCCTGGACAAGCATCTTCGAGACCAGCTCCCGGGTGAATGAGGAGTCGTCCACGATGAGGATTTTCGCGTGGGGCATCTCCATCGTGGGCTTGAACTTTGCCATGCAGCCTGCGGCGAGATGCCTTATTATATATCCTTCGGTCGCGGGGACTTTGAAAATCCGGCCGCCAGGCCGCACAAGTTCCGGAAGGTCCTGCCGGCATGCCGGTACTTCTGAGCAGCATGGCCGACGACTCTTCCTACGGAGCCGGCAGAACGGTGGGCAGCCCTGCGAACCTGAACTCGGAGAAGATGCGCTCCTCGAGCGCCTCGGCGCGGGCGCAGTCCCGGTCGAGGGTGTTCACCGTCAGGGTGAGATAGCCGCGGTCCAGGGCCCACTGGTCGCTCCACCTCTCTGTCGAGGGAAGCCATTCCGTGCGGTGCAGGTACTTGCCTGAGGGCTGGAGTTCCCAACGCGAGCGCAGGTCCTTGTCGAGCGAGGGCCTGGTGACCGCGACACCCTGACGTGGCAGGTTTTTCTTCGGAGCGACAAGGTTGAAGTAGCATCCTTCGACCTGGGCGGCGCGCAGCCAGAGGAAGAACTCCCGGCCGAACGCGGCCGCAAGGTCGTAATCCGGGTCCTCGAATCCCGCTGCGGACACCGCGATGCCAGGAACCCCCAGGATAGCGGCCTGCCTCGCCGCAGCGATGGTGCCGGACATGTAGAGGCTCATCCCGGAATTGGTGCCGCGGTTCACCCCGGAGAGCACGTATTCCGGCCGGGGGAGCAGCGCCTCAAGGCCGTAGGAGGCGCAGTCCGAGGGGCTGCTGCTCAGGGTGAGCATCTCCCTGCCCGCGTAGAGACGTTGCTGCACGCGCACTTCCTTGAAGGAAATCGTGTGCCCGATGCCGCTGCGGTTGCCGAGCGGGGCGACGATGACGAGGTCGTCCAGGTTCTGAACCGCATCCGCAAGTGCGCGCAATCCCCTGGCGCGGTAGCCGTCGTCGTTGGTCAGGAGCAGCATCCCCTCAAAGGAACCAGCCGCTCTTTAAGAAATCTTGCCCGGGATGCGCACCCCCTTGCGCGCGGCGCGAAGCGCCTCGGGATAGCCCGCGTCCGCATGGCGCGCGACCCCGATGCCTGGGTCCACGGTGAGAACGCGTTCAAGACGCTCGGCGCGTTTCGCGCTGCCATCCGCGACAATGACCATCCCCGCGTGGAGCGAATTCCCGATGCCGACTCCTCCGCCATGATGGAAGCTCACCCAGGACGCGCCCGCTGCGGTGTTGAGCGCGAAGTTCAGCAGGGGCCAGTCCGCGATGGCGTCGCTGCCGTCGGCCATCCCCTCGGTCTCGCGCTCGGGCGATGCGACGGAGCCGCAATCGAGATGGTCCCGGCCGATGACCACCGGAGCCCCGAGCTCTTTCGAGCGGACCATGTCGTTGATGGCCAGGCCGAACGTCGCGCGGTCGCCGTACGCGAGCCAGCATATCCTCGAGGGGAGGCCGAGCTGCGGCACCTTTTCCGATGCGAGCCGGATCCAGCGCGCCAGCGCCCGGTCTTTCGGGAACAGCTTCAGCAGCCTCTCGTCCATCCGCCGGATATCCTCCACGCTGCCGGAGAGAGCGGCCCACCGGAAGGGGCCCTTGCCCTCGCAGAAGAGCGGCCTGATGTAGCGCGGGACGAAGCCATCATAGAGGTATGTTCCCCGGCCATCGCGCACCCGGAGGCCCGCGAGTTCGGCCTGCTGGCGCAGGTTGTTGCCGTAGTCGAAGCACACCGCGCCGCGCGCCTGCATCGCCAGCATCGCGGCGACATGCTTCCGCACGGAGGCCAGGGAACGCGCGCGGTATGCTTCGGGATTCTGGACGCGCAGGGCGTCGAGCTCCGGGATATCCCCCTCGGGAACGTAGCTCAGCAGGTCGTGGGCGCTGGTCTGGTCCGTCACCACATCGGGGATGATGTTCCTGCGCACCAGTTCCGGATGGACTTCGGCAGCATTGCCCACAAGGCCCACGCTCAGCCCCTCTTTGCGCTGCTTCGCGTCCAGCACCCAGGCAAGCCCCTCGTCCAGCGACTCCGTCATGCGGTCGCAGTACCCTTCCTTGACCTTTCGCCCGATGCGCTCCTTGCGCGCCTCGACGATGAGCGCGGCGGCGTGGCACATCGACGCCGCAAGGGGTTGTGCGCCGGACATCGCACCCATCCCTGCGCTGAGGAGGAACTTCCCTTTCAGGGAGTCTGTTCTGAACTCGCGCTTCGCGCACGCGCTCAGCGTCTCGTAGGTCCCTTGCAGGATGCCCTGGGTGCCGATGTAGATCCACGAGCCTGCGGTCATCTGGCCGTACATCGTCAGTCCCAGCATATCGAGCCGGGAGAAGTTCTCCGGGGTGGCCCACTTTGGGACGAGGTTGCTGTTCGCGATGACCACGCGCGGGGCGTGCTCGAAGGTCCGCGCGACGTACACCGGCTTCCCGCTCTGGACGCAGAGGGTCTCATCCGCCTTCAGCTTCTTCAGCGACACGATGATGTCGTGATACGCTTGCCAGTTCCGCGCGGCGCGCCCGGAGCCGCCGTAGACGACCAGCTGCTCCCAGTCCAGCGCGACCTGCGGATGAAGGTTGTTCATCAGCATCCGCATCGCAGCCTCGGCATCCCAGGTCGCGCAGGTCTTCGGGCCGGTGGGCGCGAGAATCGGCTTCTTCGGCTTCAGGTCCATCCGCATCGGCCGGCCGAAGCGGGCGAGCTCGTCCATGCGGAGGCAGCGGGTTTACGGACTTATAATGATTATGGCAGGAGGCGTATCCCGAGGTCGAGCAGCACCCCGCTGTCGGTGTAGAGCACTGTGCCGAACGCGGCGTCCTCCTCCGAGAACACGACGCCATCGCTCCCCGCGCCCTGCGCGACACTGAGGTCCCCTACGCCAGGAGAAATCTCCGGAGAGGGACAGGCATCGTGGCGGAACGCTGCATCGGGCTCCAGGAATCCTGGCATCGTATGGTTATGGTAGTGCAGCGCGACATTCGGCCGGAGCGCGACCGTGGGAAATGAATACTCGTAATCCTTACACCCTCCCCGGCAGGTCGAGGCCATGCGGAGCCGCATCAGGCCACCATCCTGGAGCGCGAACGCCCCGCCATATTCCGTCCGGGTGTCGGCCCGGTCGGCAGCAAGCTCCTCCATGATGGAGCGCTGGTTCTCGGGATTATCGATATAGTCTAAAAGCAGGCTCGCGCGAATCAGCTCGGCATGGTTCAGCAGCTCAAGATTCTCCATGCCCGTGGGACAGGTGCTCGGGCTCGCGGCCTGCAGACGTTCCCGCACAGATTCGCGGAGCGCATCGGCATCCCGATACTCCTCCCACAGCTCGGCCGAGGAAAGTGTCCTCAGGAGATATGCGTCCTGTTCGGCGTACCATCCGAGAGAGAGGAGCTGGTCGAGCGGCATGCTCCGCTCCGCCTCGCGGAGCGCAGCCTGGAACGCAGCCTCGACGCCGTCGCACTGCGCCGCTCCGCTCGGGTCGCCGTACGCGATGAGGGCAACGCCCTTGAACAGGTCGCCGTCGGGAAGCACGCTGACCCGCACCCTATCTCCCGGGCGCACCCGGAAATCATAATCCTCGTAGCGCGAGGTGTCCCCCACGGCGATGGCGCTGAACTGCACCGTCCTCGGAACGCAGGAATCCATCACCACGAGGGTGTAGCGGTCCTCGAAAAGGGTGTATCCGCCGATGTCAGGCCCGGTGGGGAGCAGTTCCAGGCGCTCGCGCACCACGATGCCATCAAGCTCCTGCGGGGCGGGGCTCATGGCCACCGCCGGCCGGTCATCGGAAGTGACGCTCCGGAAACCAGCAATGCCCCCAAGCAGGGCGGAGCCGGCAAGCACTCCGGTGATGAGCGTCGCTTTCCCGAGCCCCATGACCCAAGAGAGCGGCTGTCCATTCTTAAATGTTGCCACAGCGCGATGGTTAAATCATAAGTTTTTTAAAGGGACGGCATCCTTGTCTCACCCATGGGCAAGGAGGACCTCATCGAGCAGGCATGTGTCACCCTCTTGAAGGAGGGGTACGCCATCAAGCGCGTGCGGGGATGCTTCGACCTCGTGGCGCGCGGGGAGCACACCCTGCTGCTGCGCATGCTGGGCGATGCCAACGCTCTCACTCCAGAGGGAGCTGCAGAGATGAAGCGCGCCGCAGGCATGGTCAATGCCTCGGTGCTGGTCATCGCGGAACGCGCAGGACGCCCTCTGGAGCCGGGAATCGTGTACAGCAGGTTCGGGGTATACACCACCACCATGGAGACCTTCCGCGAGAGCCTCCACGACCGGCTGCCCATGGTGCTCAGCACCTCCGCGGGACCCACCCTCAGGCTCTCCGGCCAGAAGGTGCGCGCGAAGCGCGACGAGATGGAACTCTCCCGGCTGGAGCTATCCCGCAGGCTCGGCGTATCGCCGAGGATGCTGGACCGCTACGAGAGCGACTCCGAGGTGACCCTGCAGCGCGGATTCCGCATCCACGAGGTCCTGGGAGAAGATGTCTTCCTCCCTGTGGAGCTCTTCGATATCCCCCTCGACTATGCTCAACCACAGGACGAGATCTCGCTCAAATACTCTGAGCTGGGCTTCAGGGTCCAGGAGTTCCGGAAGGCGCCCTTCGACGTCATCGCCCGCCAGGACCGCGAGCTCATCTTCACCGAGATGGGCAAGGTCCATCCGGAGATGCAGTCCCTCTCCCGACTGCTGGACGCGGACAACCTGGTCATCTTTGACGAACGCGCACCGAAGGACAAGGATTTGCCGTCCATGCGCAAGGAGGAGTTCCTCGAGCTGCAGGAGGCGCGCGAGCTGGTGAAGTTCCTGAGGGAGTTCTAGCGCCGGAGATTCTCCGGCCGCTGCGGCGTAACATTCATAAAGCGCATCGGACTCATGGTGTTGCATGGCAAGGAAAGAGGAGCCAAAGATTGACTGGGGGAATGAGGCGCTCCAGAAGGCCTTCGAGGAGGCTCGGGAAGCCTTCCGCAGGGCTGGCATCACCAGCAAGCTCCTCAAGAGATTCTCGTAGGATCGAATATCCGAATGCCGAGTTCTGACAGACGGAGCGCATTCCGAGGGGCCGTCAGTTCTTCATCCGTGGTGACAAAATCGGAGAATCCGTGCGTTCGTGCTTCAGCGAGATGCAGGGCGTCGTCTTCGGACAAGAAGGGCAGAAGCGTCCGGAAGCTTCCGACCAGCTCCGGGGAGACTCGCACGAGAGGGAGCATGTGCAACCGCTGCTCCGCAAACAGCCCATCAACATACTGGTAAAGGCGCTGCCGCACGAAGGCGTCTCGCACATGATTGACCGTGCCGTACCACACCTCCCCAAGAAGCGCATGGGTGATGTAACCATGATGCTGCACCGTCAGACCGGCGAGATACTGCGCGCAGCCGGGGATGTCCCGCATCAAGGATGCGATGAGGACGCACGCGTCAATCACCCGTCGCGGCTTGACTGCCGCCCGCCTTCGGAATGCGTTGGGCATGCCCCTCATGGGAGGCCTGCCCTTCATATGTCCTTGCCGGAGGGATTCGCAGGTTTTCCGGACCTGCAAAGCTTTATTAGCCCGGCAGCGCACCGCGCTGGCGATGCCCTACGTTTGGCAGCCCTCCGAGGCAGACATCCGCAGCAGCAATCTCCACGCCCTGATGCAGGAGCGCGGCCTCTCGTCGTATGAGGAACTGTGGAAGTGGAGTGTCTCTTCCCGCAAGGAATTCTGGTCCGCCATGGTGGCGCGCCTGGACATCCACTTCCTGAAGAAGCCTGGCAAAGCTGACCTTCGTGACCCGGAACACCCGGTATGGTTCCCGGGCGCGCGGCTGAACATCGTGGAGAGCTGCTTTCAGGCTCCCGAGGATGCGATGGCGGTGCGATGGCGCGCCGAAGGAGAGAGCCCGATGCGCGAGATGTCCTACCGTGCGCTCAGCGGGCTGACCGACCAAGTCGCCCAGGGCATCAGCAGCGCGTACAAGCCAGGGGATGCGCTGGCCATCGTCATGCCCCTGTCTCCCGAGAGCATCGCACTCTACCTGGGCATCATCAAGGCGGGCTGTGCCGCGGTGGGCATCGCGGACAGCTTCTCCTCGAAGGAGATCGCGCGGAGAGTGGCCATCAGCGGCGCGAAAGCCGTGTTCACCATCGAGCGGTATCGCTACGGGGGCAGGGAGCTGTCGCCGTACGAGCGCGTGCGGGCCGCAGCGCACGGAAAAGCGGTCGTGCTCGGCAAGGCCCAGGCAGGCGATACCGCGTGGGAGGATTTCCTCGGACCGGAGAAGCCCTTCCGCGCGGTCTCTCGGGACGCCGAGGACACCACCACCGTGCTCTTCTCCTCCGGGACGACAGGAGACCCGAAGGCCATCCCCTGGACGCACAGCACTCCGATGAAATGCGCGTCGGACGCGCACCTGCATCACGACATCCATCCTGGAGGCCGGCTGTGCTGGCCGACCTCGCTCGGATGGATGATGGGCCCCTGGCTCATCTATGCCTCGCTCATCAACCGGGCGAGCATCTGCCTCTACCAGGGCTCTCCGACATCGCGGGAATTCTGCGAGTTCGTGCAGGACGCGAACGTGACCATGCTCGGCGTGGTCCCCACGCTGGTCAAGGCGTGGCGAGCCAGCAGGGCGGCCGAGGGACTTGACTGGTCTTCGATACGGGCGTTCAGTTCGACAGGAGAGTGCTCGAACGCAGAGGACATGGAATGGCTCATGCAGCGCGCGGGCGGCAGGCCGGTCATCGAGTACTGCGGGGGCACCGAGCTCGGCGGCGGCTATGTCACCTCGACGGTCGTGCAGCAGAATTATCCCTCGCAGTTCTCCACTCCGGCGCTGGGGCTTGACTTCGCGCTGCTCGACGGCGACAGGGAGGCAGACAGCGGCGAGGTCTTCCTCATCCCGCCCAGCGTCGGGCTATCCCAGCGGCTGCTCAACAAAGACCATCACGAGGTGTACTACGCGGGGTGTCCCTCCCCGGACGGAAAGGTGCTCCGCAGGCACGGGGACGCCGCGCGAAGGCTGCCGAACGGGTACTACCAGCTCCTCGGCAGGATTGACGACACCATGAAGCTCTCCGGCATCAAGGTCAGCTCCGCGGATGTGGAGCGGGCGTGCCTCGGCGCGGTGAAGGAGTGCGCCGCAGTCGGCGTCCCTCCTGCGGATGGAGGGCCCGAGCGGCTCGTCCTGTATGTGGTGCCACTCCGTGAGACGAGTCCCGCGAAACTGAAAGAAGCTCTGCAGCAGGCCATACGGGAGGAACTGAGTCCGCTGTTCCGCGTGGGCGAGGTCCGCGTGGTGGACGCCCTGCCCCGCACCGCATCCGGCAAGGTGATGCGGCGCGAGCTGCGTCAGCAGAGCTCCCCGCGCAGGTAATGCCTGCCGACGCCTGTGACGCGCACGTTGACAAAACGACCGAGCAGCGAGGCATCTCCGGGGATGACAATCTGCCGGTAGGCATCGTTGTGGGCGACCATCGTGCCCGGCTTTCCCTCCTCGGACACCAGCACGCGGCCAGACCACCCCTTCCACTCCGCGCACCTCCCGGCCGAGATGCCGAGGAATGTGCGGAATCCCGCGCGCGTCCGCTCCTTGACGATGCCCCAGTGGACCTGCTCCTGCAGCGCTGCGCGTGTCCCGTCCCGCGGCGAGTACCGGGAGAGGTGCAGCATCTCCGGCCGCAGCTCCTCCAGCGCGGCCATGGTCTCCCGGAAATCCTCCTCGCTCTCCCCGGGATAGCCGCAGATGACATCAGTCGAGAGCGTGGATTCGGGAAACCGCGCACGGAATGCGGCCGCGATGGCAAGGAATTCACGGGCTGTGTAGCCGCGCCCCATCTCGGCGAGGATGCGGTCGCTGCCGGACTGCAACGGGAGGTGCAGGAACTTGTAGACGTTCGCGTGCTCATAGGCGTCCAAAAGGGAATCGAGGACGCCTTTCACATGGACAGGATTCGTCATCCCCACGCGCACGCGGAACTCCCCGTCCAGCGCGGCGACGGAGCGGATGAGCTCCGGCAGCATGCTCCTCCCCGTCCCGGTGAGATACGCGCCGTTGTCCTGAGAGGTCAGCCAGAACTCCCGGCAGCCCTCCTGCAGCCCGCGGGAGACCTCGTCGCAGATGGCGCGCATCGGATAGCTCTGCAGCTTCCCCTTGATGATGGTGGTGACGCAGAATGCGCAGGCGAGGTCGCAGCCGGTGCTGATGGGCACGATGCTCACCGCGGGGTTCCTGCGGATGCGGGGCAGCCCGAGCTTCGGCCGCTCTTCCCGCAAGAGATAGGCGACTGCATGCCCATCCACCGCGGCCGAGACCGCCCGGCCGATGTGGTGGAGGTTCTGCGTATTGACGAGCGAGACTCCCGGGATGCGGCGGAATTTCCTCCCGGGGGGGATGCAGCCCGCTACCACGAGCGGCCTCTGCATGTGCAGCTCTCCCGCGCGACGGACCATCCTCCGCTCGGTCTTGAGCTTGACCGAGCACATGTTGAGCACCACGCAGTCCGCCTGCTCGGGAGAGGCGGCGATGGCGTACCCCTCCTTGCGCAGGAGGCCGGCCATCATCTCGCCTTCTCCCAAGTTGAGGGAGCAGCCGTGGGACTCGATGAATACTCGGGGCACAGGAAACGGAAGGAGAGGCAGAATAAAAGCCTACTTCTTCGCGCCTTTCACAGCCAGCTTCGCCATCGGAGCCTTGGGCGCGGGCTCCGTGCCGCAGTTCCACAACGCCAGCAGCGCGAAGTCGCTCGCCGCGATGAGATGCAGCAGGATGTTCGAGGAGTTCTGGCCGTAGGGCTTCAGCGCGGTCGCTGCTGCGACCACGAGCACGACGACGGGCAGCCATGCGACGTACTTCAGCGGCATGCCTTTCAGGACGAGCGAGGCGAGGATGGCCGCGCCGCTCCCTATCTCCGAAGCGATGAGCACCCACACCAGCACATTCGGGGCGGGAATGCCCAGACCCCCGAGGAAACCCGCCACGTTTGCCGGCTTCATGACGAAGAGTTTCATCAGTCCCGGGACAAGCATCACCAGGCCGAGGAGCAGGATGTGAATCTTGTAGGCCCAGTCCGAGCAGCAATTGTCCGAACAGCAATCCTTATCCATGAATAACACCCCGGCGCAGTGCGCCTGCGGCTGGGACAGTGAGGGAGTATTTATCCTTATTGCAGGCCGAAGCGCTCCCTGACCTCAAGGAGGATTTTCTCGTCCTGGTCTGCGCGCAGCTGCTGCGCCTCCTTGTAGAGCATATCAAGCGCAGCCTCCCACTCGCCCGGCCGGTATGCAGTGACGTCATATCTGTCTTCCCGGAACGACCCGAACAGCCGGGTGTCCTCCGTCATGCCTGCCTTCCTGCGGAGCACGGCAGTCGAGTCGTTCGGTGTGAGGTCAACAGTCCCCTTTGCCTCGAATACGGTGCTTTCCTGCTTTCCCTCAAGAAGGGCAATGAGCAGTCTTCCCTCGCAGACAACAGAGGTGGACGACGTCGTGAGCACCGCACTCCAACCCTTTCCCTGGTAGGTTGCCTGATATCCATCATAACCTTCCCGAGGTTTCACAACCTTGCCGAGCACGCTGGCGACGCACGCCGCCTTGTTCGCGATGTCGTTCTCCTTTGCGTCCCCGATGCGCTGCTCCACCAGCTCCTCAAGTGAGTTCCCCATGCCGGAAGGGAGTGGGGGTTCGTTTACCGCGCCAGATGCTGTCTGCAGCGAGGTAGCCAGCGCGGTGCTCCTCATCGTAGTGCGAGTAGTCGCCGGTCAGCGCGGCCGGCTCGCCTTGCGTCACGATATTCGCGGCGTATCGCCCCATGAGCTCGTGCAGCGCGCGAAGGCCGAGGTCATCAGAGCTCGGGTCGAATCCCACGATGTCCAGGTCGGGATTCACCGCATAGTAAAGCCAGTGCCCGGCCTCCTCCCCGTGCGTCCATCGGGAGATGGCGCCGTTCGCGTACGCCACGGTGTTGCTCCGCGGCTCGTACCGAGAGGTGCGTGCCTTCATGTCCAGGTACACCTCCGGCCTGGGTAGGCGAGGCTCCACCGCGTATCTCTCCAGAAGAGTGTCGATTGCCGCCGAGAGCCCGCGCTCAGCCTCTTCAAGGAGAGGGCTGCGGAGGGAAGGCATGCAGGAAGGGAGCGGACCTTTTTTTAAAAACCTAGCGGAAGAGCCAGGAGAAGAACGTAGAATAGAAGCCCATGACGAGCATCACGACAAGAGCGGCCGCGAGGAGGAGCCAGAGCCATCTTGCGGAACGTGGCCTCTCCTCGCGGAACCCGACGACATGACCGCAGCGGAGGCAGAACTCCTCGTCCGGGTCCAGCGGTGCGCCGCACGGACAAGTCATAGAGCGAAAATCTCCTGCATCAGCGAGCGCAGCTCCTCCCGCCGGCCCTCGGCGGCACTGACAATCTCGCGCATGACCTTCACGGTCTCCACCGGGTTGCTGCCTTCTGCTGTCTCGTTCGAAGTCATCACCCCATCGCACCCCAGCGCGACCGCAAGGGACACGTCAAAGATTTCAGCGCGAGTGGGCACGCGCTCGCGGACCATGGAGTCGAGCATCTGCGTCGCCATGATGACCAGCTTTCCCGCGCGTTTCGCCTCGAGGATGACGCGCAGGGCGTTGTGCAGCAGCTCCGCCCGCTCGGCTTCGTATGCCAGGTCCCCGCGCGCCACGATGACCCCTGCGGTGGCATCGCACTCGACAATCTCGCGGATGTGCTCAACGCCATGGGGCGTCTCTATCTTCGCGAGCACATCTGCCGGCATGCCCGCGCCGTCGAGGGCGCGGCGCACCGCAAGCACGCCTTCCGCTGACTGTACGAAGGACGCCGCGACGTACTGCGGCTCAGCGGCCTTGAGCTGGGGGATGAGGGCCTCGTCCTCTGCGGTGATAGGGTCAAAATCCTCTTCGCCCGGACAGTTGATGCCCTTCCTCGGAAGGAGCCATTCCCCGAAGAGCACCTCGCAGTGGACCTCGTTGCCCTGCACCTCTTTCACTTCCAGGGCGGTACGGCCATCATCGGTGTGCAGCACCTCTCCCGGCGAGACACAGGAAGGGAAGCCCGCAAAGCCCACGGGGATGCGGCCGAGGTGAGGATGCTGCTCCGTGGTGAAGGAGACCTGCATTCCCGGCGCTATCTTCCGCGGCTGGATGTCCCCGATGCGTATCTTCGGGCCGGGCAGGTCCGCGAGCACCTTGATGCGCGGCGTGATTGCCCGGACGCGGCTCGCGAAATACAGCAGGTCCCGGGCGGAGGCGTGCGCCATGTTGACCCTGACGCTGGTCATCCCCGCGAGGCGCATCTCGCGCAGGATATAGCTCCGCGAACTCATCGGGCCCACGGTGCAGACGATGTCGGTCGCGTTCATGTGAACAGTACCCCCACCGCGACATGGGTCACCATGTCCCGGGTGATGGTCTCGCGCTCCAGCGCGTTGTCCCCCTGAGTGACGACCTCGTCGTCGTAGACCGCCACGATGCGGTGGACCTCAGCCTGGCCGTCCCGGACGAAGCGGATGATATGGCCCTCGCGCAGGCCCATCCCCTCGGCGTAGGGACGGAGCAGCACGGTATGGCCCGGGAAGATGGCGGGCTGCATGCTCGGACCGGTCACCGAGCGCCATTCCAGAGCTTCAGGGATGCTGACACTTCCATTCCATTGCACGAGCTGGACCTGGACGCGCGCCGGCTGGAGCAGCCGCCGCGACTGGCTCCACTGCCGCATCTCCCCAATGGCGGGCGACAGCTCCCTTTCCTGGAAGTCAAGCAGGCGTGCCACCCTGCTGTCCAGGGTGAAAAGCCCCCAGGTCACGAACAGGAGGAACATCACCATGAAGAGCGCCAGGCGCTCGATGCGCACCACCGGGGTACGCAGCTCGTACATGATGAGCAGGAGGATGACCCCGAACACCGGCACAACCAGGGCGCCGAGCTCCTCCCGGAAGAGCACCGCGAGGGTGATGAGCGCGATGCTCGCAGCGCCGTACGCCACGCGGTCGACCTTCTGCCGGCGGTGCTCGTGCATCGGGGGCTCCAGGTCAAGATGCAAGTCAGGCTGCTTCTTGTGGGGCACGGGACGCTGCCCGTCCGCCGGATATATAAACTCTTCGCGGCGGCGGCCGTGGAGAAAACCTCCCTTCTCCCGGCAGGAAGGTCGGCCGTGTTCCGGGTTGTCTCGCCGTCCTCCCCGATACGCCGAGGATTCCGACCGCCTCTTTGCCCAGGGGTTTCGCGAGAGCCGCCCGAAGAAAAGATTTATAAAGCATCGCTGGAACCCTTGACGCGCCCCATCTTCAAGGGCAGACTGGAGGTCACTCAACATGGCAAGGACGAAGGAACACCTGAATCTGATTTTCATCGGGCACGTGGACCACGGCAAGTCCACCACAGTCGGCAGGCTCATGTACGATTCCGGGAATGTCGATGAGCAGACCATGCGCAAGCTCAAGGACAAGGCGAAGGAGCTCGGCAAGCCCGGCTTCGAGTTCGCCTATGTCATGGACAACCTGAAGGAGGAGCAGGAGCGTGGTCTCACCATCGACCTCGCGCACCGCAGGTTCGACACCCCGAAGTACTATTTCACCATCATCGACGCCCCAGGCCACCGGGACTTCGTGAAGAACATGATTACCGGAGCAAGCCAGGCGGACGCCGCAGTGCTGGTCGTGAGCGCCAACCCCGGAGAGGGGGTGCAGCAGCAGACCAAGGAGCACATCTTCCTCTCGAAGACCCTGGGAGTCGGCCAGCTCATCGTCGACGTGAACAAGATGGACATGGCCAAGTGGGACCAGAAGCGCTTCGAGGAGGTCAAGGAAGAGGTGAGCAAGCTCCTGAAAGTCGTGGGCTACAAGCCCGACCAGATTCAGTTCATCCCCACCAGTGGATTCCACGGCGACAACATCGTGAAGAAGAGCGAGAACACCACCTGGTACGCAGGCCCGACGCTGGTGCAGGCGGTGGACAACCTCAAGGTTCCCGAGAAGCCCGTGAACCTCCCGCTGCGCCTGCCCCTGCAGGACGTGTACAACATCACCGGCATCGGCGTCGTGTGCGTGGGACGCATCGAGACCGGCAAGATGAAGGTCAACGACAAGGTCACCGTGGTCCCGGGCCGTGATGGCAAGGGAGTCTCCGGCGAAGTCAAGTCCATCGAGATGCACCACGAGTCCATGAACGAGGCTGAGCCCGGAGACAACGTCGGGTTCAACATCCGCGGCGTCACCAAGAAGGACGTGGCGCGCGGCGACGTCCTGGGACGCTCGGACAATGTGCCCACCATCGCGACGGAGTTCACGGCGCAGATTGTGGTGCTGAACCATCCGACGGTGCTCACCGCGGGCTATACCCCGGTGTTCCACATCCACACCGCGCAGGTCGCCTGCCAGATTACCGAGATTATCGACAAGATCAACCCCGCGACCGGCGTGTCCGAGGGCAAGGTGGATATGCTCCGCAACGGCGACGCGGCGAAGGTCAGGGTCAAGCCGGTGCATCCGGTGGTGATTGAGGTGCAGAAGGACATTCCCCAGCTCGCCCGCTTCGCGGTGCGCGACTCCGGCCAGACGGTCGCAGCGGGGATGTGCATCGAACTGGTGAAGAAGTAACCATGCAACGCGCGCGCATCAAGCTGGTCAGCACGGAGATTGACAAGATCAACCAGACGTGCGACTACATCCGGGACATCGTCCAGAAGACGGGCGTGGACATGAGCGGCCCCATCCCCCTTCCGACGAAGAAGCTCAAGGTCACCACGAGAAAATCTCCATCGGGAGACGGGACCGCGACCTGGGACAGATTCGAGATGCGCGTGCACAAGCGGCTCATCGACCTCGCCGTCGATGAGCGCGCCCTCCGCCTCATCATGCGCGTGCCCATCCCGGAAGGGCTGCACATCGAGATTGAGATGGTGGAGCGCTAGCGCCTCTTCTTCGTGAGTGTCTCAAGAGCGTAGACAGGCATTCCCAGCGCGACAGCGAGAGCGCCCCCGAGGATGTCCGCGCTGTCCCCGATGCTGCCGGCGAACTCGTCTTCCTCGAAGAGAGCGCGCACCCCTCGCCGCACGGTCCTCATGCCGGACGAGACCATCTCATGACCCATCAGGTCGAGCATGCCAGCCATCGCACCACCAACACATTAAGTCCCTATTAGTATACGGATTATTATATTCACTGGTCGGAAAGAGAAGCGTTCATGCCGTCAGGTGGCATGGGCGTACAAGAAAGACCCCCTCAGTTCGTCTTCTTTTTCCGGAGCAGCGCCCGTGCGCCCTCCTCTGCGAGATAGACCGGAACGCCCAGCGCGGCCACGAACGCCCCTCCCGCGATTTCCGCGGCGTAGCTCGCAGCCTGCTTGAGCCCCATGTCTGGCTTCGCCGCGAGGACCTTGCGCGCTCCACCTTGCACTGCGCGGTATCCCGAGGTGAGCATGGTATAGCCGAGATGCTCCTCCTCCTGCGCGCGCTTCCAGGTTCCGCGCACTTCCTTCTCCACGCGCGAAGCCTGCTCCCGGGACTGGGCGCGAAGCTCCTGGATTTGAGGCTCCAGGCTCTCGGCGAAGTCTCTCGTGCGCTTGCTTCCCTTCTCTGCCAGAATCTCCAGCCGCTGTCTCCCCTCGGTAAGGATATCTCCGATAGTCCGCTCATCGGTCATGGTTCGTGCCTCCGCGTCATGGGAATCTGAAGGATATTTATGATTGTTGCCGACAGAGTGGGGCAGTCATTCCGGACGAAGCGGCTCGGAACGTATATTCTACCGTCCAGTGACAAATCTTTTAAATACCCACCCCCCTAGGGTATCATGGACCTGGGGACCCTGCTAGACCGCAGGGGTGTGCAGCAGCAGGAACGCTCTTCTCTGGAAGAGGCGGTGCGCGGCTTCGTGGGCGAGCCTGCCGTGCAGGATGTGCATCGCATCATCTACCGGGAGGACGGCAGCGAGCTGACTGATTTCGACATCGTGACTCGCGATGGCACGGTCATCGAGGCGTTCACCGGGAAGAAGAGGCCTTCGGAGTACACCGAACAGCTCGGTCGCATTGCTGAGGCTGTCCGTCTTGAGCAGTCCCGCGGCCGCCAGTATTCCGGGAATGTCTACGTGTTCCTCCGCGAGGGTTTCGTACCTGCCAGGCTCGAGCGGGCGGCGGCCGAGGTCAGCGACGCCTATGGGCTGCGCGTCAACATCGTCTGTCCCCAAGCGCTGGAGCAGTGGCGCCGCCGTGGGGTGACCCGCGGCCTCTGGGACTGAAAGCTTTTTTAAGGGCCACGTTCCCCCGCCGTCCTGATTCGTGCCGGGATCGCATAACCTGGTAGTGCGCAGGACTGGAAATCCTGTTTCCGCAAGGATTTCTGGGTTCAAATCCCAGTCCCGGCGTTGGCAAGCTCTCGGAAAATCGCACCGGTGAGCTCGAAAGCGTAGTTCGCCTCCGCGACGAGCCGCTGGGACATGGCTTCGTCCACGGGAAGGGCGTTGAGGGCGCTCCGGACGGAGTCGCGCCCCTCTTTGATGCCAAGAGGAAATTCGTAGAACGCAGTGCCTTCTCCCTTCGGCAGTTGCAGGGCCGCGCGGATGATTTTCCGGATGACCTGCCCGCCGAACAGGTCCCCGAGATAGCGGACATAGGCGTGCGAGACAAGCAGTTCCGGCTGCTGCGATGCCAGCTCCTCGAGGCGCGACCGGTAGGCAGCGCCAGCGGGACTCACCTGCGCTGTCGCCCACCCTGCGCCGCAGAAGTAAAGGAGGTCTTCTTCGAGGGCATGCGTCCGGTAGAGCTCGGGGATGCGGAGAGGCGCCACCAAGGGATGCTGCGCTTGCTCAAGCCCGGATTCAAGCGCTTCGTAGACGTCATGCAGGTCGCGGAGATAGCTGCTGTACACCTCGCGTGAAAGAAACCGTTTCACCGCGCGCAGCGGCACCCCCCTCTCCGTCCTGCGGTGGGCGTCCTTGGTGCCTTCGCGAAGTATGTCTGCGAGATCCATCCGGAGAGCGCGTCCTCTTTCTATTATAAGGCTGCCGCCTCGCTCTGTCAAAGGAGTCGTGGTCGGCCCTGATGCTGAGAATCTCCGGGATTCCAGCCAGACCGTCCGCAGCCTGCACGACCGAAGGTATAAAAGGACGACCGCAGACCACGCGGCATGATGCTCGGCACCCTCTGCTATGTGCGCAGCAGCGGCAGGACGCTCATGCTCCACCGCATCAAGAAGGAGCGGGACATGCACCAGGGCAAGTGGAACGGCCTCGGCGGCAAGGTCATCCCCGGCGAGTCCCCGGAGGAATGCGTCATCCGCGAGGTCCAGGAGGAGAGCGGGCTGGACATCGCATCTCCGAGACTGCGGGGTATCCTCACCTTCCCGGCCTTCGATGGCATCGAGGACTGGTACGTCTTCGTCTTCACCGCGGAGCAGTTCGAGGGGCAGCTCATCGACTCACCGGAGGGCGTGCTCCGCTGGGTGCCGGACAGCGAACTCCTCGCCCTTGAGCTCTGGGAAGGCGACCGGGTGTTCCTCCCGTGGCTGGACCGCGAGGATTTCTTCTCCGGAAAATTCGTGTACGCAGATGGCAAGCTGGCCAGCCACACGGTGCATTTCCATCCGACTCCATAACCGATTTCCGGCCGGAATGCCGCACGGGTTCCGGGCTGTCTCACCGGAATAGCGGAAATTCTCAGCAATGCGGCCGCTGCTGACTCTACAAAACAGTTCCATCCGGCTGGTATAAATAGCACCATCGCCCGTGCAGCCCCATGACGGTGCGAGCGGCGGTGTTCGACTTCGACGACACCCTCATCCCCTGCAAGAAGTATTTCACCGGCGCCAAGGCCGAGTTCCTCGTCTGGCTCACCGCGGTGTTCGCGGAGCAGCTGGACAGCTGCCTTGGGGAGGCGCGCACCCTCGCGCGAAACGTGCGGGATGCGCTCCTGGCCACGGAGCATCCCACACAGGACGTCGATGAGCTGCTGGACGGGATGCTCAGCAGGGAGGCCGCGGCCTTCTGGCTCCAGGAAAAGGACGCCATCGAGAAGCTCCACGCATCGCGGAGCGGAGAGGGATGGGCAGAGCGCGTCAACCTCCTGCAAGCGGCGCCATGCATGGATGAGGCGCTCCTCCTGCGCGCGCTCGGCCGCCTGAAGAACGCGGGCGCGGACACCACTGCCGCTGTGGCCCTGCGCATCATGGCGCATGCCATCCATCTGGAGGAGGTCCAGAAGTACCACACCTTCCGGAGCGAGGGGCAGCCGTACAACCAGGGACGGTTCCCCCTGGCCTGCCTGGAGGCCTACCTCTTCTCCTGCCATCTTCTCGGAGCGCGTCCGGAGTGGGAGCATGCCTACCAGGCGGAGGAAATCGGAAGGAAGGCCTTCCATGTCCTCCCGGAGTTCCTCCCCGGCGCAGAGGACATGCTCGATTATTTCAGGCAGCACGCGCGGATGGCCCTCCTCACCAAGGGGCCAAGGGACAACCCGCGGACGGTGACCGACAACCAGCTCAACGCCCAGTGGCGGAAGTACGAGGTGTGCAGGATGACCCGCTGGATCCCGCGGGAGCAGGTCCGCGTGGTCAGCGTGAAGACGCCCAGGCTCTACCGGGAGCTCATCGGGAACGTGCCCGAGAGCAAGGCAATCGCCATCGGCAACGACTACGACGGCGACCTCGCCCCTGCGAAGGGACTCCACCGGATTTGGATCCCCGTGCTGACCTGGTTCGCGGACGGCGCGACGAGATTCGAGCAGGACCTCAAGGGAGCGAAACTCGTGCTGGACGAAAAGGGCGCCCAGGGCTGGCTCACGAAAAAGAAACGGTACCTCTTCCGGGTGGACAGCGCGACCCTCGTGCCTTCAGTGGTGGAGCGCTTCCTCTAGTCGCTCTGGATTCCCACGTGCGACTGCAGGTGAGGGATGCGGGGCACGGCGATGGAGAAGATGGTCATGATGGCCGCCGCGAGGTACCATCCCATCCCCAGCGCCATCCCTATGGAGGCGCTGAACCAGATGCCCGCCGCGGTGGTGAGATTGGTGATGTGGCCGGACTGGCCGCGCAGGATGATGCCCGCTCCAAGGAAGCCGATGCCGCTCACGATGCCCGCGGCGATGCGGTCCGGCGAGTCCGGGCCGAGCAGCGGCGAGAGGAAGGTGAAGAACATCGAGCCTCCTATCACGAGGCTGTGCGTGCTGATGCCCGCGGGCTTCCTGCGCGACTCGCGCTCTGCGCCAATGAGATATCCGGCAATCAGCGAGCCGATGAGCCCCAACACGAGTTCCGCTTCATAGCCTGACGCCAGCTGCATGCCAGCCCTCTGGCAGAGGTCCTATTTATACCTCACGGCCGGAGTGTTGCAGAAAAAGCGCGGAGACGCCCGGCCGCGCTGCTGAGAATCACCGGAATCACTGCGAGACAACGCGGGAAGCGTATGGCAATGCGGCCGAGGAATGCGGCCGGCCCTACCGAGTCTTCCGCAGCCTGGCGATGATGGCGTCGGCCATCTCCTTCGTCCCCACTGCAGTGGGGTCGTCCCGGTCCTGCTTGAGATCGTAGGTGACGCGCTTTCCTTCCGCGATGACCCCGGCGACCGCGGACTCCAGCCTGCGCGCCGCGTCCTTCTCGCCCAGATGCTCCAGCATGAGCACCGCGGAGAGGATGACCGCGGTGGGATTGACCTTGTTCATCCCCGCGTACTTCGGCGCGCTGCCGTGCACGGCCTCGAACACCGCGTACTTGTCCCCGATGTTCGCTCCTGGGGCGATGCCCAGCCCGCCGATGAGCCCGGCGCAGAGGTCGCTGATGATGTCGCCGTAGAGGTTGGGAAGCACTAAGACATCGTACAGCTCCGGCTTCTGGACCAGCTGCATGCACATGTTGTCCACGATGCGGTCCTCGAACGCGATGTCCGGGTACCGCTTCGCGACCTCGCGCGCGGTCGCGAGGAAAAGGCCGTCGGTGAATTTCATGATGTTGGCCTTGTGCACCGCGGTGACCTTCTTCCGGCCGTGCGAGCGCGCGTACTCGAACGCGGCCCTGACGATGCGCTCGGTGCGGAAGATGCTTATCGGCTTGATGCTCAGCCCGGAGTCCTGCCGGATGACCTTCCCGTCCGAGTTCAGCTCCTGAATCTTGAGGATGAGCTCCAGCGTCTCCGGCTTCGCCTGCTCGAACTCGACTCCGACGTACAGGTCATCCGTGTTCTCTCGGAAGATGACCAGGTCGATGTTCTCGAACCTCGAGCGGACGCCCTTGTAGGACTTCACCGGCCGGATGCACTGGTAGAGGTCCAGCTCCTTCCGCAGCGCGACATTGACGCTGCGGAATCCCGTGCCGACCGGGGTGGTGATGGGAGCCTTGATTGCCACCTTGTTCTTCCGGACAGAATCCAGCACGCGCTGGGGAAGCGGAGTGCCCTCGCGCGCGTAGACATCGACGCCCGCCTCCTGCGGGTCCCACGCGATGTCGACGCCCGTGGCGTCCACGCAGCGGCGTATCTGCTGCGCAAGCTCAGGTCCGGTGCCGTCTCCGGTGATCAGCGTCACGTGGTATGTCATGCTCGCACCTCAGCGCTTCTCGATGGGAACATAGCTCCGCAACGGCTCGCCGACGTATTCAGCGCGAGGCCGGATGATGCGGTTGTCCGCGTACTGCTCCTGGACATGGGCAATCCAGCCCGGGGCGCGGCTCACCGCGAAGAGCGGGGTGAACAGCGCGGATGGTATGCCCAGCGCCTCGTACACCATCCCGGAGAAGAAATCGACGTTGGGGTACAGCCCTCGCTCGCGGACCATGACCTCCTCCACCGTCTTCGCGGTCTGGTACAGCCCTGCGGGAGCGAGGCGCTTCGCGTGCTCCTCGATGATGGAGCTTCTCGGGTCCTTCACCTTGTACTCCCGGTGGCCGATGCCCATGATCTTCTCCTTGCGAGCGAGCTTGTCGAGCACCTGCTGCTCCACGGGCTGGGGATAGGCCTGGTTCGCGTTGACCCAGATGTCCTGCAGCTCCTTCAGGGCCTTCTCGTTCGCACCGCCGTGCAGCGGGCCCTTCAGGGCCGCGATGCCCGCAGTCACCGCTCCGTAGAGGTCTGCCATGGTGGACGCGACAACGCGGGCGGTGAAGGTACTCGCGTTGAGATTGTGGTCGATGTGCATGATGAGCGCCTCGTCGAGGATGCGCGTCTCCTCCTTGCTCGCCTCGCTCCCCTGCAGCATGTACAGGAAATTGCCGGCGATGGACAGGTCTCCTCTCGGGGCGATGTTCGCCGTCCCCCGGGAGATTCTGCCCCAGGCGGGCACGAGCGAGGCAATCTGGCCGACGATGGTACTCGCTGCGTCCGCACGCGACTTCTCGATGCCCTTCGGGGGAGGAATGTGAAACACCGCATAGGCGGAGAGCGCCGTGCGCAGCACGTCCATGGGATTCGCATTGACGGGAAAGGACTCCAGCAGCCCCACCATGGGAGGAGAGAGCTGCATCTCGGCAGTGAGCCGCTGACTGAGGGAATCGAGCTCCGACTTCGTGGGCAGCCGCTCGTTCCACACGAGGAAGATGCTTTCTTCAAAAGTGGATTTTTCGCACAGCTCGGCGATGTCGTAGCCGCAGATGACGAGCTTTCCGTTCTCTCCGTCCACGAGGCTCTTCCTCGTGACATCGACGACCAGACCCTCAAGACCCTTCTTGACGTCCATCACGCTCACCCCGAGCAGGGGGAAGGCAACCGCTATATAAAACTCACGCATAGCTCCATAGAAAGAGTCCGCAGTCGGACGCATTGCTGAGAATATCCGCCATTCCGGCGAGTCAGCCAGAAACTCGTACGGGATTCCGGCCGAGGTCCGCGAGATATTCTCTAGAGGACAGATTATTAAAGGGGCTTTTCCCGGGAAAGGACATGGTCGCCATGGTGAAAGAGCTTGCCGAGGTGATCGCTCTCTTCCGCGACGGCGACAGCATCCTCGTCTCGGGGTTCTACGACTTCGGCAGGCCGGACACCCTGCTGCACGCCCTGCACGAGCGCGGCATCAAGGACCTCGCGCTCACCATCAACGACCCCGTCACTCCGGACAAGGGCCCAAACCTCCTCATCGCCGCAGGACAGGTGCGAAGGCTCGCGCTCTCCTTCCTCGGGACCAATCCCAAAGTGGTCGACCGGGTGAAGGAACTGGCCGATGCAGGCAGGATGGCAGTGGAGTTCATCCCGCAAGGCACCCTCATCGAGCGCATCCGCGCGGGAGGCTATGGCCTTGGAGGCTTCTTCACCCGGACGGGGGCAGGAACAGAAGCGGCGAAGGGCAAGGAGAGCAGGGTCATCGATGGCAAGGAATATGTCCTCGAGAAGCCCCTGCGCGCGAAATACGCCCTGGTGAAGGCGTGGAAGGCCGACACGCTCGGAAACCTGCACTTCCGGGGCATCGAGCGCAATTTCAACATCGCGGTGGCGCGCGCCGCGGACATCACCATCGCGGAAGCGGAGGTCATCCAGAAGGCGCCGCTGGACCCGGAGGAGGTCCACGTCCCGCACTGTTTCGTGGACTATGTCGTGCAGGCCGCGGTCTGCGCCGAGGGCATCTGGCCCCAGCATGCCGAGGAGCTCGACGAGGCAGCGGGGCGCATCGCCGCCCGCGCCACGATGGAGCTCCGCGATGGCGACGTGGTGAATCTCGGCGTCGGCATCCCGACGCAGGTGGTGGGCTTTCTCCCGAAAGGCATCCGGGTGTGGGTCCAGTCCGAGAACGGCATCCTCGGCATGGGGCCCCCGCCGAAGCGCAGGGAGGACATCGACCACGGCCTCATCGACGCAGGCAGGCATTACGTCAGTGTGCAGGCAGGCGGCTCGGTGTTCGACAGCGCGGACTCCTTCGGGATGATTCGCGGTGGCCATGTCGATGTCACCATCCTTGGCGCCCTGCAGGTGGACCAGGAGGGGAATCTTGCGAGCTGGAGCATCCCGGGGAGGCTGGGCCCGGGCATGGGAGGGGCCATGGACCTTGCCGCAGGGGCGAAGCGCCTCATCGTGACCATGCGGCACACCCTCAAGGGCGCGCCCAAGATACTCAGGCGATGCACCTATCCCCTCACGGCGGTGCGCGCAGCGAGCCTCATCATCACCGAGATGGCGGTCCTCGAGGTGCGGCCGGGAAAACCCCTTCTCGTGAGAGAGCTCGCTCAGGGAGTGACGCAGGAGCAGCTCACCGCTGTGACGGAAGCGAAACTTGATTTCTCCTCGGCTCGGCCGTGGGGACTCAGCGGAAAATAGACCGTCTCTCGGCCGGAAAGTCGTACAATCCTCGGCGCCGGAATCCCGGATATGCTCCGCAGCGCGGCCGACTCCCGGTACGTGAGCACGGCGCAAAGCATAAGAAGCCGCTTCAGGCGCAGGGGGCGTGAATCCCGCAGTCATCATTCTGGCCGCCGTGCTCCTGCTCATCGCGGTGCGGCAGGTGGGCAGCATCCGCCTGCAGATATGGCAGGTCATGCTTCTCGGCGCGCTCGCATCGCTCCTCACCGGCCAGATATCCCCGCGTGAGGCCCTCGCGGCCATCGACCCCGAGGTGATGCTCTTCCTCTCCGGGGTCTTCCTCCTCGGCGCGGCGCTGGAGGAGAGCGGCTACCTCTCGCACGCCGCGTACCGCTGGTTCCGCCGCAGCCGGACCCTCGACGGCCTCCTGCTCGCGGTGCTGCTGGGCGCGGGCTTCGCATCGGCGCTCCTCATGAACGACACCCTCGCCATCATCGGCACTCCGGTGGTGCTGCTCCTCGCCAGGCGGCATGGCATGCCTCCGAAGGTGCTGCTCCTCGCGCTCGCGTTCGGCGTCACCATCGGAGGAGTGATGTCGCCCATCGGCAGCCCCCAGAACCTGCTCATCGCGCTGCACGGCCCGGTGCGGAATCCCTTCGTCACGTTCCTCCGGGGGCTTGCGGTCCCCACCTTCCTCGCGCTGCTCGAGGCCTTCATCGTGCTGCGCATCTGGTACCGGCCGCACTTCACCCGCGCCTCGCTGAGCCATTCCCAGGAGCCCATCCGCGACGCGTCTCTTGCGCGCATCGCGCGCATCGCGCTGCTCGCGCTCGTCGGGCTGGTCGCCGTAAAGGTCATCCTCGTGGCGCTCGGCCGCGAGTTGCCGCTGGTCGCCATCGCGCTCCTTCCCGCGGCCATCGTGCTCCTCAGCGGCCGCAGGCTGGAGCTCCTCCGCAGGACGGACTGGCGCACCCTGGTGTTCTTCGCCTCCATGTTCGTGCTCATGGCCGCGGTGTGGCAAAGCGGATTCCTTCAGGCCATCGGGCTGCTCGACGAGATGCGCTCTGCGCCGGCGATACTCGCCGTCAGCGTGACCCTTTCCCAGCTCCTTTCGAACGTGCCCCTCGTGGCGCTGTACCTCCCCGCGCTCAGCGCGCCCACCACGGCCCAACTCCTGGCCCTCGCCGCCGGGAGCACCCTCGCGGGGAACCTCCTCATCATGGGAGCGGCGAGCAATGTCATCATCATCCAGAACGCGGAGCGGCGGGGCGAAAGCATCTCCTTCTTGGAGTTCGCGAAAGTCGGCGTCCCGCTCACCATCCTGAATGTCCTGACCTACCTGCCCTTCCTGTGAGAAGCCGCTCTAATGACCGGCTTCGGTGAAAGAGTCGGCGAGTTTTGAGCGTTTTCTCCTCGACACCGGAGAAATGCCTGGCAGGTGACCGGAAATCTGAGATTGACGTCGAGAAACGGCGAGAGACTTTCACCGGAGCCCAGGACCCTGTGATTCAGAAAGAGAACGTAACCAAACTTCTCAATCACCTATTTGGTCAGGACATAATCATCAAAGGCGAGAAATAAAGATACCAAAAAAGAAGTGTCACGACATGGAGCGAACCGAGCACCAAATCATATTTTAGGACGTTGGTGAGAAAACCCCTATGATGCCTCTTGATGTAAATATAGAAGAGGGGTTGGCTCGCTACCACGACGAGGAGCAGCCAACCTGTGAGCCTCATCGTAAGGCTGACACCATAGAAAAATAACCACCCGACAGCGAATAGACCTACGTTAAGGACCGATGCGATGCCTCCCGCGCAAAGGTACAGCAACCGTCTACCGGTAGACTCCCCTGGTTCAGTGGACCTCCATAATTTTATAATTAGTATGACGTACGCGATGAGGGGGGGTAAAACCAAAAGGGCCCTTAATCCGAAAACGTGCAGCCGGTCGCGAACACTGAGTGAACGGTGGTATGGGGTATGGGCCAGTAACGGCAGCACGTGCTGCGTCGAATCTGTTTTGCTGGCGGGCTGCCTGAAAATGAGACTTCTCACCCTGAATGCAGGAATCACTGCGCGTAGACTGTGGCTGTCAAAATCAGGTATGTACAGACGGTGCAAGAAAGAACTGGTGGCATCCCACCAGGGCAGCAGCTCAGCCATTGCTTCTGCCGTTAGCCCCGCCAACCCGGTGGTCTTTGCCCACCCCGCAGCCACGTTGGTGACCGTGTAATCTGCATCAAACGTGAAACGGACCGGCAGGTGACACTCCACGAGGCAGTCCGGGGTGTACGCGATGCCCGCAAGCGGCTCCGTGAGCAGTTCGGTGGTGACATCGGGAGTTGCAAGTGTGATTGAGGTGAGAAGAATCGCCAGAATAATCCACAGAATAATCCGACGCTGCATGCAATTTTCTTCAATGCTCCGCGCAGGATATAAATATTGCGTGCCTGGGCGGATAGAGAGAGTCGAGGAACGGGTCGGCCGCATTGCTGAGAATATCCGGCATTCCCGTGAGACAGCCCGGAACTCGCGCGGCATTCCGGCCGGATTCCAGGGTCTTCAATCCCCTGGGCACGGCCATACTGTCTATACACGATGTTTAAAAGAGCTCTTCCCTCCCGGTTTTTGCGATGAGGGAGATACGCATCCACGGCCGCGGGGGCCAGGGAGTGAAGACCGTGGCGCAGATTATCGGGCGCGCGGCTTACCTTGCGGGATTCTGGGTGCAGGACTTCCCCATCTACGGAGCCGAACGCAGGGGGGCGCCGGTGGTGAGTTTCGTGCGCTTCGACTCCAGCCGGATTCTCATGCGGGGGGCCATCCCCAACCCTGACGTCATCATCATCCTCGACACCACCATCCCCATGGAGGCCTGCCTTGCCGGGAAGAAGCCGGACACCGCGATCCTCGTGAACGCATCGCAGCCGATGAAAGGCGCAGCGTGCCTGGACGCGACCGGCATGGCTCTCGAGATACTCAAGAAACCCATCCCGAACACGGTCATCGCAGGGGCGTCGCTCTCGCTGCTGCCCGAGCTGAAGCTGGAGCATCTCCTGCAGTCCATCGCGATAGAGATGGCGGACCTCGCTCCGGAGATGGTGGAGCGGAACAAGCTCGCTGCGCAGAAGGGATACGAGGCGCGACGATGATTGTCGAGGACGAGGACCTGCAGTTCACCGGAAGCAAAGGAGTGCCCTTCGCTGTTCCGGGACAGAAGCGCATCACGGGCGACTGGCGCACGTTCATGCCCGAGGTCCATCAGGAGAAATGCATCGCGTGCCGCATGTGCTGGGTGAGCTGCCCGGAGAGCGCCATCACCCTGGACAAGGACGGCTATCCCCACATCAACTACGACATCTGCAAGGGCTGCCTGCTCTGCGAAGAGGTCTGCCAGCCCGATGCCATCACCCACGAGCGTGACACCCATGGCCATCCCGCATGAAGGAGAGCGAGAGCTGCTGACCGGCAACAAGAGCGCGGCATACGGCGCGCTGCTCTCGGAGGTGCGCTGCGCGCCGTTCTTCCCCATCACTCCCCAGACAGGCATCATGGAAGCCTTCGCGGAATGGAAATCAGCGGGAGTCTACCAGGGCGAGTTCCACACCCTGGAAAGCGAGCACTCGGTGCTGTCCTCGGCGATAGGGAGCCAGCTCACCGGGCAGCGGACCTTCACCGGGAGCAGCTCCCAGGGGCTGATGCTCATGTTCGAGATGCTCCCCATCGCCTCCGGGCTGCGGCTGCCGATGGTTGTGGCGAATGTCTCGCGGGGGCTCAGCGCGCCCATCACCCTGTGGTGCGACCACAACGACGTCCTTATGACGCGCGACACAGGATTCGTCACCTTCATCTGCGAGAGCAACCAGGAGATACTGGACAGCGTCATCATCGCCTACCGCGTCGCGGAGGACGAGCGGGTGCTCCTCCCGGCGATGGTCAACATGGACGGCTTCACCCACTCCTTCACCCGGGAACCCGTGGACATCCCCTCGGTCAAGGAGGTGCGGAGCTTCCTCCCGGAGTTGCGCCAGGAAGTGACCCTCGACACGGAGCATCCGAAGACCCTGGGCATCCCGGTCATGTCCGAGTACACCCTGTTCAGGCAGCAGGTCCATCGCGCGCAGCGCAACGCCCTGACGGTGGTGGACAGGGCGCACCGCGAGTTCGCCAAGCTCACGGGAAGGAAGTACAGCTCGGTGGAATCCTTCCGCATGGAAAACGCTGAATGCGCCATCGTGGGCATCGGCGCCAATGCCTCCATCATGAAGGCGGCCGTCGAGGAGATGCGCAAGGAAGGCAGGGCAGTCGGGATGGTCAGGCTGCGTCTCATCCGGCCCTTTCCGTACGACGAGGTCGCGGAGGCCCTCCGCGGGACGAAGTGCGTCGCGGTGGTGGACCAGAACCTCTCGCCGGGGTCCGGGGGCATCCTCTACACCGAGGTCAGCCGCGCATTGCGGAAATACCGCGGAGTAGTGTGCGACTACATCGCGGGCCTCGGGGGCAAGCCCGTGAGCGTGAGCGACGTGCGGGACATCGCCGAGAACGCGATGCGCTCGAAGACGGACACCGTGAAGTGGGTGATGTAGATGGTGAGCCTCAAGACCCTTCCCGAGGAGGAGCTGGTCACCGGCGGGAGCGCGGCCTGCGCCGGCTGCCAGGCGATTCTCGCCTTCCGGCTCGCGCTCAAGGTCCTCGGCAAGGACACCGTGCTCGTCAACCCGGCGGGCTGCATGACCCTCAGCGCGGTCTATCCCTTCACGCCCTACGGAGTGCCCTGGGTGCATGGCGCGATAGAGAACGCCTCGGCGGTCGCAAGCGGCGTCAAGGCCGGCCTCCGCGCCTCCGGGAAGCAGGCGCACGTCGTGTGCCAGGCAGGGGACGGCGCGACGTACGACATCGGCTTCCAGTCCCTCAGCGGGGCAGCCCAGCGGAACGAGGACATCATCTACATCTGCTACAACAACTCCTCCTACGGCAACACCGGATTCCAGGCGAGCTCCGCGACGCCCTTGGGAAGCATGACCCTCACCACCCCACCGGGAAGCGCCGCGCCCTGGGGCAACGACGCGAACAGGAAGAACATGCCCCGCATCATGGCTGCGCACGGCATCCCGTACGTCGCGACGGCATCCGTTGGGTACGAGATGGACTTCCTGAAGAAAGTCGAGGCTGCGCGCGACATCAGGGGATTCCGGTACATCGAGGTGCTCACCGCCTGCCCCACGGGATGGGGGCACGACCCGGAGGACGCGAAGACCATCGGCCGCGAGCTGGTGGACCTCGGCATCTGGCCGCTCTTCGAGATCCGCGAGGGGAAGCTGAAGGTGACCATGCGGCCCCGCTTCGGGGACATCACGCCCTGGATGCGCAGGCAGAAGCGCTTCCGGCACCTGAGCGGGGAGCAGATTGCCCGCATCGCCGAGAGCGTGAAGCGCGAGTGGGAGACCCTGGAGAAGGACTTCTACGGGACAGCGCAGTATTGACACCATGTGTGCTTGGCGACCTTGGGCCGCATTGCTGCCACATTCCGTCATTCCGGCGAAGCAGCGCGGATATCGTGCGGCATTACGGCCGAAGAACCTAAGGGTTTCAGCGACCGGGAGAAAGCTTTAAAGCCCCTCTCTCCCAGAACGGCAGCGTGCGGACCATCCTGGTCATCAACTGCGGCAGCTCCACGGTGAAGTTCGCGGTCTTCCGCGGAAGCGCAGAGCGGTGCCGCGGGCTGGTGGACCGGATAGGCATCCCCGGCTCCTCGCTCAGCATCTCCCTTCCCGGAGACCGGGCCATCGCGCTGAAGCTGCCCGTCCGGACCCATCGCGAGGGAATCTCGCACCTGATGCGGCTCATCATCGCGCAGGACGTGGTGAGGTCCGTGGAAGAGATTGACGCGGTCGGCCACCGGGTGGTGCACGGCGGGTCGTTCACGCAGAGCACCCTGCTCGACGGCGCGAGCATCGCCGCGATACGCAGGAGCATCCGTCTCGCACCGCTGCACAACCCGCACAACCTCGCGGGCATCCTCGCCTGCGGGAAGCTCCGCAGGCCGCAGGTCGCGGTGTTCGACACGGCGTTCCACGCCGCCATGCCGGAAGAGGCCTGGCGCTATGCGCTGCCCGAGCGCTTCCGGGACATCCGCCGCTTCGGCTTCCACGGCATCTCGCACCAGTACGTCGCGAGGGAGGCCGCGCGCATCCTTCGCAGGCCGCTCTCGCAGCTGAAGCTCATCACCTGCCATCTGGGCAACGGCAGTTCCCTCACCGCGGTCCGCAACGGCCGCTCGGTGGACAACACCATGGGGTACACCCCGCTCGAAGGCCTGGTCATGGGGACGCGCTGCGGCAGCCTCGACCCTGCCATCCCCCTGCTCATCGCGCAGCGCGAGCGCCTCTCCCCGGCGGAGGTGGAGAAACTGCTCAACCGCGAGAGCGGCCTCAAGGCCCTCGCCGGCACGAGGGACATGCGCGACATCCTCTCGCGCGCGAAACGCGGCGAGCGGAAAGCGAGACTCGCGCTCAACATCTACTGCCGCGCGGTCGCGAAGCACATCGGCGCGTACATGGCGCTGCTCAATGGAGCGGACGCTATCGTGTTCACCGCGGGCATCGGGCAGAACGCTCCTGAGGTCCGGAGACGCGTCCTCTCCGGATTCCGGCACCAGGGCTTGCGGCTCTGCCCTCGCGCGAACCCCGCGAACCGCGCGGTCATCACCCGGAGCAGCTCCCGCATCGCCGCGCTGGTCATCCCCACGGACGAGGAGCGGGAAATCGCGAGAGAGACCGCGAGGGTGCTGCGATGAGACTGCCGCTGCTCCTCATGCTGCTCCTTGCGCTTCCCCTCGCGCGCGCCGATGATTTCGACGACATCGTCGCAGCGTGGAACGGGATGGACTCCCTTCCGGCCGAGTTGCAGAGCGCCCTCCACGACGAGCGCATCACCCTCTCGGTGTACGAGAGCGAACAGCACCTCGAGCGCCAGCGTCCTGAAGAGACCCTGGGCATCGTGATGGACGGCGTGCGCATCGGGAAGGTGGTCCATTCCGAGCTGCAGGACAGCACCATGCGCGTCCATGTCACCCGAAAGGCGCTGCTCTCCCTCGCGAGGGGGGAGAAGGGGCTGCGCGAGGCGCTCGCCGACGGCACGCTCCGCTACGAGACGGGATTGTTCAAACGGATGGGCATCGCGCTCCTGCGCCTGCGCGCGCGGTTCAGCCATCCTCCCCGCGTCGTGCTCCTCGCGCCGGAGGAGGAGAAGCCGCCTGCCGAGGTGGAGGAGACTGCTCCGAGAACCTGTGCCGGCCGGACGACAGGCAACGCGCTGGTTCGCGAGGAGGTCTTCGCGAGGAACTGCTCCACGTGCGAGGTCGAGCTCCTGTCTGATTCCTGTGCAGGCCTGTTCACCCTCGTCGAGCGGACCTGTGTCTCCGGAGTCCTGGTCGAGGAGGGCATCGACTGCTCGTCCCTGCGGCGCATCTGCGCCGAGGGGGCGTGCAGCAGGAACACCTCCCGCTCGACGAGCGTGCAGGGATTCACCGAGGCGGAGCACATCCTCGCGCTGCGCAGCCAGGGCGCCGAGTGCTTCGACAGCGACCTCGGCCAGCCCGAGGAGCGCGGCACGGTCTTCGCGAGGAACTGCTCCTCCTGCGCCGAGGAGCGCCGGGAGGACTATTGCCTTTCGGATTTCACGCTGAAGGAGTACAGCTGTGGAAGCTCGGTCTCCGGAAAGCTCTACCCGACGAGCCAGGAGGTGCAATGCGCGTGCGCCTTCGGCCGCTGCGCCGAGGCGCCAGGCGAGGTGCTGGAGATGCAGCGCGAGTGGCTCGCGCAGCATGTCGTCTGCGAGGACAGTGACGGGGGAGAACGCTACGAGCGCCCGGGAGAGGCGCAGGTGCGGGAGTGCCCGACCTGCGCGCTGCAGGCAACCGCGGACAGCTGCGAGACATCGGCCATCCTGAAGGAGCAGGTCTGCGACGCGGTGCGGAGGGAGCGCTCGGTGAACTGCCAGGAGGTCGGCTTCACCCATTGCGAGGCGGGGAGATGCACCTCTGAGCCAGGAGCAGCAGCGAAGGTCCAGCGGGAGCGCGAGCAGATGAGCGCCTCGGTGTACTACGATGTCGCGAAAGAGAGCGGGCAGCGCTGCGTCTGGCAGCGCACCACCCTCAGCGCCTTCCCGGGAGACGCGCGCGACCGGGTGTACTACAAGCAGTGCGAGAGCTGCAACTACACCATCTACCAGGACGAGTGCTATGATGGAAAGGTGTACGATTTCCTCTGCGACTCTGCTGACGGCCCTGTGGTCACGCTCGCGCTGCCCTGCCCTGCGCAAAAGATGTGCTACCTCGGGGCCTGCGTGCCTCGCGGGGACATCACCGACTTCTATCTCTCGACCGAGGAGGCGCGGCAGGCCAAGCTGAACACCGAACCGCTCTGCTGGGACAGCGACTCCGGACAGAGCCCCCGCACCGCGGCGAGGGTGGAATTGCGCGACTGCCCCTTCTGCCCCCCGAAATCGGACGAAGATACCTACCCGGATGTCTGCCGCTCTGCGCGCGAGGTGGAGGAGCAGTTCTGCAACGGTGACGAGCGGAAGACGCGCGTGATGCCCTGCGACGCGGACCGGGAATGCAGCGCCGGGGCGTGCATTCTATCATCTCCGTAGGCCGGAGACGGCCGCGTTGCGAGGGATATCCTACATGCCGGCGATGCCATCCGCAACTCCTACGGCACGACGGCCGAGACACGGAGTTTTCTGCCAAACCCGTCCCATCGCAAGTCTTTTAAAGGGGTCCCTGCTTCACGAGCTTGGGGAATGAGAGTACTTGTCACCGGCGGGAGCGGTTTCATCGCGACGAACTTCTTCCAGTTCCTTTCCCAGACCCCTGCCGAGGTCACGCTCTTCGACCGGAAGTACGGCCAGGACCTTCGCGACCCAGCTGCAGTGAAGGCTGCCATCCTGGGGAAGAACTATGATGTCGTCTACCACCTCGGCGCGCTGACCAACATCGACCAGAGCATCAAGGAGCCCTGGCCCTTCTGGGACAGCAACGTCAACGGCACGTTCAACGTGCTGGAGGCCGCGCGCGAGGAGAACGCGCAACGGGCCGGCGGGAAGGATCCGATGACCGTGGTGTACATGAGCAGTTCCGAGGTCTACGGCACGAGCCAGTGGGAGCCGCGGCCCATGTCCGAGGAGCATCCCCTCGCCCCGCACTCTCCGTACGCGGCCTCGAAGGTGGCAGCGGAGCGCCTGTGCTATTCCTACTGGCAGACCTACGGGCTGCCGGTGAAGATGCTCCGGCCGTTCAACCAGTACGGCCCTTACCAGACCGAGGAGAAGCTCATCCCAAAGCTCATCCGCCGAGCCCTCGACGGGAAGTCCATGCCTGTCTATGCGGACGGCCTCGCGAGGCGCGACTGGGTCTTCGTGCGCGATACGTGCGAGGCGCTCTGGCTCGCGCCGAAACTGCCGGACGGCACCGCTGTCAACATCGCCACCGGCGTCAACTACACCGTCCTTGACGTCTGCACACTCGTGAAGCGCATCCTGCAGAACGAACGCAGCGCGGTGGTGCACGTTGACCACGTGGACGACCGCTGGGGCCACGTCAAGTGCCTCCGCGGGGACGGCTCCCTCTGCCAGGAACTCCTCGGCTGGAGACCGCCTACCTCGTTCGAGGAGGGGCTGAAGAAGACCGTGGCGTTCTACCTCGCCCAGTGGGACATCGAGCACCCCGTCCGCGAGGCCGCAGAGAGAGAGCCGCTGCTCGCGCGGTAGCTTTATATCGCCTTTTGCGTTCCCGCGTCCCGTGGGGGACCTGGAGCTTCTCGTCAGGCATGCGCTTGTCCAGGGCGGCTACGGCCCTCGGCAGCCGCTGAGCTTTCCCGTTCGGGATGGCGCTCTTTCCTCGGATAAGACGGCGCACGCGGTCCGGCTCGGCCAGGAAGACGGCGAGAGACAGCTTTGCGCGCTCGCCTCCTCGGAAGAGCTCGAATCGCTCTGGCTCTACTTGCCGGAGGCGCTGTGGCTCTATCCCCCGGTGCAGCGCATCGTGTTCGTCGACGAGGAGCGCGGAACAGCGACGCAGGGCTTCCTGAATCTCATCGCGGACATCGGGCAGGACTATGTGCATTACCACATCCAGCCCGAGGTGATGCGCACCCTCTATATGGGAAGCGTCGAGGACAGCTGGAGGCTCCAGGAGTGGTACGGGGACGCGTCGTCAGAGACGCTGGCCGGCCTGCGGAAGGCCGCGTATCGCTACCTCGGAGCGGAGCTGGCCCTGCCCAGCGCGCGGGACCTCGTGAGCTTCCGGCATTTCGCAGACGCGAATCCGCTTGTGCATGGCGAGTTCCGCATCGCCAGCCCGGCGGGAATCACCTCGATTGCGCTCGACGGGACCGAGGACATCGCGGCCAAGTATACCGAGGCGCACGCGAGGCTCTCGGCATCCTTCCAGGACAACCTTGAGGCGTACCTCGCCCTGGACGAGAGGGAGGTCATCCGTCAGAGCTGCGCCGCGCTCTCCGAAGCGGTGAAGGGCCTTTCTCTGGATTTCCGGCCGGCAGGTTGAGGGACCCGGCAGCATTGCGGGGAATATCCGGCATACCGCGAGACCATGCGGACAGCGCGCGCCAGTGCGGCCGAGAACCGCGGACATTCTGGACGTCCCGGCAGAAACCCATATAAAAGCAGGGGACATCTCCCGTACGATGGCGGACGTCTACCTGTCGTGCGGGGTGCGCCAGGTCGGGGACAGCGAGGAGCCGCTTCAGGACCTTTTCGTCAAGGGAACCGAGGCCCTGCTCGCAGAATTCTCGAAGAGCTACCCGGGCAAGAGACTCGAGGCCATCGTACTCACCAGCGCGCACGGCAGGGAACTGAACGGGGTCTCCGCCGACGAGGCGTGCAAGGCGGTCTCCGCGTACCTCCGCACGAAGGGACTGAGCATCCCGGTGTTCTATTCGCACAAGCCCGCCCCATACGCAGAAGACGCGAATCTCGCGGCATCTTCTGCGGGCGCCGCGCTGCTGCACGAGGGCATCCAGTCCGTCGCGTTCGGGGAGCGTTACTCGACCATCGGCCTCGTCGCCGCTGAGCAGATGCGGACCGTTCCCTCGGAACGCAGCATCGAGGTGCTGCGCGCGCTCATCCATCCCGAGGAGGCGAAGTACGGGCTGACCATGCCCGCGCTAGGCGCGCTCATGACGGAGATTGCGGTGTGCAGGGATCCCTTGGTCTCGCCGGCGATGAAGCACTACAGCGCCTTCGCGCACACGAACGGGAGCCGCAATCCGCGGACGCAGCTGCGCAAGGCATTCACGGTCGAGGAGTATCTCGCCAGCGACAAGAACGTCTCGGTGAGCACCCCGCTCCGTCTGTATGACGTCGCGCCGCGGAGTTCCGGCTATGCGGCGCTCGTGGCGTCCAGGCATGCGCCGGCCGACGAGGTCAAGGTCAAGGTCGCCGGATACGGCCAGGGCACCGACACCCTTGCCCTGACCGCGAGGGAGAGCTTCCACCGGAGCCGCGCGACGCTCATGGCCATGGAGCAGCTCAAGGAGATGGTGGACCTCACCCAGGTCAGGGTCTCCTATGCGGAGATGCACGACGCTTTCTTCGCGGTGCTGTACTATGGCCTGCAGGACACCGCGCTGCTTCCTGTCACCGGAGTCTCGGACCTCATCCTCCAGGGCGCGCTCGCTCCCGGGGGGAAGCTGCCCACCAACCTCTCTGGCGGGGTGATGTGCGGCCATGCCCTGGCAGCGTCAGGGCTCGGCCAGGTCGTGGAGCTGCTCCGCCAGGCGAAGGGAGAATCGGAAATCGCGGTCGAGAATCTCCAGTACCCGCACTACGCGATGGCCCTCTCTGTCGGAGGGCTGCACGTGTACAACTGCCTCACCCTCCTGCACGCGAGCAAGGACTCCGGCAGGAGCTTCCACCTGAAGCCCATCCCGGAGATCACCGCGAAGGACCTCGACCTGTCCATCGGGAAGCTTCCCGACGGGCCGTTCCACGCGAGGGTCTACGTGAAGACCAAGCTCCACTACCCACCTCCTGGCTTCACCGCGCCGCTGACCATCGCACTGTGCTTCTGCCCTCTGACGGACAGCTACTTCTTCGCCCAGTCCCTTGCTGAGGACCTTGCGGAGGGGCAATTCGTCCTCGTGGACAGGAACGAGAAAGGGCTGTGGCAGATCGCCTCGTCGAAGGCGCTTGGCGTCGCGCGGGCAGCTCCTCCAGAACCCCCGAAGGCGTAGGCGGGAGATGCGTTCGGCCGCAATGCCGCGCGAGTACCGGTGGTTTCGCCGGGATACCATATCTTATCCGCATCACGACCGACTCCTGAGAGTTGAGCGGTGGGCCAGTATAGGCTATCCCGCACAGGTGCTGACGCGTGGCACGCCTGTACAGAAACAGGAGCCTAATGTTTAAATAGACGTTTCCCCCGTTTATAACCGGAGGCAACGGATGCAGAAGGGTAGGACAGAGCAGGGACCCCTGAACAGAGGGGGTGAACGAAGTGGTGCAGACGTACTACGACGGGATGCTCGGGATGCCAACGCTGCGAGTGCTGCCTTCCATCCGCAGGCCCTCTTTTGAGCGCGGCACGATTCTCACCGCGCTGACAAGCTTTCAGGTGGGAGTCTTCGGCTTCCTCATCGGCTACGGCATCTCCGGGTTCGAGACCGGCTTTGTCGGGTGGCTCCTTGGCTCCTCGCTCGGGCTGCTCGCCGGGGCGCTCCTGGCTCGTTGACGGAACAGCCGTTCTGCGGCCATGCGGATAGGTTTATATTGCGTTTCCCGCCCCCCCTGCACCGGAGGGGGGAAACATGACCGACTACCTCAAGGAGCTTACTGAGCGTTTCGAGAAGGCCACCGGGCTGGACCTCGAATTCATCGCAGAATCCTACGCGAAAAGCCTCGGGGGCACCGAGGAGGAGAACCTCGCGCTGTTCCAGCGCGCGCAGAGCGAGGGGAAGCAAAAGGAGTACCAGGCTGGGATGACCCTGGAGCGCCTGGCGCGCTCCGGCAGCACCTTCGGCCTCGGACGCGCGGCGCGAAAGTGGAGGCCCGCGTTCTACGCCTATCTCGCAGCCATGTCCTACATGAGCGCGGACGGGCTGCTCGGCCTCTACGCGGACATCAAGAACAGGAACGACCCCTCGAAGAAGGGCGGCTTCCCGACGCTCATCGGCCTCATCCGCGAGCGGTTGCCTGGCTACCAGGCACCGCAGGCTCCCCCGGCGCAGGTGCCCTCCGTCTTCACGCAGCCGGTTGCTCCTGACCCGGAACCCGAGGAGGCTGCGCCAGCAGAGGAAGAGCCGGACTGGATGGACCTCTCGGACCCGGACGACAAATAGTCAGGCCCGCCCCAGATACGCCGCGGGATTCCCTATCTCCTCCATCGAGAGAGCGGGTTTCCGGAAGGGCAGCCAGATGGCGCTGTCCAGCAGGGCTTCGCGCACGTCTGCGGTGTGCTCCGCGAGCGCCGTGTCGAGCCCGGTGAGATAATCGCTCTGGAGCGCGATGGCGCCGCCCTCCAGGAGAATCTGCTGTACCTTGGTGACCTCCCCGAAGAATTCTCCCGCCTCCGTCACCAGGTCAAGAGCGTCACGCAGGCCGCGGACTTCCTGAAGGCCGCGCTTCGCTGCCTTGGTCCAGAGACTGCCGTAGAAATTCGGGTCCAGGTGAGCCCTCGCCTCCTGGGTCGCATGGCCGAGCTCGTGCGCGACGGCGTACGCTGGAGGCATGTCACGCTTCTGCAGCACGCGCTCATTGACCGTGATGGCGGGCAGGCCTGCGTCGTACCATGCGGGGTAGCTCGCGGTGCAGTACGCAGACGTGAGGGCCTTCACCCCCTTGAGCGGCAGGATATTCTCATTCCGGATGCTCTGGCTGGCGAATTCCCTTGGATTGAGGAACCGCACCTCGGAGAGGTCCACGCCGCACTGCTCCTCGTACAGCGGCCTGAGACGCTCGAATTCTGAACGGCAGATGTCGAAGAGGGTCCCCATGGCCCAAGGGAACGAAGCTGGCTTCTTATGCATTATGGGGCCTCGCAGAACGGGCCGCGATGCCGCAGGAGTTCCGCAAGGCCTCGCTGCCGGATATTCTCCGCAGCGCGGCCTACCCGCTGAACTCCTGGAGCAGCGCCGCAATCCTCTTGCCGTCCGCCTTGCCGCGCAGCTCCTTCATCGCGATGCCCATCAGGGCGTTGAGAGGCGCTTTCGGATTCGCGGCGACTATCGCCCTGAGCCTAAGCTGCAGTTCCTTGTCGGACAGCAGCGAGAAGGATGCGATGTCCAGAGGCTTGCCCTGCGCCTTCTGCACGAGGAGCTCGAAGACCGCCTCCTGGGCGATGGTGCCATGGCTCACCGCATCGAACAGCAACTCGAAATCCGCATCGGACGCGTCGAGGTCGAAACCGTGGCGTTTCCGTATCTCTTTCGGCGCAGAAACGAGCGTCTCCGCGACGAAGACTGGCTTCAGCTCCGGCCAGCGCCGCGCCGCCCGCTCGTACAGCGGCCAGCGCTCTCCCCAGACCAGCTGGTGCGCGAGGTCCCGCGGAAGCTGCTTCGCGAAGCGCTCTTCCTTCGATGAGAGCAGCTCAGGAAGGGGAGAAGAGAGCATCTCCGCGGTGACGCGGATGCTGCGCACATCGGTCTCCGGATACATCCGTGAGGAGCCTGGCATGGGCCGCAGGAAGCTCGTTGTCGCGTCCTCGTTCGCCTTGCGGACTTCGCGCGGCACCTCACTGCGTGCCTGTTCGGCGCGGCCGAGCGCCGCGGCCATCGCCCGCTCCGCGCGCTCCTTCGCGTCCGCGATGAGGATGAAGCCATCGTGCTCCTTGCACCCGAGCGCCTTCCTCAATGCGGCGACTTCTTCGACAGTGATGCCATACGCAGGCAACTCATCGCTGTGGAACAGCCCCTTGACACCCATGACCTTCGCATGGTCCGCAAGTTCCGTGCCGAGACGTCTGCCCGGCTGGACCTCCTTTCCGAGCATGCCGGCGAAGCCCTCCATGCGACAGGCGAGCGCCGCTCCGCCGGAGTCGAGCGCGGCCCGGATGACCTTGCTCGCGCTCTTCTTGAGGACGCTGCTGACATCCACGGGCTTGCCGGCTTTCGCGTCGCGCAGCCCGGCCGCGATGTCAAGCAAGTTCCGCTGCCGAAGCGCTTCCATCTCGACAAGCTTCGGGAGCAGGTCCAGCTCCTGCGCGCCCTTGATCTCGATGCGCGCCCCTTGGGGAATGGAGACATTGAGGTCCTGGCGGATGGTGCCGAGACCGCGCTTCGCCCTGCCGGTCGAGCGGAGAAGCATCCCCAGCTGGAGCGCGACCTCGCGGGCCATCTCCGGCGAGGTGATGTCCGGCCCGGTGGCAATCTCGATGAGCGGGATGCCCAATCTGGAGAGATTGTACACATCCCGCTGCGCCTCCCGCGCGACGATTTTCGCGGCGTCCTCCTCGATGCACAGGGTCGGGATGGTCACATCGCCGTGCGCGGTCTTCAGGACGCCGTTCCTCGCGACGAGCGCGGTGCGCTGGAAGCCGCTGGTGTTGCTGCCGTCGACGACGGTCTTGCGCATGACCTGGATGCTCGCGACGGGGACCATGCCGAGCATCCGCGAGACCTGGAGGGCGACGCCCAGGGCGTCGCGGTTGAGCGGATGGGGCGGCTCTTCATCGAGTTCCACGAGACAGGTGGTATCGCTGTAGGCCTGGTAGAGGTAGCTCTTGCGCTTCGCCTGCTCGGCAGCGGCGGCGATATCCACTCCGCCTTCCTCTCCCGCTGACGCGCGCAGCTCTCTCTCGACGAGGATGTCCGGCTGGTCGTCCCTGAGGCTGCTCGGGCAGGAGCAGAAGAGCTTTTCCGTGTCAAGCTGCTGGTGAATCTCCAGGCCGCACCGGAGACTGCCCGAAAAATCCGGCCGAGGTGGCGCAGTCTTTGTCGCTCTGGTCGATGCCATCTCACACCAGGAAGCGCTCGGGCTCGCTGCGCTCCCTGAGCTCTCCGCGCAGGTCCTTCGCGTAAAGCTCTCTGACACGCTTTGGCTCGTTGCTCAGCAGCCACGCGAGTTTGATGAACGCGGTCTCGGGCGTCATGTCGCACAGGTGCCCAAGGACGCCAAGGTCCTGCAGCTCCCTCGCAGGCTGGTAGACATCCATGTTCAGGCGTCCATAGATGGTCTGGGGGGCGAACGCGACAACGGTTTCCGCGAGAAGCTCCTTGAGCGCGGTGCGTATCTTCGCGTGCTCTTTCGTCTCCGCGTCAATCTCGTTGACCGGAGCCTGGCCGAGGCCGGTGGCCTCGACCACGAGTCCGTGGAAGCCCTTGTATGCGAGCCACTCGGAGGCGAACATGTTGGTATGGGCCTTCAGGAGGCCGACCTTGACATCCTGGAAGGGGCGAAGGCGGAACGGGCCGGGCTGGCTGAAGTGATGGCTGCTCCGGTCGAGGATGGTGACTTCGCCATGGCGCACGCGCGCGAGCGGCCCCGCGTTCACCGGACGGAATGCGTCCCTGCGCGAGGTGTGCATCTTCCTCGTCCGGCAGGGCGGCAGTATCCAGCAGTCGTCATCGCTCCGCGATGCGTGCATGCAGGGCGCGACGCCATGGAAGCCGGTGTTCGCCGCGATGAACCGCGCGGCGCTCAGAAGATTCATCCCTGCGTCGCTGCTTCCCCTATCGGAGCTCCGCTGGGCGCCCACGAGGAGCACGGGGATGTTGATGTTCTCCAGGGCGAAGGCAAGAGCGGCGGCCGAGTAGTGCAAGGTGTCTGTCCCGTGAGTGATGATGACGCCCCTGGCCCTCGCCTCTTTCGCGACCTCTTCCGCGAGGAGGTTGTAATGCGGGAAGCGCATGTCCTCGCTCCACATGTTGCGCACCAGTCTCGAACGGACCTGGGCGATGTCCCCCAGCTCAGGGAAGAGGCCCAGGAGCTCCTCGGGGGAGAATCGTGCGACGACCCCTCCGGTCTTGTAGTCCACCTTGCTCGCGATGGTGCCCCCGGTGTGCAGCACGGTGATGAGAGGAAGATTTTTCTTCTGCTCTCTCGGCCGCGTTGCCGCGTGGGCATCTCGCTGACTGCTCACCAACTCGACCGAAGAAAGAGTCTTCCTATCGATACCGACATTGTAGCCGCTGTCAAGCTTGAGCACCAGGATGTCCGCCTGGTACTCGGGAGTGGGCATGAGCAGGCCTTCCACCGTCTCCTTCGGGGTGCGCACGCGGACGCGGTCGCCGGGCTCTGGCATGGCTTCCCGGGCGTCCTGACAGTATTAAAACCTTTCTCAGAGAAACCTTTAAAAAGCCACCGGGATTGCTCCCAGGGAACATGGTGCTGTCATTCAACCGCTGGAGCGCAGAAGGCATCAAGGTCACCGACCCCGGGCTGAAGGACTATATCTCCCTTGCGACCTCCGTGGTCGCGAGCACCGGCGGCAGAAATGCGAAATTGCGATTCCACAGGTCCAAGACGTTCATCGTGGAGCGGCTGGTAGGCAAGCTCATGGTCCCTGGCCACAAGGGAAAGAAGCACAACCGCTCCTCGGGCCACAACACCGGGAAGAAGGTCCATACCCTCAAGCTTGTCGAGTCTGCCTTTACCATCATCGAGCAACGCACCAAGAAGAACCCCCTCGAAGTCTTTGTCAAGGCGATTGAGAACGCCGCTCCGCGCGAGGAGATCATCTCGATTGAGTACGGCGGCGCGAGATACCCGAAGGCAGTCGAGTGCGCTCCCCAGCGGCGCGTCGACGTGGCGCTGCGCTTCTTCGTCCAGGGCACGTACACGCGGTGCTTCGACAAGAAGGTTAGCGCGGAGCACGCGCTCGCTGACGAGATTCTCTCCGCGTTCCAGTCGAACGCCAACTCCCTGGCCATCGCGCGCAAGCTCGAGATTGAGCGCCAGGCGGACTCGAGCAGGTAGGGTTCGAGGTTAGCCCGACCGACGCCAAGCCCGGCAAACGCTTTTAAGCGCCCAGCCACCCCCCTGCGCGGGGTGAGTGTTATGGACCTGATGGAGAGGTACGCGTCGCTTCTTATCGACTACAGCGCGCCGGTAGCCTCCGGAGACCGCGTGCTCATCCGCGGAACGCCGGTGGCGGAACCGCTGCTCCGCGAACTGTACGCCGCGGTGCTGCGCCGAGGGGCGGAGCCCGTCCTGCGCATTGCTTTCGGCTGGCAAGGGCCGCTCTACTACGAGCATGCGAGCGACGACGTCATGGCGCGCTCTGTCTTCGAGATGTTCGACGCGGAGCATGCAGACGTCCTCGTCCACGTCGCCTCGGAGACCAACACGAAATCGCTCTCGGGCGTCGACCCCGGCCGCGTCTCCGCAAGAAGCAAGGTTCTCCAACCCGTGAGCGAGCGCATCATGGGCAGGAATCCGGACGGAAGCGAAAAAGTCCGCTGGACCTCGACGCTCTACCCCACCGACGCCTACGCCCAGGATGCGGAGATGTCCCTCCCGGAGTTCGAGCGCTTCGTCTACGCCTCGATGTTCCTCGAGCGCGAGGACCCGATGCGCGCATGGAAGGAGCTCGAGGCCACGCAGCAGTCTCTCGCGGACCTGCTCAACCGCTCCAGCGAAGTGCGCATCCTGGGCAAGGACACCGACCTCACCCTCGGAGTCTCCGGCCGGAATGCAATAAACTCAGCGGGCACACACAACATGCCGAGCGGCGAGGTCTTCACCGCGCCCCTGGAGGACGCGGTCGACGGCATCATCCGCTTCTCGGAGTTCCCGCAGGTCTACCAGGCGCGCGAGGTCGCTGATGTCACCCTGAAGTTCTCAGCCGGGAAAGTCATCGACGCCAGCGCAGCGAAGAACGAGGAGTTCCTCATCGCCATGCTCGACACGGACAGCGGCTCGCGGACGCTGGGAGAGCTCGGCATCGGCACGAACCCGGGCATCCAGCGCAGCACCAAGCGCATCCTTTTCGACGAGAAAATCGGCGGCAGCGCGCACTTCGCGCTGGGCCGCGCCTATGACGAGAACGGCGGCCTCAACAAGAGCGCAATCCACTGGGACCTCATCAAGGACCTCAGAGAAGGCGGAAGAATCGCGTTCGACGGCGTCCCGTACGCGTGGGACGGCGAGCGCTGGACTCAGGCGTAGATGTCCCGGCTGTGGCAAAGCTCGATGACGTAGATGATGAGTTCCGCATCAGCAATGTCCAGAATGACACGGTATTGGCCGACGCGCAGCCGGTAAAAAGCTTCAGTCATGAAGCCAGGACGCAGCGTTCATAACGGTTGCTGTTCCGATTCCGGAAGGATTTCGGCTCACCAGCAGAGCCTACGCCCGCGCCGCGAGGTCGATGATGCCCCGGACCCAGGCGAGATTGACCGCGACAGACTTCTCCAGCGGGACATTTCCCGTCGTTTCCACGGTGACGGTGTACGGAACGCCAAGCCGATGGAAGAGGTCCTGCAGCGAGCCGTCGTGGCGCTTCACAAAGCCATGCCCGTCCGTCCACGGCCCGATGGAGGAGTTGGCAATGACCTGCCCGTTCTCGTCGACGACCGTGCCGTAGCCAGAGGTGATCTGGGTGTTCCGCAGGAGCGGCACGATGCCCTCAGCCTGCCGCGCGATGGGCGCCAACTCCTCCTTCTTGTCCAGGACATACGCATAGCTGCCATAGTGCGTGGCGCAGAAGTCCAGGAAGCAGTCCTGGTGCAGGTCCGCAGCACCCTTGATGCACCCGAAGGGCAGCCTCTTCAGCTCCTCATGCAGCAGCTGCGTCTCCAGAGGGAGCTTCTGGCCCAGTGATGCGTCCGAGGACCACTTCCACTCGACGAAATCCCGCCCCTCGCCGATGTCGTCCACCGCGCTGCCGTCAGGGAGGATGTACCGCAGGAAATCGTTGTTCCCCATCTCGTTCCGGATGTTGTAGCGGATGCGGCGGTCGAAGCCTGTGGGATTGGTGCAGGGGTAGGCAATGAGGCTCACCTTCCGGGCATCCGCGTAGGAGAAGATATCCCCGAGGTGCTCGAAGGTGAGCGCGCCGGCGACCTCGTCCCCGTGGATGTTCGCCGAGACGACCACGAGCCTCTCGTGCTCCATGGAGGAGAGCTTCAGCAGCGGGAACTCCCCCTCCGGATAGCGCAGCACTCCGTAGAACTCGGCCTTCAGGCCAGCGGAGCAGGCCTTCGCGATGAGGCTCCAGAGCAGCTGCTGGTAGCTCAGTCCTTGATAGTCCAGCGAAGTTGCCATCTCCCCCGGCGGAGGGAACGCCCGGCCGCTCTTAAGCGTTTGCTCGCACCGAGAGCAGCGAGACAGCGCGGAGAACGGACGCCATTGCGGCCGCCGGTCCCCACCCGAGCTCAGAAGAACGCCTGGGTGCTCTGCAAGTGGTAGTAGGGTGGCCTGTCCTTGTAGCGCTTGATGGCAGAGAACAGTATCTCCTCGATGAAGTCCTCGTAGCTCATCCCCACCAGCTCCGCGCACGCCGGGACGCAGTCATTCCGGTTGATGCTCGGGTTCGGGTTCAGCTCCAGCACGAAAGGATTCCCTTCCTTGTCCACGCGTATCTCCACACGTCCGTAGTCGTGGCAGTCGAGGATGTTGTACGTATCCAGGGCAATCTCCGTGATGAGCCGCGCCAGCCTGTTGAGTATCTTCGGCGGCCGCTCGCTGCGTATCTTGTCGTAGACCGTGCCATCATGCCACTTCGCGTCGTAGGGGAAGATGTGCCAGAAGCCCGGGGGCAGGTCGTCGAAGATGCTCCGCGAGAGCGGCAGGACCTTCACGTCGTCCTCGCTCCCCATGATGCTCACGTCGTACTCGTCGCCGTCGATGTACTCCTCCACCAGCGCCGGCCTGCCGTTGTCCACGATGACTTTCTGGAGCTGGCCCCGGAGCTGCTCCTTGTCCGTCACCACGGACTCGTTCGTGATGCCGATGGAGTTGTCCGTGTCTGCCGGCTTCACGATGAGGGGGTAGCGCAGCTCCTCATCTATGTCGTCGTCCATGCTGTACGCGTAGTCCCACTTCGGCGTGGGGATGTTGTGGAAGTCCAGCAGCTGCTTGACTCGTATCTTGTCTATCGAGAGCGCCAGCGTCAGGGGATTCGAGCCAGTGTACGGGTATTTCAGGATGTCCAGCAGGGCGGCGCCGTGGGATTCCAGGAGGGAGGAGTCGTTGATGCGCTCGCAGACATTGAAGAGGATGTCCACCTTGGAGCGGTAGAGCTTCATGAAGGGGATGGGGTCCTCGTTCATGTCAAAGAAGGTCACCTTGTGGCCCCGGGATTCCAGGGCCTTCTGGATGTTCAGACCCACTGACATGAGGTCCGCCTCCACCTCGCTCGCGGTGCCATTTGCGCCGGTGTCGTAGACATTGCAGAGGATACCCACGTTCAGCTTCTTCACGTCCTCCCGAGTGAAGGTCCTGAGGCGCTCGATGCGCGCCCCGGAGAGGATCTCGCGCCGGTTCAGGGACGCTGCGCTCCACTTGTTCGGCCGCACCGTCTTCCCGATGCTGCTCGTGGGCTTGAACTGGATGACCTCCACCTTCAGCGCCGACACGGCGTTGAAGAGGTTGCGCTCGGCCTCGGTCTCGCTCTCCCCCTGGGCTACCACCCACCCCACGGTCTCGAAGCCCTCGGGCGGGACGAGGATGGTGTCTCCGACGCGCTTGGCGAGGTAGACGCTGTGGATGCCGGGCTGCTTCCCCAGGTCAGACGCTCCCTGGATGGTTGAGATGATGCCGCTGTTCTCCGGGATGATGTACTGCCCCACCAGGTGGCAGGCGGGATCCCTGCGCTTCTCCGCCCGAACAGGGATGCCCAACGCGATGCGGAAGCTCTCCTCCACGAGGTCCACGCCCCAGATGGTCTTGACCCAGTCCCAGATGTAGTCGCCGCCCATGCGCGACGCTATCTCCACGACCATCGGGCCGTTCGGAGTGATTTTCACCTCGGTGTGGGTCACCGCGCTCTTCACCCCCACCGCGGCGTGGGCGAGCTTCACCGCCTCGTCGATGCGCCTCTTCATGTCGCCAGGGTAGCGCGTCGGCGCGCTGTCCCCGCGCTCCATGAAGTACGGCTCGCGCATCGGGGCCTTGTCCACGATGGCCAGCACGTGCGTCGCGCCGTCCTGCGTCACGCTCTCCACGCTGACCTCGTGGCCCTCCATGAACTGTTCGAACACGAACTGCGAATCGTTGTAGCGGAAGATGGGATTGAACTTCGGGGTCGCGTTCTTCTTCACGTAGGAGAAGACCTGCTTCGCCTCCTCTTCGGAGGTGACTTTGATGACGAACTCGCTATCTGAACCCCATGCGGGCTTGATGACCGAAGGAAAGCCTATCACCGGCATGGCGGCGATGAGCTCCTCCTCGGATGTCACGAGCCTGAAGTCCGGGCAGGGAGTCCCGTTCGCCTTGAAGGCGCTCCGCATCTCGTACTTGTTCCTGGAGAGCCGGGCGCTCGCCCTGTCGGGGCCGGGAAACTTGAACTTCTCGCATATCGCGCCCAGCAGCGGGACGTCGTCCTCCCAGAACGTCACTGCCCCGTCGAAGCGCTCCTGCTTCAGGAAGGAGCGGAGCTTGCGCAGGACCTCACCGTGCTGATAGGTGTCCGCCTGGATGAAGTGGTCCACATACTTCTTCTCCCAGCTCAGCTGGGAGTTGACCAGCACGACCTTCAGGCCGAGGTCCTTCGCGCGCTGGAAGATGAATTCCTTCTTCCTGGAACCGGAGTTCACGAACAGGAGAGTCTTCCCGGAGAATTCTTCGGTCATCACGCACCTACGGCATGCATCTGGTCCGGAAAAAATCCGCAGGCTTTTTATTCCTATCGGTGTTCACTCTGGCTATGGACATCAAGTCGATGCCGCTTCGGTTCCGGAAGGTGCGCCTCACCCGCGACGTGAGCTACTGGACCCACCGCGACGTCTGGTACCTCCCCTACATCTGGCTCGAGGAGCGCGACGTCGGGCAGCTCCCTCTCCCCTTTGTCTCGTTCTCGGTGCACTGCGATAGTCCCGTCGGGACCGTCTGCGACGACGAGGACGCGAAGACCAACATCATCGCGCTCCCGCCGCGGCAGGAGGAGCTTGCGCTGGACTCCGACCTGAGAAAGGACCTGAAGCGCATCGCGAAGCTCAACGCCGATGTCACCTTCCGCGAGGGCCGCCCCGGGGACCTCGAGGCTGCGTCCGCATGGTTCGTCGCCCAGTTCAAGGAGTCCAAGCGCGACATGAGGCAGCGCATGGACCTCTACCTCAAGGAGGCGCGATGGACCGCGGCCTTCGTCGGAGAAGAACTCCTGGGAGTGCATCTCACCATGGAGGATGGCGAGCAGGTCTACTACCTCGGCTGCTGGTGGAACCGCGAGCACAAGCGACGCTGCATCCCCACCTTCCTGCTGCACCGTGACATCCTCGATACCATCTCACGGGGGAAGCGCTCCTACGACCTCGGCATCGGCGACGAGCCCTACAAGAAGCAGTGGCCCATCATCGAGCGCCAGTCCAAGCTCATCGCTGTCGTGGACGAGAAGACCAGGCAGGCGCTTGGCTTGTCGCCCCAGGAAGTGCGCCTCGTCGAGCCCACGATGGCCAAGGAGCTCCTCGCCGTCCCGCTCACGGGCGCCTTCTCCGGTGGGCACTGATGCCCTTCTCCGCCGCTGAGCGGGGAAGAGTCGCGGAGCTTGTCCGGGCCAGCCGTGATGTCATCGCCGCCAGTGCCTTCCCGAACGGCGCGCTCGTCGCGGCGAACAGCGGACTCTCCGTCTATCCCAAGGACTGCCAGGACTACCTCGCGGTGTGGCCCCGGGACGCGGCATACATCGCCATGGCGGCTGACTGCCTCGGCATGCGGGACATTCCACGGAGGTTCTTCTCCTGGTGCGTTGAGCGCGCCGAGGGCTTCCGCGAGACAGGCATCTTCCACACCGCGTACCACGTCAACGGCACCGTCGGGGGCACGGGCCTGAACCGCGAGGAGCTCCATCTCGCCCCCGAGCTCGAGCGCAGCTTCCTCCACATCGGAGGAACGTGCAGCCAGTTCCAGCCGGACCAGAACGGCAGCGTCATCATCGCGGCTGCAGAGCACTGCAGGCGCTGGAACCTCGCGCCGGAGGGCTCGCTGGCGGAACTTGTCTCCACTGCGGCCGATGGGCTCGTCAGCCACTGGGATGCCAGCTTGGGGAGAGCGGGTGGCTTCACGCTTCCCCACTATGACTGCTGGGAGGAGCGCGCGGCGCAGCCAGGCGAGCATCACCTCTATTCCCTTGCCATGTGCATCCGGGCGATGGACCTCGCTGCGGAGATGCTTCCCGCGCACCAGAACGTGCCGGACTGGCGGGAGCTTTCGGCTGGAATGCGGAGAATGTTCGGGCTGGCCTACGCCTCGGGAAGCGGCCCCCTGCCGAGGACCTATCCCGAGACGTCGCAGTACCGGCATGCCCACGCCGCAGGGGATGTCTCCTCCCTGACCGACAGCTCCCTTCTCGGCCTGGTGTGGCCCGCTCAGCTCCTCCCGCCGGACGATGCACGGATGTCCCCTACGTTGGAGAGCATCTTCCGGGAGTGCGGCCGCGACGGGGGACTGGTCCGCTACCCTGGCGATGTGTATTGCGGCGGAATGGGGCACGGCACGCCCACATTCACCGGCGCGGGGCCATGGCCCCTGCTGAGCTGTTTCGCGGCGATTGTCCTGGAGGAGGCGGGCCAGCATCCCCACGCCATGGAGCAGCTCCGCTTCGTCCTGCGCTCCGCGGAGCCAACGTGGCCCTACCTGCCTGAGCAGGCCCACGGGAAGCCCAGCATCACGCCCCTTGCGTGGAGCCACGCGATGCTCATCCTGGCGCTCGAACGCACCACAAATCTTAAGTAGCACCGCTTCCCGAAGCAGGAGTATGCGCGAATCCTTCATCGAGGACCCCATCCTGCGCACGGGCGCGGTCGCCGCGCTGGCCCTGTTCACGGTCATCCTGCTGTTGCCCCTCTCGCCGTGCAAGTACGCACAGGCGCCCGAGGGCGCGCACGCGGGCCGTTGGGCGCTCTGCGGCCAGGAAGGCTGGGAATCCCTCACCATCGGCGGGCCCGGGACCAGCGCGCTCTGGTTCGGCAAGGTGGACCTCTCCGGAGTCGAACGGTGGGCGTTCTTCAGCGGGCTCTTCGGGCTGCTGTACCTTGGGTACGTGCGGGCGTACCACGCCTTCACGGCGCGGCTCCGCAAGTAAGCTCGGGATACTGCTCCAGCGCATTCCTGCTCCCCATCTCGCGCCTCGCCTTGGCCAGCCACTGTCCCACGACGGAGCGGTGGCCCTTCAACGCGGAAAGGAAATCCGCCATGTGGAGGGGCCGCATCTCCCCGGTGCGGAAGTACTCCCGCAACGGGATGTCCGCAGCCTTCTCGCACACCGCCTTGATGTCTGCACCTGAGAAACCCTCGGTCATGGCCAGCAGCTCCTCGCCGCGGATGTCCCGGGAGAGGGGCTTCCCGGCCAGGTGAATCTTGAATATCTCCTTCCGCGCCTCGGAGTCCGGCGCGGGGACGAAGACCGTCGCGCCGAACCGCCCCTCGCGCTGCAGCGCCAGGTCCACGCTCCACGGTTCGTTCGTCGCCGCGAGCAGCAGGACCTGCTGGCCCTTTGCGCCCATGCCGTCGGTCTCCGCCAGCAGCTGGGCGATGGCTCCGCGCTCGTTCGCCGCGGTCTCTCCGCGCTCGGCGCCAAGGGTCTCGAACTCGTCGAAGAAGATGATGCTCGGCTGCTGCTCCCGAGCGGCGCGGAAGAGCTCCGCGATGTTCCGCTCCGCCTCGCCCACGTACTTGCTCTTGATGTTGCTCGGCTTGACGTGGAAGAACGCGGCCTTCGCCTCTCCGGCAGTGGCTTCCGCGATGAGGCTCTTCCCGCAGCCGGGCGGGCCGTAGAGCAGGATGCCGCCCCCTGCCTTCTTGCCGTAATGCGCGTACACCTCCGGGTGGAGCAGGGGCTCGATGATCTTGAAGCGTATCTCCTCCTTCAACGCCGACAGCCCCCCGATGTCCTTGAAGGTCAGCCCGCGTCTCGCGGCAGGGGCGTGCACGTGCTCGGGCACGGGAATCTTTCGAGCCTCGCTGAAGAGCTCCTCGGCCTTCGCGAGGTGCTCGCGTTCCCTGCCGTCGGCGTTCATGGACAGGGTGAGATATATCTCGGCCGCCTCGAGAAGCTCTTTCCGGGCCTGGGCCGGGTCGCCTCTCGCAGCCTTCACCTTGCGTTCTGCGTCATCGCTCGTGCACATCTCACATCACCTCCATCTCTTCTGCGGAGGTGCGCTGCAGCTCCTCCAGGATGCGCCGCGCCAGGTCCTCCTGCTTCCGGCGGAACTCAGGCTCCGGATTTTTTTGGATTGCTGCGATCGGTCGCTCTGGGTCCACCGGAAGCTCAGGCATCCGTCCTGGCGCATCGAGGGAGATGACCTCGAGAGATTCCTGCTTCGGCCCGATGACCATCTGTTCGCCGACGCGCACGGAGGACACCGCAGCCTCGAGGCTCCGCGACGCGTAAGGCCGCGCCGCCCGATAGGACGTGGTGTAGCGCGGCTCGCTGGCGGCGCTGACGGGATTGTAGAGCAGCCGGTCCACGCTTCCCACCACAGAGGTGCGCTCCGCGCGGACAGCGGCAAGTCGCTCCAGCTCCGCTCCGGCGGTGCCATACAGCGGAGCAGAGCGATACGCGCTCCCCATGGCGGCCGGGTATGCCTGGCGGTACCCCTGGCCGGCGAGCGCGAGACCCATGAACACCGGGAGGTGCGACCTGCAGACCATGTGTGACACCCTGATTCTTATATAAGCGATAGGGCTTTCCGACGCTAAAAGGATTTCCCCTCACGGTGGGACAAAAAAATCACTGCAGGGTCTTGATGTAGCTCTCCACGATGACGAAGAAGACGTAGAGCATCACGAGGGAGATGCCCTCCTTCCAGTTCAGGCCACCGTCGGACTCCGCGAAGGTGAGGAAGATGAAGGCGATGACCACCATGAACATCGCGCTGGTGAAGAAGATGAAGAAGTTGGCATGGATGGGGGAGATGAGCGCGGTGATGCCCAGCACGAGGGTCGAATTGACGATGACCGCCCCGATGAGGTCACCGAGCGCCATCTCCTCGTGCTTCCCTTTCACCGCCTTGAGCTGGAAGCTCAGCTCGGGAAGCGAGGTGCCCAGGGCGATGAGGAAGATGCCGACGAGAATCGGAGGCACATTGAGCGCGGCCGAGATGACCAGGCCGTGCTTCACCACGAAGTGGGAGCTCCCGAAGAGGGCGCCGGCCATGAGCGCGGTGACCAGGAAGCTCGACATGGCCTCGTGCCTGGAGGCGCGGTGGATCTCCTTGTGGAAGGAATGCTCCTGTCGGATGGTCATGTACAGGTAGAACACGAAGACGAGGATGAGCAGCAGCCCCTCGGCCCTGGAGAGGGTGGCCTCCGTTGGCGCGCCGTTGAGCCACGTCGGCGGCCAGAGCATGAGCAGGATGGGCAGGACGAGGATGAAGAGCATGTACACGAGGTCGCGCCGGATGATATGGCTCCGGATGCGGATGCTTTTCGTGACCAGGACCACCACGCCGATGATGATGGTGAGGTCCGCGATGTTGCTCCCGATGACCGTGCCGAGGGCGATGGCGGTGTCCTTCCGGAGCCCGGAGGTGATGCCGATGAAGAGTTCGGGCAGGGTGGTCGAGATGGCCATGATGATGAACCCTATCGCGAACTCGTTCAGCCCGAGAAAGGAGGAGATACGCGTCAGGTGATTGACGATGATGCCGGCGCTCTTCACCAGCACCACGCATGCCAGCACGAAGAAGAGCAACTCCAGCAGGAGAGTCATGCCTTTCCGCTGGGGAACCACTTTTATAAGGCTTTCGTCGCGCCGGCCGTAGAGAAATGCCCGGGCACATGGCCGGCCGCGCTGGGGAGAATCATCGGTATGCCGGCGAGACCACGCGGATATCCTGCCGCATTGCGGCCGGGGCCCTCAGGATGCGTCCTCAGGTCTTGCTTCCCGCGAAGATGGAAAGCGCCATCCCGCTGATGAGCGCGACGAGGGAAGATGTGGTGAAGTATGCACCCGAGAGCAGGGTGGTCAAGGGCAACTGCGCCCAGGCAGAGCCGAGGAAGATGGAGAGAATCACACCGACCACGAACGTCACGATAAGATGGGTCACCCCGAGCATGTAACGCTTGTAGCTCTGCCGGATGAAGACCATTGCGGCGATGAGGAATGCGACAAGGAAGATGAACCCGGTCATCGCGGTGGGGGCGGAGAAGGTCTCGGTGCTGAACACCCCAAACTGCCCCACCACCATGAAGGCCAGCGCCGAGAACAGGCTCGTGTCCTTGACGTTGGTGAAGATGTCGCTGAACTCTCCGAGGTTCCTCGGCGGCTCAGGCTCCTCCGGCATCTCCACCGGCAGGGCGTTGGCCTGGTCGTAGCTCCGCTTGGGCCAGGGAGAACGCGCCTCCCTTACCTTCATGACGACGGCATAGACCGCGAAGAGCAGCCCGACGACACTCACCGCCAGGCCGAGGGCGCCGAACACCAGCGTCTCGGTGGTCAGGCCGCCGGCAAGACGCCTCCGGAACTCCAGGAAGAAGAACAGCGCCCCGAAGCCGGTGATGATGAACACGAACGTGTGCCGGATGAGCTGCAGCAGCACCCCGGTGAGCTTGTTGAGGACGACCATGAGCACCCATCCGAAGATGCACACCAACACGAGCGCGAAAAAGTTGCCCTGCAGCGCGAGAGATGGCAGCTGCCTGCCGTAATCAAGGGCGAAGGCCGCGGCGCTGGAGTTGGAAATCTCCGCCAGGCCGCTGCCCAGAGTCTCGTTGAACAGGACCATCGGTCCGCTCCTGCGGGAAGCGCCTTAAATAGTTTTGCCGGCCGGAGCATTGCCAGCATCCTTCGGCCGCAGTGTAGTGCAGTACCCGCATTGCCCCAGGAACCACGGATATTCTCCGCAGTGCGGCCGGCTCTACGCTTTCCCAGAGGGGTCGGAAAGCGCCGCGTGCGCTGCGGCGAGCCGCGCGATGGGCACGCGGTACGGGCTGCAGGACACGTAGTCCAACCCCGCTGAGTGGCAGAACGCCACGCTCTTCGGGTCCCCGCCGTGCTCCCCGCAGATGCCTATCTTCAGCCCCTTCCTCGCCGAGCGGCCTTTCGCCACCGCCTCCTTCACCAGGGAGCCGACACCGGCCTGGTCAATGGTCTGGAAGGGGTCCGCGGGAAGGATGCCCTTCTCCAGGTAGGCGGGAAGGAACTTGTTGATGTCATCCCGCGAGAATCCGAAGGCCATCTGGGTCAGGTCGTTGGTGCCGAAGCTGAAGAATTCCGCCTCGGCAGCAATCTCGTCCGCGGTGACGCACGCGCGCGGCACCTCTATCATCGTGCCGATGGTGTACTTCACCTTGCCGCGCTCCTTGAAGACCTGCTCTGCGGTCCGCTCGATGACTCCCTTGAGGAGCGACAACTCGTTGACGTGCCCCACGAGCGGGACCATGATCTCCGGCAACGCCTTCCCGCCGCCCTTCGTCACGTCGCACGCGGCCTCCAGGATGGCGCGGGTCTGCATCTCGCATATCTCCAGGTTCGTCACCGCGAGCCTGCAGCCGCGATGGCCCAGCATGGGGTTCGCCTCGCGGAGCAGGGCGATGCGCTCCCGCAGCTGGCCCTCGGAGACGCGGAGCTCTTTCGCGAGCGACGCAAGCTCGGAGTCTTCAGCCGGGAGGAACTCGTGCAGCGGGGGGTCGAGGAGCCGGATGGTCACCGGCTTTCCGTCCAGGGCGCGGAATATCTCAATGAAGTCCTCGCGCTGCATCGGCAGTATTTTCGCCAGCGCGCGCCTCCGCTCCTCCGTGGAGCGGGACATGATCATCTCCCGCATCGCGAGAATCCTGTCCGGCGCGAAGAACATGTGCTCGGTGCGGCAGAGGCCGATGCCCTCGGCTCCCAGCTCCGCTGCCTTCCGCGCGTCGACGGGAGTGTCGGCGTTGGCGCGGACGCCCAGCCGCCTGACGCTGTCGGCCCAGGACATCAGGGTGGTGAACTCCTTGCCCATCTCGGGGTCGATGAGCTTCGCCTCGCCCAGCAGGACCTCTCCCGTGGAGCCGTTCAGGGTGATGACCTCGCCTTCCTTGACCAGCTGACCTCCCGCACGGAATTCGCGACGCTCCTCGGATATCTCCAGGGACTCGCAGCCGACCACGCAGCACTTGCCCATCCCGCGCGCGACGATGGCCGCATGGCTCGTCATCCCTCCGCGCGAGGTGAGGATGCCCTGGCTGGCGTGCATCCCCTGGATGTCCTCGGGACTTGTTTCCGGACGGACGAGGATGACCCTCTTTCCCTTGAGCTCCGCGGCGCGCTCCGCGGTGAACACCACGATGCCGGTCGCTGCTCCCGGGGAAGCGGGGAGACCCTTCGCGAGCGCCTTCGCTTCCCTGCGGGAGAGCATCCCCGCGCGCTCCATCTCCACCGCGATGCGCACCGCGGCCTGGGCCGTGCGCTTGCCCGAGCGCGTCTGCAGCACGTACAGCGTGCCGCGTTCGACGGTGAATTCCATGTCCTGCATCTCGCGGTAGTGGCGCTCGACGCGCTTCGCGATGCCGTCCAGCTGCTTGTACGCGGCGGGCATCTCCTTCGCGAGCTTCGCGATGGGCTGCGGCGTCCGGATGCCAGCGACGACGTCCTCACCCTGGGCATCCGGCAGGTACTCTCCGTAGAGGCCGTTCTCGCCGGTCGAGGGGTCGCGGGTGAACACCACTCCCGTCGCAGAGTCGTCGCCGAAGTTGCCGAAGACCATGCTCTGCACGTTGACCGCGGTGCCGAGGTCGTGGGAGATGCCGTGGATGTCACGGTAGGCGCGCGCGCGGGGGATGCCCCAGGACCCGAACACCGCATTCACCGCGAGGAGGAGCTGCTCCTTCGCGTCCTGCGGGAAGGGCTTCCCGGTCTCCTTCGCGATGAGCTTGAGATACTCCGCAGTGAGGGCTTTCAGGTCGGCCGCCTTCAGGCCGGTGTCGAGCGTGATGCCCAGCTGCTTCTTCCTCGCCGAGAGCAGCGCCTCGAACTGCTCGTGCCTGATGCCCAGGACGACATTACCGAACATCTGCAGCAGCCTGCGATAGCAGTCCCGCGCGAAGCGCTCGTTGCCGCTCGCCGCGATGAGTCCTGCGAGGGTCTTCTCCGTCAGGCCGATGTTCAGCACCGTATCCATCATCCCGGGCATGGAGACCGCGGCGCCGGAGCGCACCGAGAGCAGCAGCGGGCTCTTCTCGTCCCCGAGCTTCTTGCCGGTCTTCTTCTCCAGCGCGGCGAGGGCGGCGGAGAGCTGCTCCCTGAGCCCGGCGGGATGGGACTTACTCTTCGCGTAATGCGTGCAGGCAGCAGTGGTGATGGTAAAGCCAGGCGGGACGGGAAGACCCAGGCGCGTCATCTCCGCGAGGTGCGCACCCTTGTTGCCCAGGAGGGCGGCCATCTCCTTGCTGCCCTCGTTGAAGGAATAGATGAACGTCGCGGTCTTCAACTCGTTCCGCATGGAATCACCCCACGCTCCAGCCGGGGACGGACTATTTATAGATTGCGCGTGCTGAGGCTCCAGAGAGACCCTCAGTTTCTTCGGCCGCGTTGCGGAGAATGTCCGCCCTGCGAGACAGCGCAGACCTCGCGCGGCATTCCGGCCGGGGGACGTCTGCCACGCGCATATTTTTAAGCCTGCGGTCCCCCACCGCATCGTGGCCAGTTGGATTGTCTTCGCCCTGCTCTCCCCGTTCTTCTTCGCGCTCGTCGCGACGGTCGACAAGTTCCTGATTGACAAGCGCATCAGGAGCCCGTTCGCATTCGCGGTCGCGAGCGGCGCCGCTCTCGGGCTCTACGCGATTATCCTCCTGCTGGCCTATCCCCTGGAGACGATGGAGCCGCGCGCGCTGCTGCCTGCGGTCGGCGGCGGCCTGCTCTTCGCCGCTGCGGTGGTGGTCTACCTGGCCGCGCTCCAGAAGGAGGAGGTCTCCCGCGTGATTCCGCTGCTCTACCTGCTCGCGGTGGTCGCCGCGGTGCTGGAGACGCTCTTGCTCGGCGCCTCCTTCTCCGGGCATTTTTACCTGGCGACGCTCGCCATGATCGCCGGAGCCTTCCTGATATCGGTGAAGGACCTCGGAAAGCTCTCGTTCTCTCCAGCCGCGTGGCTCGTGGTCCTCGCCGCCGTGCTCTTCGGCGCGCAGGCCGTCGTGGAGAAATGGGCTCTGCGCTCCCTGAGCTACTGGAATGTCTTCTCGGTGCAGTTCATCACCTACGGGCTGGTGCTCTCCCTGCTCCTGCTGGGCAAAGGCACCCGCCAGGTATTCTCGGACATCATCAGGAACCGCACCATCCTCCTGGTCATGGGGAATGAGAGCATCTCGCTCCTCGCCATCATGACCCATCTCGTCGCGGCGAGCCTGACGCAGGTCAGCTATGTCGCCGCCCTGGGAGCGATAGAACCGCTGTACATCCTCCTCATCGCCACGGGAGTGTCGGTCGTGGCGCCGACGGTGCTGAACGAGTCGCACACCACGGGACAACTGCTCCAGAAGGGGCTGGCGACGGCGCTCATTGTCGGCGGAGGCGCAGTGATAGCCTTGGGAGCGTAGCTCAGCGCTTGGGACGTGCAGGAACGCGCACCGGAACCCGTTCGCGGGGGGCGAGGCCGAGAGATTCGAGCGCCTCACGGACTTTCTGGTCGAGGGTTGGCTTGCCGAGCACGATGGTCGGCTTCCGCACGGCAAAAAGGGGACGATAGGATGGCTCCGCATCGCGTGGAGCGTACGCGTCCCGGCCTTCATACGGATGTGCCATATACCTGAGGTTAGGTAAAATATTATATAAATTTTATCACTGCAGAATGGATAATTATTCCAGCGTTCTCCTTCGACCGGAACCCTTTTGAAGGCGGCGATGCCTCGCTGCCGCGTGGACTTCCAGACCTTCACCCGGGAAGAATTGCGGGACATCGCCAAGGCATGGGCTGCGATAAGCTTCGCGTTCGCGGTGCTGCTCCTTGGGGGAACGCGCCTCTTCACCGCGTCTCCCGGTGAGCTGCTCCGCGCGATGGGCACCGCTGCGGTGACGGTCGGCATCGGCTTCGTGCTGCACGAACTCGGCCACAAGTTCGTCGCGCAGCGCTACGGCTGTGTCGCGCGCTTCAAGAGCTTCGACACCATGCTGCTCATCGCGGTGTTCTCCTCCTTCCTGGGATTCCTGTTCGCCGCTCCAGGAGCGGTGTTCATCTCTGGCGCGGTGACGTACCAGAAGAGCGGGCGCATCGCCGCCGCAGGTCCGCTGGTGAACATCGCGCTGGCGCTGCTCTTCTCCGCTCTCGCCGTTTTCTTACCGGCCGCATCCCTCCTGGCCTACGGCGCCTCGGTCAACATCTTCCTGGCGTTCTTCAACATGCTGCCCTTCGGGAGCTTCGACGGACTCAAGGTGCTCCTCTGGGACAAGCGCGCGTTCGCAGCGCTCTTCCTCGGGAGCCTTGCGCTGATGGTCGTGCTCTGAACGACCCGGCCGCAATGCCGCATGAGTTCCGGGCTGCCCCACCGGAAGGGCGGGCATTCTCCGCAGGGCGGCCGATTCGCCCTCTCAGCTTCCGTGGCTCCGAGCGAAGCTTTTTATTGGCCCGCCCACCCCCCGGGACCATGGGGGACACGCACAATCTCGAGGCGCGCATCGTCCGCGAGCGCGCTGCCCTCGAACCAGTCTTGGAGAGGCATACGCTCCTCCGGGACACTTTCCACGGCAGGGCGTCCACCGCCGGACGGGCCGTGGAGCTTGCCGAGCAGTACGATGCCCTGATGCCCACGGGCAAGACCTTCCTCAGGCTGCTCCGTTGGTACAAGAACGCCAAGCAGTACATGGCAGAGATGGAGGAGTTCTCGGAGACCTTGGGGGCCATGGGGACCTACCCTAGCTACTCTTCGGAGGAACTTGTCTGGTCCTTCGACATCCAGTTCCGGGCGCGCGCCAGCAACTACATGTTTGCCGGCGGGTTCGGTGCCGCAGTCGGCGGAGCGGGTCTCATCGTGGTGCCTCCGCTGGCCCCCATCGGGCTCGCCATGGGAATCTGGGGTCTGGGGGCAGAGCTGATGTCAGGAATCCTCCATCCAGGCAAGGAGGAGATGGAGTCCACCGCGGCGTATGTGCGCAATGCGTTCACCGAGATGGGAGCCCTTTCCCGCGTCGTCGAGCGTAGCCTCCACCTCCGCAACGCGAGCAACCTCATGGCAGAGAAGCCCGTGGCGCTGCTCCGCTCATACTCCCTCATGCTCCCGGGAGAGCAGAGCTATATCGATTGGCGGCTCATGGAAGACCTGCACGCAGGCTCGCTGGACATGGACGAGCCTGAGCTGCGCGACACTCTGGCCCACGCGAAGCAGGGCAGGCTCCCGGACGGGCGCCGCCTGTATGGGGACCTCTAGCGCAGCTGTGAAACTCTAGTCTCTCGGTCGGAATGCCGGACGTGTTCCGCCGGCATGCCGGATACGCTGAGGACTGCGGCCGGTGAGTTTCTATAGGGCCCGCAACGGATACCTCCTCGCAGCGAGCGACCTCACGCTGACGCGCAGCGCGGGAGGCATCTGCCTCCGCTTGAACTCGCTCCTGCGGAGCATCTTGATGACCTGTCTGTTTTCCGGCCGGTGAGGGTAGGGTGTCTCGCGCCCTTCCACGAAAGCGCGAAGCACCGCGTCCAGTCGAGGATACGGCGGCAGCGTGTCCCGGTCGGTCTGCCCCTGCCGGAGCTCCGCGGTGGGCGGCCGCGTCAGGACCTCGCGCGGTATAACCACCTTGGGAATGTTGAGATGACGCGCAAGGGCGTAGACGCCGCTCTTGTAGAGGTCGCCCAGCGGCGCAAGTCCGCCTGCAAGGTCCCCGTACAGGGTGCAGTATCCCGTCGCGAGCTCGCTCTTGTTCCCGCAGGCGAGGGCCAGCGCCCCTGTCGCGTTGCTCCGCGTCATGAGCAACGTGCCGCGGACGCGCGCCTGGAGGTTTTCCGCTGCGATGCCCCTGGCGGGAAGCGCGTCTTGCGCGGCGTCGCAGAGCCGTCGGATATCAACGACGTGAAGAGCGATGCCCAGTCTTCGCGCAGTCTCCCGCGCGCAGCGCTCGCTCAACGCGGAGGTGTGCTCCGACGGCATGAACAGCGCCTCTACCTGCGCGGCACCGAGGGCCTCGGCGGCGAGGGCCGCGGTCACGGCGCTATCAGCTCCTCCGGAGAGGCCGAGCACCGCGCGTGAGAAGCCGTTCTTCCTGCAGTAGTCCCGGATGCCGAGCACCAGCGCTGCACGGATGTCCGCGATGCGCGGTGCGCGCCGCGGAAGACTGCCTCTCGCGGATGGGCCGAGGGGGACATCGACCAGCAGCACATCCTCCGCAAAGGCGCGGGCCTGGGCGAGCACCTTCCCGGAGGCGCTCACCGCATAGCTTCTTCCGTCGAAGATGACCTCGTCCTCCGCTCCCGCGGCGTTCGCGTAGAGCACCGGGACACGGTGCTGGCGCGCCCTCTGGCACAGGAGCCGCTGCCGCAGGACATCCTTTCCCGCATGGAAAGGCGATGCGGAGAGATTCACCAGCAGCTCGGCGCCCTGCGCCACCTGGGCCTCAGGGACATCGCTCCACCAGATGTCCTCGCACACCGAGATACCCGCTCTCCGGACACCATGAGGGAATGGAAGGGAGAGCGCCTTCGGCTCTCCTGAAAGGAAATACCTATCCTCATCAAAGATGTCGTAGGTCGCGAGATGGGTCTTCGCCACCGTGTCCACGATGCGGCCCTGATGCAGCACGGCTGCGACGTTCTGGAGCCGCTTCACCGCATCGTCTCCCCACCCCCCGGAGAGGAAGCGGCCTTCGGGCGCGCGGCAGGGCATGATGGTCCCGACGATGAAATGCGTGCGGGGATGGCACCTGCTCTTCTCGGCAAGTCTGCGGAGCGCTGAGGCGGCTTTCCTCTGGAAGCTCCGCTCGAGGAAGAGGTCCCTGCAGAGATACCCCGTGAGCGAAAGTTCAGGGAAGACCGCGAGGTCAGCGCCGGACGCGCTGCGCATCGCCGCGACGATGCCCCGGACATTCCCGGCCAGGTCGCCCGTGACCGGGTTCGTCTGGCAGAGCGCCGCGCGGATGCTGGCCATGCCGCGTCTTCCGCTTCTGCCCCTTATATATCTTCCCGGCGGCGC